>JAFGFY010000094.1 GCA_016930795.1 Deltaproteobacteria bacterium
CCCTTTTGAGAAAGGGCTATGACATCTGGCAGGTATCCAAGGCCATGAACCATTCGGACATCCGCATGACCGAACATTATGCGAAGATGCTGTCCAAAGAAGTGGAAGGGATGTACGGGCCCCCCGAATTAAGGCCTTTAAATGGTGAAAAATGAGCTTTAAGAAAAGTGTCTAATTTATTGAGTTTATTGGGATGGTGGGCGGTACAGGATTTGAACCTGCGACTTCCACCGTGTGAGGATGGCACTCTCCCGCTGAGTTAACCGCCCATATAAGAAGAGAGAATTTGAACAGTGTTCTTTTACATACTATGAACGCTCGGGGTTTGCAAACAAAAAAGTCTTAGGACATCCCCACCATCTTTTTCATTGCTTCGACTTCATGATTTTTGAGGTGGCGATACTCCCCGATTTTGAGGTCTCCAAGACCAAGATTCCCGAATCCTGTCCGAATGAGTTGAATGACTCTGTGCCCCGAGGCCTCCAGCATTCGCCTCACAAGCCTCGATCTTCCCTTCGTGATGGTTACCCTAAGAATACTTTTCCCTTCGCCTTGCCGGAGGAGGGCGATCTTGGCCGGGCCGGAGGACCCGTCTTCAAGCCGAACACCCTTCTTTAGGGTATTCAAGGTCTTGGGATTGATCAGTCCTTCAACAGTGACTTTGTATGTTTTGGGAACATGATAGCTGGGGTGGGTGAGACGATAGGCCCATTCTCCGTCATTGGTCAATAACAACAATCCCAGGCTGTCAAAATCCAATCGCCCAACCGGATAGACCCGCTCCTCAATATCCTTGATGAAATCGGTTATAATGGGTCTTCCAGCGGGATCGCTGAGGGCGGAGATACAGGCAAAAGGCTTATTCAGCATCAGGTAGATTCTGGAGGATGGTTTTGATATTTCTTTGCCGTCGACCCTGATGCTCTCTTTTCCCCAGACGGCCTGAGTTCCCAACTCCTGAACCACTCTGCCTTCGTGAGTCACTCTTCCGGCCCTGATCAAATCATCTGCCTTGCGCCTTGACGTCACGCCGGCCAACGAGAGGATTCTGTTAATCCTCTGCGGGCCGATTTCCTTCGATGATGGCTTCTTCAAGTGCTTCCTCCGGCGCTTGCGTATGGAGGGGGCGTGTTTCGTCATCGATGGGCCTTGCTTCTCCTTGCCCAAGGCCCGGCGAGTCTTCTTCGAGTTGAAACAACGGCATATGTTCATCAGCGCCAAAGGCCTTTATCTCTTTGAGTCTGGGAAGGTCCGAGATGCTTTTAAGGTCAAAGACCTCTAGAAATCTTTTGGAGGTGCCGTAGATAAGAGGCCTGCCGGGAAGGTCTTTTCGCCCCATGATTTTGATAAGCCCTTTTTCCAATAAAGTCCTCAAGATGCCTCCAACATCCACTCCTCGAAACCTTTCTATTTCATGCCGAAGGATCGGTTGTTTGTAGGCGATGATAGCCAGGGTCTCCATAGCAGCCCTGGAAAGCCTGCTTGGAGATTTCTGGAGCATCTTCATGATATAGGGTGCGTATTCGGAACGGCTTCTAAACTGATATCCACTCGCCACCTCTTTCAGTATAAAGCTTCTTTCCAAGGATTCATATTCTTGGCGCAGCACCTCCAATGTCCCCTTTATTTCGGACACGTTAGCGTCAGGAAGGACGATGTGAATTTCCTTGGCGCTCAACGGCTTTTCCGCCGCGTAAAGCAACGCTTCTATAATCATTTTCAACGACTTAGACATGACGGCTGTCTCCGCTATCTTCAAACAGGGCCTCTAATTGTATGTCCTTTTCCGGATCATTTTGAAAAATCCTCAGCAATCCCGAGTGGGCGAGTTCCAAGATGGCCAAGAAGGTGATGATGAATTCGGAAATGGTCCTGTCCTCTGCAAAAAGCTCTTGAAAATAAATGACACCACGCGTTTTCAGAGACTCCAGGATATAGGCTGTCTTTTCTTCAAGGGAATATTGCTCGGCAGCCAGAATCAACGGCGTGCCAGGCAGTCTTTGCTCCACCATGGTCCGAAAGGCATCCAGAAGTTGGAAGAGGTTGACCTCCAGGAAGGAATCTTCTCCTTCCAGTTGCCTCTTAAAATCGGCGGACAATTGATGTGCAAAGACATCCCTATCCAATAATTCCCTGTCAAGGAGTTCTCCAGCGGCTTCCTTCAACCTTAGGTACTCCAGGAGAGGTCGCGTAAGTTCCTCACGGGGATCTTCTCCATCTCCTTCCTCATCCGAACCGGGAATGAGCAGTCTGGATTTAATATGAAGGAGTGTGGATGCCATGACCAGGAAATCCCCCGCCACGTTAATATTGAGAATTTTCATCAGGTCCAAGTAGGCCAGATATTGATCCGTGATTGTGGCAATGGGAATATCAAAAATATCGACTTCATTTTTCCGAATGAGATGGAGAAGAAGCTCCATAGGACCTTGGAATATCTCCAATTTTACTTCGTAATCCGTCGGATCCGGAGGATGCTTTCTTTCAATTATCTCATTTTCTTCAGGGTGTGCCATATGACCCCTAGTCTCGTGCGGTCAAGCTCGAACCGAACATCTCTTTCACAAACTCAACCTCTTCCTCTTTTGTGTTTATGACATTGTTTAGCCTGGCTTTCAGGAGGCTTTCAAATATCTCTTTGTAGAGCGGGCCTGTTTTAAAGCCCATATTCTTCAAGTCTTTGCCTTTGAGAATGATCCGTGTGCCTCGAAGTTTTGTGAAAAAGTGCGAAATCTTGCGTTTTACTTTTTCACTTCGAGTCTTTGCCATTAAGAAGAGCAGAATCTCTGTATCATAATGATCAAGCAATGTATAGAGGTCATAATTGTCATAAGAGTCGACTCTGTGAAGCTTTTCCAGCACATCGTCCATAACGCTGCTTTCCGGTATCAACTCTTGACGCTCTTGATTCCCCATCTGCATTCGGACCGCCAACCTGTGGAGCGATTGGATATCCAGAAATGCGATAAGTCCGTACCAATAGACTTTCCATGGTTCGTAGGGCTCCTCCAGGTAGAGGCGGTTGAACCAGGTTATGGTCTCTCTGGTCTCTTCAAGGAGAAACCTTAGATTTTCTGTGAATCTGATTTTGGGTGATATCACCGGCAGCAGATTCAGGTCGTTCATTCTTCCGATGGCCCGAAGGGGGTTCTGCTCCATCAATAAAAGCTTTAATTCCAGATAGAGACGCCTTCCGGAGAGCCCTTTAAAACAGTCGATTTTGATCGCGTTCTTCATCAGAGCAAGGGTCAGCTTGCCGGTTTTGAATCCAAATCGTTGCTCAAAGCGGATGGCCCTCAGGACTCTAGTTGGATCTTCAACAAAACTCAGATTATTCAGAACACGGATGACTTTTTCCCTGATGTCCTTCTGACCTGCAAAATGGTCCACCAATGCCCCATATTTTCTTTTGTTCAACTGTATGGCCAGTGTATTAATGGTGAAATCGCGTCGCAGAAGATCCATCCTTAGGGAACTTTCTTCCACAATAGGGGGGGCTCCCGGGGATTCATAGTATTCCATTCGGGCCGTGGCGATGTCCATTTTGAATCCATCAGGGAAAACAAGAACAGCAGTCCCAAATTTTCGGTGGCTTCTGACTCGCGCATCGTGGTGTTGGGCGAACTCATAGGCGAGTTTGATGCCGTCTCCTTCAACAACAATATCCACGTCAAGATTCTCTTTCCTCAAAAAGAGATCGCGAACGAAACCTCCTACTACGTAAACGTTATACCCTAAAATATCAGCAACCTTACCAATATTTTTAAACAAATCTATTAGTCTTTTCGGCAGCCTTTCTTTCAGTAGGGCCGCTATGTTTTTCTGTTTTTCAAAATGTGAGGCATGTCGGGCATCATATTGAAAATCAGATATAACCGGTCCTCCCACAAGGATATTCATGAGGTCGGTTCGAGTTATAACCCCGGCCACTCGACTAGCCTTCACGACAGGAAGAATGCGCAGTTTGTCTTTAATGATAAGGTCTTGGACTTCCCCAAGAGGGGCGTCGGGGGTAACGGTGGAAAACTCAATATTCATATAATCCTTGACACGGATGTGCCCCAGGCCGAAGTAGACGGCCTTTTCCACGACTTGTCTCGTGATATACCCCTCGAGGTGATCATCGTCATCAATAACGAGGAGAACATTGATATTGTATTTTGTCATTGTGGTGGCGGCCTTTTTGATGGGCTCATCTGGGTGGATATGTATGGCCGGTGAAGACATCATGTCCATTGCTTTTTTCTGGGGTTTGACGCGATTTCTGAGCAGGGCCTGAAGAGATCTCTCCACTTGTATTAAAGTTTTGTTCTTGATGGTGGCAGAGGCCGCCTGAGGGTGTCCGCCACCTCCGAAAGCGAGGGAAATTTCAGCCGCATTGACGTCCTTCACATGGCTTCTGGCCACCAGGTAAACCTTATCCTCCATCTGTGCGAGCGCGAAGACCACGCTCAGATTCTCCATATCCATGAACTTGTGGACGAGGAATGCGAAATCACCGATATATTCATCACGGATCACCTTTGAGATGACGATCTCTATTCCATTAACCAAAAGGGTTTTTGCCGATTGAGTGAGATCGTTAAGCAGCCAGACCTGTTCAGCGGTAAGTTCCTTGGTCAGCATGTCCGAGACAAGATTGAGGTTGGCCCCCTGTTCAAGGAGCCATGCTGTTGCTAAAAGATCTTCAGGTTTTGTTGAGGGAAAAGTAAATGAGCCGGTGTCTTCATGGATTCCCACGCACATAATAGTCGCCTCATCAGGTGAGATACGGATCCCTTTTTCTTTGAGGATATCCGCGAGAATCGTCGTGGTTGAACCCGTTTCCCGAATGATTTCTACTTCTCCATGGATGTCATCATCGGATTCGGGGTGATGGTCATAAATGTGGATCTCCACATGACCATTATCGACTAATTGGGCAAAATTCCCGATCCGGCTTTTTTGCCGTGTGTCCACGAGAATGAGCATCCTTACCTGATCAAGATCGATCTTTTTCATCTTGGTGGAGTTGAAAATGTATGAGGTTGAATGGAGAAAGAAATTACGGATATTCTTTTCCTGGGACCCGGGGAAAACGAGGGTTGCCTCGGGATAAAGTTTTTGGGCCGCGATCATGGAAGCCAACGCGTCAAAATCAGCGTTGATGTGCGTCGTGATGACCTTCTTGCGTGTCACAGCTGATCTATACTTTCTCATCCCTATGCTCTGCGGCAAAACAGCCTTGTAGATGGAGGTTTTTATGGGTCAATGTCTTTCTGCAAAATACTAACATATTTGACGATGATATGTCATTGTATAGTGAGATCCCCGGCCATGGAGAGACTCCAAGGGATTTTGATGTGGTCGCGGAATTTTTTGAAAAGATCGTGCGAGTATACGTCTGAAGCGGTGAAGCGCTGAAAAACCGATCATGAAGGATTCAAATCGTTTAACATCCTTTTATATCGAAAATACCGGCTATAATCCCTTAACTTTCTCCTCTGTTTCCTGCATTTTTTTACAGTCAATGCAAAGGGTTGTTACAGGACGGGCTATTAATCTTTCCGTGGAAATCTCTTCTCCACACTCCTCACAAATCCCATAGGTACCTAGTTCTATCCGTTCAAGGGCCTCTTTGATCTTACCGATCAGTTTTCTCTCTCTGTCCCTTATTCTCAAGGTGAAGTTCCTGTCCGATTCCAATGTCGCCCTATCTGAAGGGTCAGGCAGATTTTCTTTATGGGTCGTCATGCCACTTACGGTTTCATTGGCTTGACTAAGAAGCTCATCAATCCGTTCATTAAGCAGATTTTTAAAGAAATTCAGCTTTTTTTTGGTTAGTCTGGCCATAAGAATTTCCTTTAAATAAAAAGTAGTTATAATATAAAGTTAATGAAAAAACCAGCATAAATCCCTATCATTGCATCTTCATTTTATGCCAAACCCCCTTTAATTTTTTCGATCTTTTGGACTCCTCAAGTTCTGCAAATTCAGCCAGAATCTCTTTCTGGCGGGGTGTCAATTTCTTTGGGATTTTTACAGTGATCTTTGTGAAGAGATCGCCTCGCTCATCTTTTCTTAGGGTCGGCATGCCTTCGCCCGAGATAGTTAAAATGTCTCCGGGTTGTGTTCCAGCCGGTATATCGAATTCTTTTCCGCCGTCTTGTCCAAGAACCGGGATCTCGATTTTCGCCCCTAATGCCGCCTGTACAAAGGATATGGGAATCTCACATAAAAGATGATCCCCCTCACGAGTGAAAAAATCATGGGGTTCAAGGCGAATAACGACAAACAAATCTCCCGGCGGTCCTCCAAATTCTCCGGGTTCTCCTTCACCGCGTAATCGTAATCTTGATCCGGTATCTACACCAGCGGGGATCTTGACGGTGATCTCTCTCTTGACTTTGACTTTGCCGACGCCTCTACAGTCCAAGCAAGGATGCGTAATGATACGTCCTTCACCATGACAAGATGGACACGTCGTGCTGATTTGAAAGAACCCTTGGGAGCGAGCCACCTGTCCCCTGCCTTGACATGTCGAACAAACCGCGGGTTCATGGCCGGCAGCGACACCGGATCCCTGACAACTCTCACATTTCTCCCATCTATGAAAAACAATCTCCTCTTCTTTCCCTGAAAATGCCTCTTCCAGGGAAAGCTCCAAATCATAGCGAAGGTCATTGCCGGATCTGGCCCTGTTCCTTTGCCTTTTTCCGCCGAAGCCGAAGAAATCTTCAAAAATATCCCCGAAACTGGAGAAAATGTCCTCAAAACCGCCAAAACCTCTGAAACCGGTTCCCTGTAGACCTTCATGCCCGAATCGGTCATACAGGTCTCGCTTTTCCTTGTCTCTGAGTACTTCATAAGCCTCAGAGGCCTCCTTGAAACTTTCTTCGGCCTCTTTATCACCCGGATTCTTGTCCGGATGATATTTCATTGCCAGTTTTCTATAGGCCTTTTTTAGCTCCTCTTCTCCGGCATTCTTAGGAACACCTAAGACTTCGTAATAATCCCTCTTAGGCATGATCAGTCATATTCCCTTTAACCATTCGATTGTTCAGCTTTTTGCTTCTCCGGCTTTTCTTCATCCGGCATCAGTTCCGTGTTATCTTCTCTTGCTTCCGGTGAATTCTCACCCTTCTCCTTTTCAGAAAGATCGGCATCATGAACAGGTTCGGCCTTGAAAACAGTCCCAGCGGCAATTTCTCTGAGGGCCGTTACCACATCCCTGTTTTTTGTGATGACCGTGGGTTCGACACCTTTTCTTATCTGTCTGACTCGCTTGGCGGCCATATGAATGAGGGCAAACCGGTTGTTTACTTTTTTCAAACAATCTTCTACTGTGATACGTGCCATATTGTTCTCCTCTCGCTTCAGGCGATGAGATCATTCGAATCTCAGATTCAAATGAACTTTATTTTTTACCATCTCTCATGTTAAATGTAAAGGATATTCAAGTAAGGAAAGCCACGAAATTCTTGGAGCGATTTATCTATGTTGGCCAGGGTCTATAGCAGCGCCGTCATCGGTATAGAGGCCTATGTTGTTGAGGTCGAGGTCGATATTTCCCAAGGTTTGCCCTCTTTCTCCACAGTCGGTTTGCCTGAGGGGGCTGTTCGCGAAAGCAAGGAGAGGGTCAAAACCTCCATCAAGAACTCGGGCTATCACTTTCCTGCCGACAGAATCACCGTAAACCTGGCCCCCGCGGATATTAAAAAGGAAGGTACAGCCTTTGATCTCCCCATGGCGCTGGGCATACTGACCGCTACCGGGCTGGTTTCCGAGGCGTCGCACGCCGAGTATCTTGTCCTGGGAGAGCTTTCCCTGGATGGTCTTATCAGGCCTATTAAGGGGGCCTTGCCCATGGCAGTAAAAGCCAAAGAAAAGGGTATAAAGGGAATATTTCTGCCGCCGGAAAATGCATCAGAGGCGGCCGTGGTCGATGGAATCCATGTCTACCCGGTGCAAACCCTTTCAGAACTCGTGGAGGCGCTCTCAGGCAGATTGACCATCAGGCCCCTTGAAATGAACACATCAGATCTGTTCGTGAAATCGGCCGATGAGATTGATCTTTCCGATGTTAGAGGGCAGGAGGATGTGAAAAGGGCCATGGAGATCGCTTCTGCGGGCGGGCATAACCTGATCATGATCGGACCCCCCGGCGCCGGAAAGACGATGTTGGCCAAACGCTTTCACACCATTATTCCGGAACTAAGCTTTGAAGAGGCCATAGAGACCTCTAAAGTCTACAGTGTAATGGGCCTTATGCCCAAGGGCAGAGGCTTGATCAGCTCCCGTCCCTTTCGTGCCCCCCATCACACCATTTCGGACGCGGGACTCATAGGAGGAGGTCAAAATCCCAAGCCGGGAGAGGTGAGTCTTGCTCATAATGGGGTGCTTTTTTTGGATGAATTGCCTGAATTCAGGAAGAATGTCCTGGAAGTCCTCCGACAACCCATTGAGGATGGGTATGTCACCATTGCAAGGGCAAATGCCTCTGTAACTTATCCAGCCAATTTCATGCTGCTGGCGGCCATGAATCCCTGCCCCTGCGGATTTTTTGGAGATCCCAAGCGTGAGTGTCACTGCTCCTATCTCCAGATTCGCAGGTATCGCTCAAAGATATCCGGGCCTTTGATGGATCGAATCGATATCCATATGGAGGTTCCTCCTGTCGGTTTCAATGATCTTTCCTCAATTGAGCAGGGGCAATCCTCATCGGAGATCCTTGAGAGGGTGAAGAAGGCGAGGAAGATCCAGAACGATCGCTATCAAAAAATGAAGATACACACGAACGCCGATATGACCAGCCGCCACATTAGACAGTTTTGCTCCCTTGACACGGATTCAAGCGATTTGCTGGAAAAAGCGATGGATCGACTCGGTCTCAGTGCCAGGGCCCACTCCAAAATACTCAAGATAGCGAGAACCATTGCCGATCTTGAGGGTAATCCCGGAGTAGAGGCTCATCATGTGGCTGAGGCCATTCAGTACAGGAGTCTTGATCGGAGGATTTTCAGGTGAAAAGACTTCTCAAATTTTTCATGTGGACAAGTCTTATTCTACTCCTGTTCGGCATGATCATCGGGGCGGTCCTGTGGTATCTCTGGTCCAGTAATCTACCCTATATCGGCTCGTTGGAAGAGTATACGCCTCCCATCATCACAGAGATCTATAGTGACGATGGCGAAGTGATCGCCCATTTTTCAGAAGAAAGACGGATTCTCGTTTCTCTTGACCAAGTCCCTCAATACCTTATTGACGCTTTTGTGGCAGCAGAGGACCCCCGATTTTTTGAACATGAAGGGGTCGATTTTCTAGGTCTTGTGAGGGCGCTGATCATGAGCCGGCTTTCAGGGGACAGGATCAAAGGGACAAGCACAATCACTCAACAGGTGGCGAGAGAAATGCTGCTGAAGAATAAGGAAAGAACGCTTAAAAGGAAAACGAGAGAGATCCTCCTTTCTTTTCAGATTGAGAAGGCCTTTTCAAAAGAGAGAATTCTCTATCTCTATCTCAATATGTATTATCTTGGAAGCGGGGCCTATGGCGTCGAAGCAGCGGCCAGGACCTATTTCGGGAAAAAGGTCAGTGAGTTAAACCTTGCGGAATCCGCCCTTTTGGCAGGACTCCCCCAGTCGCCTTCCAGATATGACCCCGCCCTCTACTTTGAGCGGGCCAAACACAGACAAGAAACATATGTACTGGAGAAGATGAGAGAACATGGCTATATCACGGAAATCCAGAAACAGGAGGCCCTGGACACCGAACTGATGATCAAGGAAAGGCAAGAGAATCCTTACTATCACAAAGCCCCATTTTTTACAGAGTATGTTCGTGGATACCTTGAGGAGACCTATGGCAGGGATCTTTTATATAAAGGTGGGCTCAAAGTCTATACCACCTTAAATCTCAAGGCCCAACAGGCGGCCCAAAAGGCCCTGAAAATGGGGCTTAGGGAACTAGATCAAAGAGAGGGGTACCGGGGCCCCCTACGTGAACTCTCCCCA
Organism: Deltaproteobacteria bacterium; assembly: GCA_016930795.1. Taxonomy (GTDB): domain Bacteria; phylum Desulfobacterota; class DSM-4660; order Desulfatiglandales; family HGW-15; genus JAFGFY01. Next base: position 9,993 of record JAFGFY010000094.1, read on the forward strand.
GAGGAGATGGAGACTTTCAGGGAGGAGAGTGAGGAGAAATTCCTGGAGTCCCCCCCTGGAATTGAATCCATCGTTGAAGGGCTTGTGGAAAGTGTGGATGACCAGGGGAGAGAGGTGACCATCAGTTATGGAGAAAAACAGGGAATCTTACCCCTTTCAGAAATGAAATGGGCCAGAAAACCCGATCCAAAGACAGCTTATCATAGTGCGAGTGTGTCACTCCCGAGCAAAGTCCTTAAACAGGGAGACGTTGTCCTTGTTCGAATCAAGTGTGAGGGAACTCCGCCCTATGATTGGGAATTCTCTCTGGAGCAGGAGCCGTTGATCCAAGGGGCCCTTTTGAGTTTAGAAACTCACAGCGGCAGGGTCAGGGCGATGGTTGGAGGTTTGGATTTCACTGCCAGTCAATTCAATAGGGCTGTTCAGGCACGACGCCAGCCGGGTTCTGCATTTAAACCGATCATATATGCTGCGGCACTTGATCACGGGATGACTCCCTCAACCGTGATTATTGATGCGCCTTTAATCTATCAATCCAATCCTGACGAGGAGTTGTGGAAACCTGAGAACTACACGGAAAAGTTTTTCGGCCCCACGCTTTTCAGGACCGGCCTGATTAAATCAAGAAATGTCATAACCGTAAAGATATTGCAGGAAATCGGCGTGTATCAGGCGATAGCATATGCCCGGCGGCTCGGCATAGAATCGGATTTAAGTCCGGATCTCTCCCTAGCCCTGGGGTCATCAGGTGTCTCTTTATATGAAATAACGAGGGCCTACTCCGCCTTTGCCAACAACGGAATGCTGGTTGAACCCATCTTTATCAACAGGATTCTGGACAGAAACGGACAGATTATAGAAGAGAATCAGCCTTCTATGAAGCAAGCTATTTCCCCTGAAACAGCCCATGTCATGACGAACCTCTTGGTGGCGGCTGTGAAGGAGAGAGGGGGCACAGGGTTCCGGATAAAGGCGCTGAACAGACCTGCAGCTGGAAAAACGGGGACGACAGATGATCTCAGAGATGCTTGGTTTGTGGGCTATACTCCCAATTTGGTCACAGGAGTATGGGTGGGGTACGATGACCGCAGAAGCATGGGTAGTGGAGAGACAGGCTCCAGGGCCGCGAGTCCTATATGGCTCTATTATATGTCCGAGGCCTTGAAAGG
>JAFGFY010000095.1 GCA_016930795.1 Deltaproteobacteria bacterium
CTTCTCTTCTTTTTCGCTCAATCAGCGAGCAATTATCCGGTCCCTTGGCCCATATTCGACAATTGGATAAGCTATTTTTCACATCGGCTATTCCTAACTGGTAAGGATTTGGATTGAATAGGGGACAATGATCTCCATCAAAATGGCTGAAAATGACATCACTCGCATTCTTTAATTCATCAATAATATGTTCTCTGATTTCTGCACCGATCGCTATCTGAAAAGGATGGGGTAAAAAACCGTAGCGAGTCCAACCCAGGGCTATGCCGGGATCTATAAATATCTTTCTCACATTTAGTTCAATCAGGGAACAAAGTCCGCGTACCCCCAGCGATTCAGCGCCCAGAAATTTTATAATCATAATTTCTATTCTTCCTGTTATTCATTAATTTCAATGATCTTTCCTGCCCCCCCGTCAATATACTGCTCCGGATAGAGAGATTTTATTTCTTGTTTATATTGAGTACAATGAGTACCACAAATCAATCCTAGACCTTTCAATGATTCCGGTCTGTTACCATGCAAACCACCTATGATCCCATAGATGCTGCCGAACTCAGACGCGGCACCTAAAATATACTCCACAGGTGGATGTGAGCATCCCGCTATAATAACAATACCTTTTGGTGATTTAACGCAAAGAGACTGTTCTATTCCTTCCAACTCACCCGTGGAGTAAATTCCTTCGTATAGCTCTCGGGCATCTTTAATTTCAATCACTTCTTTTACATTTTTTACCCCACGGAAAGAATGAGGGACCCATACTTTCACTTCATTGTTATGCTCAAGGAAAACGGATAAGCCTCCGGTGTGATCAAAATGGGAATGCGAAATAAAGATATCATCGATTTCTCTAGGAGCAATTCCCAATTTTTTCATGTTTGAAAGCAGAATAGAACCTCTTCCGCCGGTATCGAAAAGAATCTTTCTCTTATTCCCCTCAATAAGAGAGGAAAAGCCCCAATCAGCCTGAAGGTCATTTCTGAAAGCGGTATTATCACAAATAATGGTAATTTTCATAAAATAACGCCCCCTTAATATGTCTTAATAAGCTTAATTAGAGTTGCCCATTCAATAATACTCTGTTATCGTATGCGTCCTGTTCATAATTTTCAATAGGATCAAGTATTATTTTAGGTTTCCCTCCGGAAAGAGGCCTTAACTTATCCAGAATGTTTTAAGATAATGCAGCTTTCAGATTAGAAGGGGGTGCATTATGAATCAAAAGGAAGAACCCGATGACCACACTCATAAAGAGATAGTCATTAGACCTGTCGGGTATATCATAAGTGACCTCAAAATTCCAAGCCTTAAAGCTAAGGGAGTAGATATTGAGCACGAAAAAGATCCTGAGCAGACCGCAAGGGATGTAAAAGTTCTTAGGGATCATGTCTCCGAGCTTATTATCAACCCCGAGCTTGTGAGACTTTTGGATGGTTTAGAGGATTTCTCCCATGCCCTTGTCCTCTACTGGCCGCATCTTTTACCCCCTGAAGGACGTTCTATTACCAAAGTACACCCCATGGGGAATAAAGAATTTCCACTGGTCGGTGTGTTTTCCACTTGCAGTCCGGCACGACCCAATCCTGTTTTGTTGACGGTCGTAAAGGTCATCGAGAGGAAAGAGAATATATTAAGGGTCAAAGACTTGGATGCTGTGGATGGTAGTCCAATCATAGATATCAAGCCCTATACGAAACATTTCTGTCCAGTCGAGGATATTACAGTGTCTGACTGGATGAAAAAAATTCAGGAGGTTCTTTCCCCTACTTGAAGAGATCTTTATCATAGTATTCATTTCTGACAATCAAATAATGCATGGAGGATATTATGAAGAAATTATCGATGGTTTTCTTGACGGCTATTTGTACGTTTGCATTTTTTGCGTGTCAACCCGTAGATACCGAGTCTAATACGGCAGAAATCGAAACAATGCAGCCGTGTGACCGGGCATGCCTGGAAGGTATTGCGGATCAGTATCTCGCAGCTATGGTGGCACATGATGCTTCGCAAGCACCGTTCGCCAAGGATTTCATTTTGACGGAAAATACGGTGAAGCTTCCTCCTACCGAAGGACTCTGGTTTACGGCGTCAGGTCTGGGAGATTTTCAGTTTTACGCCTGTGACACGCAGGAGGGGCAGGTGGCCTGGACAGGTATCGCCAAGGAACATGATAATCCTGTATTGCTCTCCGTGCGTCTTAAAGTCGTGAATCGCCGGATCACCGAAGCTGAGTCGATTGTTGTCCGCGACACAAATGAAATCAGCCTCGGCAATCTGAAGAATGTTCCACCCGGGTTTAACGAAGTCCTGGAACCTTCGGAACGCATAACGCGCGAAGAGATGTTGCGCATCCCCGATATCTATTTCGCGGCCCTTGACACACTCGACGCCAGTACGATTCCCTGGGACGATGACGCGTATCGTATGGAAAACGGAATGGTGACATGTGGCAAGATTCCCGACATGGGACCGCCCCCTCCCGGATTGCCTTCTGCGGCCTCCTGCAGTTCTCCGGATGGTAAAATTCCTCCTTCACTCAAGACGATTTACAGTGTTCTTCCGCGCCGCACCCCGTTGGTGGATGTGGAAAAGGGTATTACATGGGGCCTGTACTGCTTTAATCATCGAGGATTTGATGTGATTAGTATGCCGGATGGATCAACCCATCCCAGCTTCGCAAAAACGCCCAGTTCCATGCCTTTCGCCGATATGTTTAAAACAAAGAATGGGAAGCTTCGGGGTATTTTTGCCTATGGCGTCATGCTGCCTTATGGTATCGGGGATGGATGGTCCCCTTCCATATTCGAATAGGTAAACGGGCACAGGAGGGTATGAGTCAACCGAAATGAGACGTTGTCCCATAGTTTCCATCCTTCTCCAATCCGTTCCACTCTCATAGTGTACCCTCATTCCATTTGGAGGTTTAAATGAAGACTTTTCGATCATTCCTTACGTTACTGCCTGCCATTATCTGTTCTCTATCTGTGTTTGCTGATGATGGATATATGAATTTCGAGGCCTCAGTTTATACTCGTGTCTCTGAGGTCATAAAAATGAAAGATCCTGAATGGCTCAAAAATACTTTTGAACAGATGGATCATCACCTCAAAATTAGGAAGATCTACCTTGAAACCCATAGAGATATGGTGATGATCGAGGAAGAAGCACTGGAACCGATCATCAAGTTTTTTAAGAATCGGGGAATCGAGACAGCCGGTGGAATCACGATTACGGTGAATGAACGAAACAATTTTCAGACCTTTTGCTATACGAATGAGGAACACCGCAAAAGACTGAAACAGATCGTTGAAATGACAGCCAGGCATTTTGATGAATTGATCCTGGATGATTTCTTCTTTACAAGCTGTAAGTGTGAGAACTGCATTCAAGCCAAAGGAAACAAGAGCTGGACGCAATTCCGAATGGACCTCCTGGAAGAAGCGGCCAGAACACTGATTGTCGGACCGGCCAAGGCCACAAATCCCAATATCAGAGTCATTATCAAATATCCCAACTGGTATGAACATTTTCAGGGACTGGGTTTCGACCTGGAACGGGGTCCGAAGATCTTCGATGGTATCTACACGGGAACTGAAACCCGCGACAGCATGATGACTGATCAACATCTACAGCCCTACCAAAGTTATCTCATTGTCCGATATTTCGAGAATATCGTTCCCGGAAGAAACGGTGGCGGTTGGGTGGATACCTATGGATCCAATTCCGCTGACCGGTATGCCGAGCAATTATGGATGACACTTCTTGCCAAAGCGCCTGAGATGACCATGTTTGATTACATGCAGATGGGACTGCCTATCCGCGAACAACTCCGGGGCAAATGGCAGGGAACAGATACAAGCTTTGATTTTGATGCCATGATCGAACCTTATCTGGATAAGGATCAGTATACAAAAGAAGCCAATATGGCCCTGGTCGCTGCGACCGCCCTTGAGCAAATTGACGGGGTCCTTCAGTATCTTGGAAATCCTGTGGGAATTAAAGGCTATAAACCCTTTCATTCGACGGGTGAGGATTTCCTACATAATTTCATCGGCATGTCGGGTGTGCCCATGGATTTATGCCCGGAGTTTCCTGCGGAAGAGAGACTGATCCTTCTGACTGAATCAGCAAAATTCGATCCAGATATCGTGACCAAGATAAAAAAGCAATTGATGGACGGGAAAGAAGTCGTCATCACATCCGGGCTATTGAGGGCGCTTGAGGCGAACGGGATCGAAGAGATTGTGGAGCTTCAGTATACCCATCGAAAAGTGCTGGTTAAAGAATACAAGGTCGGTTGGGGAGGCTTGATTGCCGGCGAGAAAGAAATCCTCATCCCGCAGATTCAATACCTGACCAATGATTCATGGGAAGAGGTATCGGCTTTCGACGGCGGTCTAGGCTGGCCACTACTGCATCGGGCCGAGTATGCCAATGGCAATCTTTATGTGTTGACCATTCCGGACAATTTCGCGGACCTGTACAATTTTCCGGAAGCGGTGTTGAACAAGATTCGGGATACGCTTTCGAAACATCACCTTATCCGGCTGTATGGACCAAGCAAAGTATCGGTTTTTCTGTATGACAACCATACAGCAGTCGTGCATTCTTTCAGGGATGAACCGGTTGATGTTCAGCTTATTACGGCAAAAGAGAAGGGGATGAAAGACATGCTGTCCGGAGAAACACTGAAAGGTGAGGACATTCCCGGTTTCTGGGGGCAGCCGTCTACCGAGAAGACATTCGACTTGAAGATTAAACCTCATTCATATCGAGTTATAATTTTGGGGGACGTACCTCAAAATATGATTCCTGAGAAGTAACTCTAGCATACTGTATTAGAAAATGTTATAAGAATGCATGTATAAGAAAACGAATCCCCAACAAAAG
>JAFGFY010000096.1 GCA_016930795.1 Deltaproteobacteria bacterium
CACGAGGTCTATGCTAGCCTCAACGTCCTTGAACGGGCTCTCTCGCCAAAGGTATTTGATTTATTCATTTTTCTTCTTAACAGAGTGATATTATTTTTTGGAGATAGTAATTCAATTTTTACTATGATAGTCTAATATATTTCAATTTCAATGTCTAAATATATAACGACCGTAAAATGAATATAGCTTTGTGCTGCTCGCTTATTATTTGAGTTTTTGCAGTCCCCATATGCATACACAATTATTTATAATATATAGAGGCATGGCTTTTGCATCACGAAATAAATGACATTTTAAGGAGGAGTGAAAAAATTGAAAGAAAAAGTTAAATTGGTGTGTTTAAACCCCCAGGGTGTGGTCGAAGTTCCGTCGCCTTCGGGGCTCCTCAACCCTCGTGTAAAGGATCTGGCAGGCAAGAAAATCGCCATAATTTGGGATGGTAAGAAAGGCGGGGATAAGTACTGTATCGCGGTTGAAGAACTGCTGAAAAAAAGGTATCCAACGGCGACGACAATGCGGCTTGTCTGGGGAGATGCTGAGGCGGCGGAGAAAGCAAAGAAAGAAATGGATACATTTATCTACGGCGTCGCCGATAACGGGATGGGAGGATGGATCCAGTGCCGACAGGTAGTCGCACTAGAAAAACTTGGCAAACCCGGCATTTTTGTGGTCGGAGATAACGCTATTCACACTTCTAAAATGTCAGCCGAGGACCTTGGAATGCCGGCGGTGCGTATCGTCAGCCTGCCTTCCATAGATTATTACCCGAACCGGTTGACTGTGGAGAGTATCAGACCCGCTGCCGAAGCCTCCATTGACGGTATTATCGCCGCCTTAACACGGCCCCTGACCCAGGAGGAGAAAAATCCCAAGCTAAAAGCGCCAAAAAAGACACACGAAACGGTCAAGATCACTTCGGATAATTATGAGTCCGCGATTGAATCGTTCAACCAGTTGTATCTTGACAACCACTGGGGCGATGGTTTGCCCCTGATACCTCCCACGGAACAGGCCGTTCAACGGATGCTACTAGGGACCAAGCGTTCCCCCACTGAAGTTATCGGCCTGGTACCATATCGCAATGGTATTGCCACGATTGAAAAGATAGCTGTTAACGCCGTGATGGCGGGGGCTAAGCCCGAATATCTGCCGGTGATCCTATCAGCCATGGAGTGCCTGACTGAAGAGGGTACTTACACTCACATGATGAGTTCCGAAGGTTCCTTCACTCTTATGATTATGATAAGTGGGCCTCTTGGCAAAGAAATTAACATGAATTCCGGCGTGGGCTTATTAGGTCACGGCTGGCAGGCCAATAATACGATCGGTCGCGCCGTAAGATTGAGCTTGATTAATATCGGTTACCTATGGCCGGGAGAGATCGATATGGCATTGATCGGCCGCCCGTCCTCTCATACGTTCTACACTTTCGCCGAAAATATAGACCAGAACCCCTGGGAAACGTTTAATGAAGGCCTGGGTTACAGGCCGGAAGACAGTTGCGTGACTGTGGACACCGTCATGGGTGGTTTAGGGATGAAAATTTACGGCGGAGGGGTAGTTGAGCCCTGGGATGTAAAGCCGGTCCTCGACAGTATGGTGAAAGATGTTGCCGCAGACCGCAGCACGTTTGCTCAATATAAAGTTGGCCTAGCTAACCCTATGGCTCATCTCAGAAAACACATATTCGTCATTCATCCTGAAATGGCTATCATGCTGAAACGGATCGGTTATAATAGCAAACGAAGTCTGCGAGATTACATCTATGAGAGTACAAAGGTGCGGTACGAAGAACTCAGTCAACAGGAAATCCAGGGTATACATGACAGGATGAATACCAAACCCCCCGATATAGACATATTCTATCCGCACGATGCCATTCCTGAAGACCGTTTACCGGTGATTAAAGAATCCCTTAAACCGGGAGGAAAGGTCCCTGTCGTAAACCCGGAAGATATTCATATTGTCGTGTCCGGAAGTATACCGGGTTATTCTTTTGGAATGTCATATTTCCGAACGGCACATATGACAAAGGTGATAAGAGGGGCCACACTGACCGAATCCGGCCGTTAACAAAACCCGCGAAGAACAGGTCCGAAATTCGATGCGTCATTATCTCCACATATCTACTGACGCTGACGCTATGTGGAATAAATCTCCGGCCATCCAGAATGCATCAGTTCCCCCTCCGACTACCAATATCTCAACCGGTGTGTCGCGCAGGATAAGTGGCCGCGGCGAGTTCGCTTCCGGTGGAAGTGTTAGTAAAGAGGCAAATGGCTCGACACCTGCCTTGCCGGATTCAAGGTCATCAGGCATGGCTGCCCAATAGTTCCAAAGAGTCATATACGTATTTTCCTTAAGCCATTGGCTTAACTGCTCCTTGCTATCGAAACCTTCATTCTTTAGATCCCTCGACGTTATCGGGCTTAATAAAAGAGTAGCCTGAGTTCCGGGGTTTATTCCAGGCGTATGATGTGTACCGGCTCCACTGGTTTCAAAACTCTGCAACTGCCGCTTCATGATTTCGTGATGTGGATGCGGTTTATACGCAGCGTAGTTGAGTAGACTCCAACCACCCAAGATACTGATAACGCTTTCATCCGGCTTATAGCCCTTTTGCACATGAAGAGGGCTCCATCCTTCGGGCAGTACCTCCTCATTCTCAGCGAAACAATTATTATTGTAATTGGAATTATTACCCGTATCACCCAAATAAGTCTCACCCAGTATCGAGCCTCCCAGATTCTTGGATATAAGTGTCCAGGCCCTTCCAATGACAGCATTAGCCTGATTAAAAGGGCCCAGTGCACTCAGACCACAGTTCATGTTTATTTCGTTTCGTATGGGCCCATTAACGACGACCATCCTCGTCATAGAAGTCGCGGAACTGAACAGCGAGGTTGCCCCTGTCGATGCTATGGCCAATATTACCGGGAAATACTCCGGTTTAGCCCCTGCCATCACGGCGTTAATGGCGACATGCTCGACGGTGTACTCCCAGGCTTCATGAGGCGGGGAGGGCTGCATCACGACCGGGGAATGCTTTTTTTCAGCTCTTCTTCGCCTACCAGCACCAAGCCGCTTGATTAGATTGTCCCAGACTTCGTTTGGAGGGATAGGTTGCATCATGCCAATTACTTCTCCAGGTTCATGGCTTGTCCCTTTGAGCATCTCGACTACCCTGTCTTCCGTAGGAAGTACTATCGGAAGATAATCAGTCCAGCCTTTTTCAAGAAAGAGGCGCTCCAGATTCTCCGGAGTATCAGGCTCTAACAGCCTCGGCATTGATCTATCTATAGTCCCTGTCTTCGTTTCCTTATCAGTCAACGGCTTGGTCAATGCCTCAACAACTTCGTCCAAAACCGGCTTGCCGTTTATGGGGTCGTTACCTTCCAGATATTTCCGGTATAACTCGATTGGTCGGTTCGCGAAAGGATGGGGAACAAAAGTAAATCGGATTCCGGGCATTCCCTTCTTATACGCAAAGCTCTTGATGAGCCCGGGAAATGCCTCGGTGATGACAGGTGCCGTAGGCACCCCTAATGTTTCCAATATCGAGCAGAAGATGATAACCGACGGCGCACAGGTATCTAATTGACCGATACCAATAATCACTCCATCGCCTTCTTCCTTAATTTCAGCCCATAGATCCGGATCATTGTGAAAGTAAGTGCCTATTTTAGTTCTGAGGACCCATGTGGCCTCGGGATGCCTGCCGGAAAGCATTTGTTGCATCTCTTCCCAGAATGGATGTGTTCGTGGAAAATTCATGTCCACAATGTATATTGTTTTACCTTCGAGAGTATCAAGTCGAGGTGCCATAGGCACCAATTGTATGGGCGAAGCTTTGCCTTGCGGTCTCAACACTGTTACTTTTTCACTCGTCATGTCGATCTTTATACTCCCCTATTTTTTTATTTTTTTTAGATTATACCCCACTATGTGCCTCGATATATAACCGGCATCCCATCTGTCCTACCGCGTTCGCATAACAAGTTGGTGATTTCTTCTAAAGAATCCTCAAAAAAGATCTTAGGCCGTTGAGTAGCTCATCAATAATTGCTATTTCGCTTCTTCTCTTCAGCCGACAATGCTGCAATTCAACTGGTAAGACTCTACCATTTTTTTTATATTATGCAAGACATCGTCTGGAATAAGAGGAATATCAGCTATCGGATAGGCAAGGTTAAGACTATTGTACCTTGCCTTCCCAAGATGGTGTAATGGTAAAAGGTCAACATTTACCAGTGAAGATAAATCACGGGCGAACTCACAGACAGCCCTGATATTCTCTTCTGAATCGTTGTAGCCAGGGATTACGGGCACCCTGATATAGAGAGGTACGTTTCTCTCGGAAACAGAACGAGCGTTACTCAGAATAAACTTGTTAGAGACACCGGTGAATTTCCTGTGTTTTTCGTCATTCATATGCTTTATATCCCAGAGAAAAAAATCAATATAGGGTAACACTTTTTCAATGGTCGTCCAGGGCACATGACCACAGGTATCAACTCCAACGCCGACATTCTCTTTTTTGAATGCCCGAAGCAATTCCTGTGTGAATTCAGGATTCAAGAGTGGCTCTCCTCCTGAGATGGTCACTCCGCCACGGGAGTGTTTGTAGACAATAGCGTCCTTTTTCACCTCCGTAAGCAGTTCTTCGATAGTCATCTCCTGTCCGAGAAGTTTTATGGCTTCGGTGTGGCAGACCTGAGCACATTTACCGCAGTTGTCGCACACAGCACGATTAACGCTCATCGTCCCGCCCGTTAGGTCTATGGCGTTCGTGGGGCAGACCGGGACACATTGTTCACAATGGATGCATCTATTCGGGTAAAGAGCAATCTCAGCTTCGTCCTTCTGAGCCTCCGGTGTCGAACACCACAGGCAACGCAACGGGCACCCTTTGAACAGAATTAGAGTACGTATTCCCGGGCCATTGTGAATGGTCATTCTGGTAATGCTTAGAACGAGTCGCTTTGCAGTGGCCGTGACTGAATTTCTCGTCAAGTATCTTAATGCTCCCTCACAAATGGCCCTCAGTTCTCAGAAGCAGAGGTCTTTACCAGGCTTGCTGCTCGGTACGATTAATAATATCGAGCTGTTGCTCCTCGGTAAGCTCGCAAAAGTAGGCACAGTAGCTGGCTACCCTGACCAGCAGGTCCCGATGACTTTCCGGTTCTTTCATCGCTTTGCGCAGGAACTCCGATGAAATCACGTTGAATTGCGTGTGATATATCCCAAGTTCTTCAATGGCCCTGAGGAAGGATACGAAGTTGTCCAGGTCGCGGTCAGTGGCCAGGAGCTGGTGACTTAGCCTCAGATTCAGGGGCCCACCCATGGCAAACCGATGCGTCGGCAGTTTACTAACCGACCTGACTACAGCCGTGGGGCCATTCTTGTCGACGCCTGGAGACGGAGATATACAGTCAGCCAGAGGTCTTGGATAGATGCGGCCATTGGGTAAAGCACCCGGCCAGGGCCCGAAGGTGACATTGTTCTGACCGATAATCCCGGCGCCAATGTATAAACCACCGTAGTAGGGCAGCAGATCCTTCCGGATGTTAATCCAGTCCACCTCATCGTACCAGGTGTTCATGACCCAGGACGCCCAGCTATCCGCAAAATCATCATCGTTACCATATTTAGGTACACCGTTAATGCAAAGTTGGCGTAGATTTTCGTGGCCCTCCCAATTGGCCTTGATCGCCTCAAGCATTTGGTCCCATGTTATCTTTTTGTCGCAATAGATTAACTTATCAATCACAGCTAGAGAGTCAGCGGTGTCGGCGAGGCCGGCGAGATATATACCGTAGGAGGTGTACCAGGCACCGCCACGAGAAAGGTCAAGCCCCTTCTGCAACGGGCCTTCCGAGAGGGAAGAGCAAAAGGGGGCCATCATCCTCTCAGCCTGTGCCTCCTTCACTAATTTTATGCCCCCGGCCATGTGCTTCATCCAGTAAAACACCTGCTCCTGAAATGCCCGCTTCACTGCTGCCATAGACTCAAAATCCCTGGGATCACCGGTCAGGGGTCCTATCTGTCGGCCGCAAAGGGTACACTTTCCGTCGTTCAGCGCCAGTTCCAGTATCTTGGGTAGAATGCAAACTCCCTCCCAGCTATGCTGCATGGTTATATGAGGCAAACAAAGCTCCGAACACCCCATTATCACGCACTCTCGCCAGTCCTCGATGGTTCTATCAGGATAGGCCTTAGCCATCATTTGAATAGCTTTCCGGTCGCCAATAAATTTCGGCTTACCCCAGCCCAGACGGATGAGCTCGGTGGCTTTCTTCAGGTAACTATCAGGTGTCCCTTCCCATATTCGCATGGCAAATTCCGGCTGGGGCCGGCCTAATTGTTCCTCGGCTTCCAGACAGAGCATGGTCACTTCGTTGCAGGCGTCTCTACCGTCACGGGTCTGGCCCCCGACGGTTATTGTCTGACTTAGCCCCTGCCCAGGCTGGTAACTGGCCACGTCATAGCTAAGCAGTATGGCCCACTCATTAAACTTTATCCAGAAACATTCCAGCAGCTCCAGAGCCTCGTCATGGCTCATTGTTTTCTCGTCAATGACTGATTTCTTGTAGAAGAAATGCATATACTGATCGAAGCGGCCCAGGGAGTTGGCAAGGTTGTAGACATCACAGTGGATAAGGACGTGGATCATCCATACGGACTGTAAGGCTTCCCACCAGTCTCTGGCAGGGTTTGCCGGCACTCGCCGGCAAGCCTCTGCGATGTGCTCAAGTTCCTGCTTGCGTTTGGGGTCAGCTTCTTCGGCTGCCATTTCCCGAGCCAAGTCGGCGTACCTCCCGGCGTAGGCCATAGCCGTATCAAGCGTAATCAACACCGCCTTGTAGAAGTCACGCTTCTCCTGAAGTCCAAAGTGCTGATACGGCTGGTCAAGCTGGGCCTGACACCACTCGACCTCGTCTCTGATGCCTTTGAGACCTTTATGGAGTACCTTTTCGTAGTTGGCCATCTGATGTCCAATGTCTTTATCTAACGATAAATCAGCGATGAACGGAATGTGAGAGCAGGAAGAGGTTATAGAGAAAACCTTTTCCTTAACTTCTTTGCTAGCTATTTCCAGAATATAATCACCAAGGGTCTTCCCCTTGAAGTAGGGGATAAGCACTTCCCGAATCTCTTTCCTCTCTTTTGGGTTAATTATAACTTTATCGTACGGGCGAATCTCGAAGTCCTTTACCGGGTCGCCAAGCTCTTCATCTACAAACCGAGACATTTCACTGGAGAATGAAGCACCGCGTATTTTGCTGGTGATATTGCCTGCGATGAGCTCGTCTTCCAGAATATGGATAGTTTTCTCTTTAAGATAGGTCTCAAAGATGCGTGCCCGTTGAATGACTCCGGGCTCGTTTTTATATTGTTCTAAAGCCTTCATCTCGGCACGAGCACGCTCCAGGCAAATCTCCATCGGTCTGAGAACACGATTCTTCACTCTCTGAACGCGCTCGGAGCAGGTTGGAGTAAAGGACTCCTGACCGTTGCCTGCATTTCTGACTCTTTTATCGCTTGGTACGGTTGACATATTCAGCCTCCTTTATAGAGCCGACCTCACCCTACCTTATGAAGGTGTTCTCACGCTATTAGCCCGCCTTTGTCTTAGCGGACTTGACTTTCTGCATGATGAAAATGACTAATATAACCACTAATGCCAAAATAGCATTTGTGGTACAAATAGCTTTTACGCTCCAGCTTTTTGTAAGCATAATACCACCTACAACAGGTGCAAGTAAGGATCCTGATCTTCCTATTCCTGTCGCCCAGCCAAGCCCTGTACCTCTGATATCAGCAGGATATGAAATAGCAGCAAGACCCATAAGGCCTGAGTTGCCGCCGATTACAAAAAATCCCATGATAACGGACACAACGGCAACTACAATAAAGGTGTTGGAGGCAAAATATCCAAAAGTTAAAACACTCACAAAGGCAAGGAAAAAGCCAATTTTTAATATTTCAAACGGGCTGAACTTATCCATCAAAATACCGACTAATACTGTTGCCATGACAGCACCCATGTTAATGCATGCAAAGGCCAGGCTAAATTCCTGAGAAGAAGCTCCACTTTCTTTCAACAGTGTCGGTGTCCATGAAAGGATCAACCATACTAAATAGTAACTTAAGACAAAGGCCATCCATAATAATATGGTGTTGGCTGCGCGCCCCTCCTTGAAAAGGTGTTTAAAGGGTACACCGGGAAGCCTCTCTTCGGATGAAACGAATTCAACATCTTCTATTGATGCATATGATGGAGCGATTCTTGAGACGATTTTACGTATATGCGCCCTATCACTATCTTTCCCGCGTTTGATTAGGAATTCAAGTGGCTCAGGAAGGGAGATTAATGCAATGAGTCCGATGAGACATGCGACGATACCACCTACCAAAAACAATGATTGCCAGCCATATTTTGGCAGAAGGTAAGAAGAGATAAGCCCCGCACATGTGGCACCAATGGCAACACCCGCGTACATTGTGGTTACAAGTGTGGCACGTTTATTACTTGGCGCATACTCTGACCCAAAAGCAAGTGCATTCGGAACAGCCCCTCCTAGTCCGAGTCCTGCGATGAAGCGGAGCAATACCAGTTGCTCAACGGACTGGATAAATGCAATTGCCAAAGTAAAAATACCGAAGGTAAAGGCGGAAACCAACAACATCTGTTTACGTCCAAAACGATCGGCGAGCATACCCAAAACAAGAGCTCCGATAAGTGCTCCAACATTCCCGGCACTCATTGCCACGCCAAGGGATGCAGGTGTTGAATTTAGAAACTCGGCAATTTTGGGCAATGACACGCCAACGAGTGACAGATCGAAACCATCAAAAAAGGCAAGCAAAAAGCACAGAGTACAGATCCATGTTTGATATAAGGTGAATCGACCGGAATCTAAGACATCCTTTACACTTACTGAATTGCTAGGCATTTTCCCTCCCATTCTTAATATATCGTTTTTAGATAAGATATGAGAAAAGTCATATTAATGTGATGCTTACTTGGATTTTGATTGTTTATCAGAAAAATTGTAAATACGTGGCAGACATGCAAATATCACACTGCCATTATCTCCTCCCTTCATTTCGTCATATTCATATCTCATATTAAGTCATATTAATACTCAAGCCTCAAGCCTTTGGCATAGTTCAGACGGCCTACATAGAATTCCTCTTCGTTTTCAGGTGGCGTTATTCCTGCGGCCTTCACACCCGCTCTCATGGCATCTTTTTGATGCTGATAAATTGGAGCCGTCGGTTGCCTGAACATGCCCCCGTTACCGCCTGTCAACCATTGCATGTATTTCATTCCCAGCATTCCGCTCTGAAAGGCCGTGTCCCTGGCGCCTATTGTTATGGGGTAAAGCTCCCAGTATAAATCCATGGCCTCAAGGAAGTCGCCTTCCAGGAACAGGTTGAACATTCTTAAGATGCGGGGATTATCTGAAGATTGGTCGAATATAACGTAATCCACAGGACCTGCAAACTGCTGCTTGTATTGAGCTACTGTTACTGGCCATTCGGATGGCTCGGCAGCTTGAAACAATATCTTGTCTCCAACGCGATGGTGAATTTCCGCCCATTTACCTAGACCATCACTCAGGTACGCTTTTATAGACACGACATTCGGTATGTCGGTTATCCTTTCAATGAGTTCAGGATTGAATTGGCTTGGGTGGAACCTGCCGAAGTCAAACTTAGGTTTGGGCCATAGGTCTACGGCCAGATTAGTGGAATCGCATATTTTTTTGGTAGCCTGGTATATATCTTCCTCTGATTTTGGATAGAACATGCCGGGCCAACCGAGCAGCGTGTGGGTTCCCCCTATTTTCTCAAAATGCCTGAGCAGCTCAATGTCCTGCTCAATGGTTTCTATACCGGTAAACATAGATATCAGGGCCTTGCCTTTGGCTTCTTCACAGGCTATTTCTATATATCTTTTACGTTCTTCCATGGTTAAAGCACAGATCTCTGTCTGGCAAAAGACGCTGAACATTCCCTTGCTGATATTATGCCTTACATCATATCTTATACCTTCTTCATCAAGTTCCTTGAGATCAGGCGTGAAAGAAGGGCTTAGGGTGCCGCTTAAACCTTTGTAGTTCTCTCTGGCCCACTGTTTTGCTTCCGATTTTGTAAACTCCATTTTTTATCTCCTTAACATTAATATGAGTATAATTTATTGAGAATATGAAGCATTTTTCACATATGTCCTTAGCCTGGCGCCTTTAGCATAATTTACCCTGCCCACATAGAACTCTTCTTCAGGTTCGCGAGGAGTCAGCCCTATCGCCCTGAGACCCGCCCTGATTCTCTCTTTCTGGTAATCATAAAGCCTGCCCGTAGGCTGCCTGATGCTTCCGCCGTTGCCTCCGTTGCACCAGTGGGCGTATTTGTCTGTGTGGGCCATCACAATACCGGAATGGAAATAACCAGCTTCAAGCCCTCCCCCTCCTTCACTCAAGGGGGCAAGTTCCCAATAGATGTCCATTGCTTGATCGATTTCACCCTTTGTCAGGAGATTGAATATGTTGACCATCCGCGGTTTTTCTGGAGTCTGCATACCATAAAAAGGCCCTGCGCCGGACCATTGTTGACCGTATTCAGGGATTGTAATAAACCATCTGTCGGGCATTGGATCATTCACAAGGACCTTATCACCGATTAAACGGAAAGCCATGACTGTAATGGCCATACCGCCGCCTCCGCCGAGCTTCATGGCCACTACATTCGGTATATCGGCGATTCTAGGAAGAAGTTCCGGAGGAAAATAACTGGGGTGGTATTCCCTTGTATGAAGCCTGCCTGTATAGAGTACGATCCCGAGGTTGGTGGAGTTGCACATATACTTGTACATCTGATAAATATCCTCTACAGACCTGGGATAGTATTGTATGGGATGACCAAGGGTAGCGAATGTTCCGCCTACTTTTTCAATATGCTTGAGCATCTCTATGTCCTGCTCTACAGTGTCCTGCATGACCGCGACAGATGTATGTACCTTGCCTTTGGCCTCGTCGCAGACAATTTCCACCAGTTTTTTGCGCTCTTCGAATGTCATGCCGCAGGATTCCGGGGAAACCATGATGGAAGTAAAACCATTGGCAATAATGTGATTGACATCATACCTTATACCATCTTCATCGAGCGATTCTAGGTCAGGGGTAAAGGACGGAAAAATAACGGTCTCAAGCCCTTTTAAGTGCTGTTTTGCCCAATCTTTAGCTTCGGAATTAGTGAATTCAATAGTCATTTATGCCTCCTTTTAAGGTATAA
>JAFGFY010000097.1 GCA_016930795.1 Deltaproteobacteria bacterium
GGAATATCCACTGGAACTCAACGCTCCTCTGGTCAAGTCTTATCTTCGGATATTTCGAGAACTTGATGAAGAGTACGGGTTAGATGAGAGGGTCAGTCCCGATTCCCTTTGTCAGATGAAAGATATCATCATCTTCAAGACCCCGCACGTGGAGATTGATGATGTAAGACCGGGGCTTCAGGAGGCGCTGGGCCTTGCAGTGGAATCACTGGACAAGATGAAGATAACGGAAGGCAAAGCCATTGAAGAAGATTTTTTGAAGCGGCTTGAGATCATTGAGGAATATCTCAGTGATATTGAGGAGAGCGCCCCCATGATGGTCGATGAGTATAAAAAGAGACTGGAAGACAAGATTCAGAAGGTATCAGGGGGAATAACATTGGATGAGTCTCGGCTGATTCAAGAGGTGGCCATCTTTGCCGACCGTTGCGACATCAATGAAGAGATCGTACGTTTCAGAAGCCATCTCAAACAATATCGAGACTTCATGTCAAAGGATGATTCCATTGGGAGGAGATTGGATTTTTTGATCCAGGAAATCAATAGGGAGGTCAATACGATCGGCAGCAAGGCCACGGATTCGTTTATCTCATCTAAGGTTGTCGAAATCAAGGCCGAGCTGGAGAAGTTAAGAGAGCAGGTCCAGAATGTGGAATAGAAGGAGGAGTCTATGAGTCAGAATCTTATCAGCATCGGTTTCGGAAATTCGGTGGTATCCAGACGAGTCGTCGCTATTATCTCGCCCAATGCCGCACCGATCAGACGGCTGCGTGATGAAGCACGTGAGGAAAAGAGGCTGATCGATGCAACACAGGGAAGAAGAACAAGAGCCGTTGTGATTACAGACAGCAATCACGTTATTCTGTCAGCCATTCAAGCGGAGACCCTGGCTCAGAGATTCAGCCCAAGCGGGAGCTTGGCCAAAGAGGATTTGGAAGAGTAGCCATGTCTGGACGACTTTACGTCATCTCAGGGCCATCTGGTGTGGGAAAATCCACCGTTGTCCAGCAGCTAAGAAATGAGATCAAAGATCTAGCCTATTCTATCTCCTATACCAGTCGAGAGCCCAGGGAAAATGAAATGGATGGCGTCCATTATCACTTCGTGAAAAGAGAGACTTTCGAGAAGATGATAGAAGAGAAGGCCTTTGTGGAGTGGGCAGAGGTCTATGATGCCCTGTACGGCACCTCCTTAGACGTTCTTCAGGACCAGATGTCCCAGGGGTTGGATGTGGTGTTGGACATAGATAGCCAAGGGGCCGTAAACGTAAAAAAACACTTCGAAGAAAGCAGGCTGATCTATATTCTGCCCCCCTCACTTGATATTCTCGGTGAACGGTTGAGAGGGAGGGGGACGGATGCCGAAGAGGTCTTACGGACCAGATTTGAGAAGGCTCTCAGAGAGATTAAGCGGTGTGTGGACTATGACTATCTTGTTTTTAATGAAGAAATTGATAGGGCTGTAAAGGAAATAAAATGTATCATTCTTTCTGATAGAGTCCGAAGATCCAGACGGCTTTCCATGGTAGAAAAGATTTTTAATATCCCCCTTAGTCCCAAATGACCGGAAGATAATCTATCCCCCTTTTTCTCAACCGAACTCCATAAGCGCCTAGCCCTCAGGATCGGCGGCGTGGTTGCTGAATACCTGAAACTCGGATGGGAGTGGGGAGATTGACAGTCATTTATTTTATTAGTATAATCAAATCGTTAATTTGATCGTCTGAGTTAGGACTCTATCGATGATGTTGGATTGCATGGCCCGCCTGACGTTTAGAGGAGGAGAGATATGATCCGTGCGAAGCATATTATGAGTAAAAAGCTATTGACCGTAACGGAAGGTACAAACATCAGACATGTCATGAAACTCCTCTCTGAGAATCGAGTGACGGGCCTACCCGTGGTTTCAGAAGATATGTCTCTGTTGGGTATCGTGACGGAAAAGGACATCTTGGAAGTATTGCTGTATGGAAAAGATATTAAATCCAAAACAGCTGGAGATCTGATGGCGACCGACATCGTCTCTTTTGAAGAAGATGAAGACCTGATGACTATATTCAGAACCCTGGTGGAAGGCAATTTCAGAAGAGTCCCCATCTTGTCAGATGGGAAATTAATGGGTATTATCAGCAGGACAGACATCATCAACTTCCTCGCTGAAAAATCCAATGAGATTGCTTGATGAGGGAGAGATTGTACCGGGAGGGCAACAACAGAAATCGAAGATAATAGGGACATTCATTTTATTCCCGGCTTTCATGCCGTCAGGGAGGCCTTGCGCAAAGGCCATATTGGAATAGACGAGTTGTGGATCGCAGAAGGTAAGAGGTCTGCCAGAACAAGAGAAATCCTTCACACGGCTAAGGAGAGAGGGATTCCCACCCGATTCAAACCAACCCCAATCCTAGACAAATATTTGCCCAATACGACCCATCAGGGTATTGTGGCCCTTACAGACGGATTTTCATATGTTGATCTGGACACCCTCGCGGATATGTCTCTAAAGGCCTCTGAGCCGGCCTTGATTGTCGCGGCCGACCATATCACGGATGAGGGAAATCTTGGCGCTCTGATCCGGACGGCGGCCTTTTTCAGTACCCATGGACTTGTTCTCCCAAAAGACCGTTCGGCGGGTGTGACGGAAAGAGTGAGGAAGAGGTCATCCGGTGCATATGCGCATTTGCCTGTGGCCAGGGTCGTCAATCTGGGTAGGGCGCTGGACACCTTAAATAGTAAAGGATTCTGGATCATCGGCACTGCCTGTGAGACCCCCGAGACCATATTCCAGTTCGACTGGAATCGGAATGTCGTCTTGATCCTGGGAAGTGAGGCGCGGGGCTTGAGTCCCTCAATCAGAAAGAGATGCCATCAAATAGTCAGTATCCCTTCATCCGGACCAGTGGAAGCGTTGAATGTGTCTGTGGCTGCGGGGGTTACTCTTTCTGAGATTGTCCGCCAGAGGAACTTCGCAAAAAAGGGATAGGGCCTGAGTTGTGAATTGAAGCCTCTGTCCTTTGAGCACCTTTCGAGGGGCTTCCTGAGGCTCTCGCTATGCGGGAGGATACTCACTGCGGCATTGGGAATTCCTTTAGGGCACCGGCGGCGAGTAGAGATTTGATGACGGCGCAGACAGGCAGTCCCACTACATTCGTGTAAGACCCGAAAATGGATTCCACCATAAAGGCGCCTATACCCTGAATGGCATAGCCGCCCGCCTTGCCAAAGGGTTCGCCTGTGGCTATATAGGCATTGATTTCATCCGCTGCCAACCATTTGATTCTGACGAGGGTGGTGACTGCCTTTGCCTCTGCAACATCCCCTTTGGGGTTCAAGAGACAGAATCCCGTAATAACCTCATGTTCTCTGCCACTTAGAAGATAAAGCATAGACTCTGCATCATGATGATCATGTGGTTTTCCAAGTATCTTTTCTCCAACCACCACGACTGTGTCGGCCCCGAGTATCCACCTGTTATTGAATTCCGGATGAACGGCCCTGGCCTTTTTTTCTGCGAACCGAGAGGCTTGATCTGAAGGCTTGCCACTGACCTGATTCTCCTCCACATGGCTGGGCACCGCTTCAAACGGCAGATTGACCTGCCGGAGCAAGCTCTTTCTTCTGGGAGATTCAGAGGCCAGTATCAGATGATAGTCTGTGCTGATGGGTTGGAAGTTCATGGGCTGTCCGGTAGATTGAAGAGCGTCTTAGCATTGTCAGTGGTTTGGCGGCATAACTCTTGAACCGTGATATCTCTTAACTGAGCGACCATATTGGCTGTATAGGTCACAAAACTGGGTTCATTGCGCTTCCCTCGTTTGGGAACGGGTGCAAGATAAGGCGCATCAGTCTCCAAGAGCATCTTTTCAAGGGGAATCCTGGTTGCCACCTCCTGTATCTGAAAGGCATTCTTGTAGGTCACTGTCCCTGGAATAGAGATATAATAGCCCATGCCGATAAGTATCATGGCAAGGGCGTAATCTCCTGAGAAACAGTGAATCACTCCTTTGTGTCTCCTTTTTCCCGTTTTGATCAGGATATCGAGTAGTTCTTCGTGGGCATCCCGGTCATGGATGATCACAGGCAAATCAATATCAAGGGCCATTTCCAATTGCTGTTTGAAAACTTTCCTTTGTATCTCAGGAGGAGAATGTCGGCGGAAGAAGTCGAGCCCGATTTCGCCCCACGCGACAATTTTTGGATCAGAGACGAGACGGCTCAATTCTCTTAGGGTTTGCGTGTCCATATCACCGGCATGATGAGGGTGGTAACCAATCGTTGAATACACAGCGTCATATTGATGGGCCAACTGAAGGGCTTTGATGGAACTGGTCAAGTCAATCCCTATGGAGATCATATAACCTATGCCGCATTCCAGAGCCCTTTCCAACACCTGTTCTCTGTCCTGATCAAATGGCTTCATATCCAAATGCAAGTGGGTGTCAACTAACAATACAACATGCTCCTTTCTTCTCGATATGGATTATCTGCTGAAGCCGCGGATCTCCTCAATAGCGGGATCTACGAGCAGCATTCTTAACTTTTGGAACATTAGGGGGAATACGAAATCGGAGACGGTTTTAAGACCCGATACGTGCCCTTATAATTTACGGATATGTTTCGACATATCGTCCAGAACCTGAACCAAACATTGGGATGCATCCTTGTACGCCTCGAGGATCATAATGGATCCTGTTCTTCTTGGCAAACAAATAGGTTGCATATTCATGAAAATCCTTTATAATATATAGGAGTTACATTTACTTGGCAGGAATCTTCATAGAGGCTTATGGGCGCTATCGCGGAAAAAAAACATCATCTCGAATCCAAAGGAAGATCTCTTGAGGAAGAGCTCCAATACCAGAAAAGGTTAAACGCCTTAACCAATCGGATCCATTCGGCCAAGGACACTGATGATATCATCATGAACGTACAAGATGAGATCCTGGAGGTTTTTGACGCGGATAGGGTGACGATTTATATGGTGGATGGGGCCAACAGGCAGATTGTATCCAAGGTCAAGACAGGTAATGAGGTCAATGAAATCCGTGTTCCTCTTAACAACGAGAGTATCGCCGGCTACGGCGCTACCTCCGGCGAAGTGATTAATATTGTCAGTGCGTATGATGAGAACGAACTCAGGAGAATAGACGAAGACCTGCGTTTTGATAAGAGCTGGGACTTGAAGTCGGGCTATACCACAAAACAGGTTCTTGTGGCACCGATTACATTTACCTCGTATCTCCTTGGCGTCATTCAACTCGTTAACAAGAAAAACGGGAGTCGTTTCACCTCTGAGGATGAATCCGCTATCCTTGAAATCAGCAAGGTCTTGGGTGTCGCCTTTTTTAACAATCAGAAACTTGCCAAGAAGGCCAAACCCACTAAATTCGATTACCTTATTTCCAACAATATCATTGCCAAAAAAGACCTGCAGCAAGCCGTAATCGCGGCAAGAAAGACCAAAAAATCGGTGGAAACGGTCCTTATGAACGATTTTCATGTGTCAAAGGATGACATCGGCAAATCTCTGTCCAACTTTCACAATACCCGGTTTATTCCTTTTGACGAAAGGATGATGATTCCCGGAGAACTGCTGAAGGGTCTGAAGGTCAACTTTCTCAAAAGGAATGTCTTTGTTCCTGTCTCCCAGGCAGGCCCCAAGGTTGTGGTCGTCATGGAAAACCCCGATCATCTATCTGCGAGGGACGTGATCAAGGCCATGATGCCGGGAAAGGAGTTTGAGTATTGCGTTTCCCTAAAAGAAGACATCTTCAATATGATCAATCTGTTTTTCGATATCGAGCGGAAGGATCTGATGTCGACCTCCGAGAGCATTGAAGATATTCTCGGACAGTTAGGGGTAGATGAAGAGGTAGATGACGATGAAATGGAGAGAGTCAGCGAGGAAGACTCTGCCATTGTTCAACTCGTCAATAAGATGATCATCGATGCCTATCACCGAGGGGTCTCTGATATCCATATTGAGCCGAGGCCGGGTAAGGCGAATGTCGTGATTCGATTCAGGATTGATGGGGCCTGTCAGATTTACCAGACAATTCCCTACACCTACAAACGGGCCGCCGTATCAAGACTCAAGATCATGGCCGATTTGGATATTGCTGAAAGGCGTTTTCCCCAGGATGGGAAAATCAAGTTTAAAAGATTCGCCCCTCTCGATATTGAACTCCGTACTGCGACCATTCCCACTGCCGGAGGAAACGAAGACGTGGTCTTGCGTCTTTTGCACGCCGGTGAGCCCATGCCTCTTGATAATATGGGCATGAGTGACTCGGTCTTTGAAAACCTGACCCGCGAGATCACCAAACCATACGGGATCGTGCTCGTGGTGGGTCCCACCGGAAGCGGCAAGACCACCACATTGCACGCTGCCTTGCGATATATCAATCGGCCGGAGACAAAGATATGGACTGCTGAGGACCCGGTGGAGATCACCCAGGAAGGGCTTCGTCAAGTGCAGGTACATCCAAAGATCGGCTTCGACTTCGCCACCGCCATGAGGGCCTTTTTAAGGGCGGATCCCGACGTCATCATGGTGGGTGAGATGCGCGATCACGAAACCGTATCCACCGGAATAGAGGCCTCCTTGACCGGACATTTGGTGTTCAGCACACTTCATACCAACAGTGCGCCTGAAACCATCACCCGGCTTTTGGACATGGGCATGGATCCCTTCAATTTCGCGGACGCGTTGCTATGCGTCTTGGCCCAGAGACTGGTCAGGACCCTCTGTAAGGATTGTAAGGAGAAATACCATCCCAACAGGGATGAGTATGATGCCCTTGCGAGGGCCTATGAGGGTGATTTTGACGCCCTCGGCTTTCCCTATGATAATGATCTCTTTCTTTACAAACCTAATGGATGCGCCAATTGCGGGAACACAGGCTACAGGGGGCGCGCCGGTCTATATGAACTACTGGTGGGGACGGATGATGTAAAGACCCTGATTCAAACCCGGGCCAGGATGGAGGAGATCAGGACGCAGGCCGTTAAAGACGGCATGTGTACCCTCATGCAGGACGGAATCAGGAAAGTCTTTCTTGGCAGCACGGATCTCATCCAGGTCAGAAAGGTCTGTATTAAATAGCCAATCATCCCCAAGAAAATCCTTTTTGCATATTCACTGTCTCCCGTCTCTAAGGGTACTGACCTGGGGAGAGAAGACCGGCCGATTCCTCTAATCCGAACATGATGTTCATGTTTTGAATGGCACTTCCCGCCTGTCCTTTTACCAGGTTATCGATCAAAGAAATCACAATCAATTTACCGGTTCTGTTGTCTGTGTTCAATGAGAGGTTACAGAAATTCGTCCCCCGGACGTCCACGCTTCTCTGTATCTTTTCAGGGCCGAAGACCCGTACGAAGGCTTCGTCTCTGTAAAAAGAGCGATAAGTTTCATCAATGCGTCTAAAGTTTTGTCCGGGCTTCATCTGAGCATATGCTGTGGTCAGGATACCCCGAGACAAGGGGATAACGTGGGGAGTAAATGTGATCTTCGTCTCTTTGGATGAAACGAGAGAGAGTTCTCTCTCGATCTCATATACGTGCTGGTGCCCAGAAACCTTATATGCGTTCATGGTCTCATATCGCGCCGGGTAATGGAATGTCGGCGAAGGGGCCTTACCCGCCCCGGAGACCCCGGTCTTTGCGTCACAGATGATGGAATCAATATCGATGATGTCTGCTTTCAAGGCTGGGCCCAGAGCAAGGATAGCGCTGACAGCGAGACATCCGGGGTTTCCTACCAGACTTGACGCGGCTATCTCAGGGCGGTGGAGTTCCGTCAAACCGTAGGTGGACTGAGATAACAGATCGGGAGATGCGTGCTCTTGATTCTTTCCGATTCTGGCCGCGTAGCCCTTGTAGATCTCCGGATCGTTAAAACGGAAATCCCCACTAAAATCTATGACCTTCACGCCTTTGTCCAACCAGGAACGGGCCTCTTTCTGCCCTACGCCGTCCGGGGTGGCAAAAAAGACGACATGAAAATCATCGGGACGGTTCGGATCATCCGGATCAATAATGGGCAAATCGCAAAAGCCCGTCAAATGTGGATAAACCTCACTATATGGTTTACCGACATCCTGCTTATCAATGAGCGCGGCAATTTCTGCGTAGGGATGCCTGATGAGGAGTTCCACAGTACCACAACCCCCATACCCCCCAGCCCCGATAATCCCAACCCTTATTTTGTCCATATCAGAACGCTCCCGTATCCATTTTTTTTGGCAAAGCATATTCCTTTTCCATCAACGCGTCAACTATGGAGATATTCTTTCAAATCAAATGGTTTGCTATTCTTCCTGATCGTGTGTTCTATTTTGTATTCAGATCTTTCTTGGAATCGACATGGGCAGATGATGAGTCCGCCTTTCCGACTATGCGAACATTTCCAATGCTCGCCAGAACCGGACCGAGCGGATCGGGAAAGCCAACCATGAGATCTTCCTGAATGACGAGGTAATCCCATGTGGGACTTGATGAGGGTAGAAATACTTTATGTCTCCACGGGAGATAGTGGCCTTCGTATGGAAATTTTTCTTCGATCACGCGTAAATGACATTCGCTTGCTTTAAACCTGAGACCGAATGACGGTTGCGGCGATCGCCATGAATATATGATTGTCGACTCCAGCTGACCTTGAGTGAGTCGCTCAAGCGATTTCGTAACTTCGTTATGTTCTCTCAATCCATTTCGGATCAGGTTCCGGTGAACGCGAATGTCTCTGGAGATCTGACAGCAGAGAACCAAGACGGCCAGCGCGAAAATCGGTATCCGGAATCGCATTAGCCAATTCGACGGGGCAAGACGCATTGCCAGTGCAAATGCAAGAAGACAGACGCTACCGGTGGGGATGAGGTATCGCAGTAGCATGCCCTCCTTAGTAACTGCGAGCGCGTATGATGATGCCAGTCCCACTATGCAGAAGATTACGAGGAACACGGCCCTGACGGGCAGATGACTCTTGCGCTTGTGCGCTCTCCAAAGCCAGAATCCGAGCAGTGTGAAACAGCCCACAAGCCAAAGGTGCCAACCTCCTTCTTGAGATAACGCCTTAGAGAGATTCGATAAAATCACCGTCGGGCTTGGCAGAGCGATTGATCCTTTTCCATGTATCGTGTTGTGAATGACGAATTGAAAAAAGCGTCTGAACATCATTGGATACGCCTGGGCGAATACTGATGTCGCTGCAACGAATCCAAGGGCTATCCCGACCAATCCTGCAGCGGCGTATCTCAGACGCTGCTGCCAGCCGATACTCGGAAGGAATAACAAACCAGCAATCAACGCGGCGACAAAAGAGATAAATGTCCACTTGAGCGCGCAGCACAGCCCGACAGCAACCCCGATAATCAGTATTCGCCGCCATGAAAACTTGTCCCAATCGCCGCTGCAGGACGTCAGCAGAACGATCGAGGCTGTGGAGAAACAGAGTATTTCCGGACTCCATATATTACTGTATTGGAGCGACTGAGGACACATGAAGTAGGTCCAAAGGATGACCACCTGGATCAAGCCGGATAAATTCTTCAAGATGTATCGGATCAGAATATAGGCGGCAACAACATTGAGTACACAGGCAAGGATGTACACGAACATTCGAAAGAGGTCGATATCGAGTGGACCAAACCCCATCAACCAATGAATGGCGCCACTGATCAGGAAGACTGGAGTCCCCGGATTATCCATGTTATCCGGGATCTCGCCGTCTAGGAGCGAAAGGCCGCCATAAAAATAGATGTTTTCAGGGTCGTAATAATGAATCCAGTACGGGCGAGGGTGCAAAAGGATCTTGTATGTCCAATCGAACGCAAGAGGCAAAAAGGTGAGGAGCATTACCACCCAGGGGCGATTAATCTTTCTGGGAGTTTTTGCTTGGTCTTCCATAGAAGGGGACGTTGGTTCCAAAACAACTTAATGATATTTTTTTGTATCCGATAACACCTTGGAAGCGGCTTAACGATTTACCGCCGATGTCGTTATACCAAGAAATCGCGCAACATCCGCTCCGGAATACCCCATTTCTTTAAACGATACCTGACAAAAAATCTTTCTGGCTCTAACAACAGTCCTTCTCCTGTTGCCTGAACATAGTTCCGTTTTCTCTACAGCTTCTCCCTCGCTAATTTTTTCAGCCAATGATTCCAAATCAGAAATCTTTAAATTTAACCGTAGCGTCTCTTTCTCCTTTTTCTCCGCATCAGTAATTGCATTATTGACAAATTCACTACTTCCCAGTATCCGTTCGTCTGAAAATATTTTACTTCCAGACCTTTTTAATGAAAGAACCTGCGACCATCCCCCAAGGCTCCGAATAAGACCTCCTCCAACAAACTCCGGCCTGCTACCCTCCTTAATTCCTCCCTCAATAAATAGCTCATATTGTTCTATCGCTTTTTTTCGCCTTTTTCCAAAATAGGCCAGGATCGTGTCGCTATCCTGCCAGGATCGTTTTATGGTCCCCATAATGACAGAATGCCCACACCATTCATATCTCTTTAACGATTTCATATTCTTTACTATCCCGGCCCTTAAGAGATTCAGATGAATATAGCGAGTTAATTCCAATAGGTAGGGATCATCTTCACATAAAATGGATTTATATCTGTTTTGAAAAAGATGGCCGTATCTTTTATGCCGTCGGTTATAATTAACCACATATCCGGTTAAGAGCTTCCGCATGCTGTTGGAAAGGGATAACCTTCCGGTTCTTACCAGCAAATGAAAGTGATTGCTCATTAAGGCCCAGGCGTAAATACTGAAGGCCTTTTTGTCACAAAGGTCCTTCAAACGACCAATGAAGTCCTCACAATCCTTTTTATTGCCGAATATCTCTGTCCCGTCAATTCCCCTGCCAATTACATGATGCAAGGCGCCGGGTGTATCTAGTCTTGGTTGTCTTGGCATAAAAGAAAAGTATCTCGATTTGACACGTTTGTCAAGTTGTTTTGGAAACAATGTCCCCCTTTACTTATTTTCTAGCCTATTGAAATTCCACGTAATTTATTAAAAAGGAAAATGATAATCTATAATATCCTTAGATGATGTCTTGATGGTGAATCAGGTGTAATCCACCCTCATTGACAATCTATATCTTTCAAACTAGGATTTGCAGAGTTGAAGATATGTAATCGAGAGAGAGTCTCCACAGAAAGAACTGTGTCCCTCTTTGGGGCAGAGCAGGAGAAGATTCTAGAGAATGTCCGAAGATATCTCGAATAATCCAAATGCATCTAAAGATGGTTTAAAATCCCATGAAAGAAGACTGTCCTCGTCCGATTTAGCCGCCTCCTATGACAGGAGAGACGGCAAAGACCTGAGAAAAGAACGGACGCCCATAGCCTTCCCGGAACGAAGAAGGATTGAAGAGCGAAGAAGAAAAGAGCCCCTCAGACGTCCTTTTAGAATCCCCATATTTATTAAACTTGCCACCCTATTCACGCTGGTCATCCTTCTTGTGATATCCGCCATCAGCTACTCGATGCTCAAAAAACAGAAAGAACAGTTTATTGAACAGCTCATGGATCTTGGGCAGAGCATGATCCGTATTGTTGCCGATAATGCCCCTGACAAGCTGTTGGGAGAAGAGGACTTGGCCCTCTTCGGGTTGGTCAATGATATTGCCGAAACCGAGCAAATCGTCTATGCCGACATTATAGACGGTCAGGGCATGGTCAGGGCCCATAGTCGGATTAATGAAGCAGGAAAACCCTATGTCCCCCTGAAGAAGACCCATATCGTCGAGAAAGAAGACGGTTTGATCATCAGCCGTATCGTCGACGAAGAAGAGGAACGCCTTTTCTTTGAAGCGCCCATTACTTTCCAAAATCTTAGGGTTGGAGAAGTCCATATCACCATTTCTCAAAAAGATCTTCAAGAGAACATCCGTGAATCAACAAACTCTGTCCTTGTCCTTACCGGGATTATTCTGTGCCTGGGGGTCTTGCTTTGTCTCGGTCTTAGCGCCTATTTTTCATCTCCTATTAGAAAGCTGGGTGAGATGACAAAGGCCTTGGGGATGGGCCGCTTCGATCATCGAGTGCGAATCAATCGCAATGATGAGTTTGGAGACCTGGGCTCTTCGTTCAACAGAATGGCCGAAGATCTGGAGATCAAGGAGAAGATCAAAGATTCTTTTGGCCAGTATGTGACTCCTGAAGTGGTAGATATGATCCTGAATAATCCGGAAATGACAAATGGCTCAATAATAGAGGCCACGGTCCTTTTTGTGGATATCAGAGGTTTCACAACCCTTTCAGAGGGGAAACCACCCGGCTTGATTGTTGACCTGCTCAATGAATATTTCACGAGGGTCACTGAAGTGGTCAATAAGAATAAAGGGCACATCAACAAATTCGCGGGGGATGAAGCTGTCGCCGTCTTTGGCGCGCCATTGCCCCATCCTCACCATGCCCTGAACGCTGTCAAAGCGGCCTTGGGCATACAACAGGAGATGGAAAAACTCAATCGGGAAAAGAGTATGGAAGATATTTCTCTTGAAGCCGGCGTGGGAATCAATTCGGGTGAAATGGTAGCAGGAAGCATCGGCTCTGAGGAAAAAAGGGAATATACGGTCATCGGGG
Organism: Deltaproteobacteria bacterium; assembly: GCA_016930795.1. Lineage (GTDB taxonomy): Bacteria > Desulfobacterota > DSM-4660 > Desulfatiglandales > HGW-15 > JAFGFY01. Next base: position 12,602 of record JAFGFY010000097.1, read on the forward strand.
ACAGTGTCAATGTGAGTTCCAGACTTACCTCCCTCGCTAAAGGAGGAGAGATTCTGATGAGCAGACAAACCTACGAATTGATCGGTAAAGACAAAGTCATGGTGGAGCCTCAGGGAGAAGTGTCTGTCAAAGGCAGGAAAGAAGTCGTAGGTGTTTTTCGTGTGCTTGGTCTGAAAGAAGAACAAAATGGCAGGACTCAATAGAAATACCAGGCGGAGAACAGAGGGATTTCTCTTCTTCATCATCATATCATTATGCTTGATCCTCTCGTCTTGCTCCGCATCATGGCCTATTTTGGATAGAATACCGATTCCCCATGTCGGAAAGAACCAAAAGGGTGTTGTCTTTGAATCCGAAGAATATGTGGTCTATGTTATTCAGGGTGAAGAGAATTCAGAAACACTGGCAGAGAGATTTTTGGGAGACAGAAAGAAATCATGGGTCATCGAGGATGCCAATGAGGGCGTCCCTTTTGTGAAAAATCAGAGGGTCATCATTCCACTGAAAATAGACAACAAAGGAGGATTGACGGCAAAAGGTTACCAGGTAGTGCCCATTCTGAACTACCACCATTTTTTGGAGGACTGCGATTCTCCCCTCTGCGTCCCCCCGGCCGTTTTCGATCAGCATATGAAATACCTGAAAGATAACGGGTACAGGACAGTCACCATGGAAGATCTTCAGGGCTTTTTGCAATACCGTAAGGCATTGCCCAAGAGATCACTGATGATCACGATCGATGACGGCTACAGGTCCGCTTATGACATCGCCTATCCTATACTAAAGAGGTACGGTTTTACGGCAACATTCTTCATCTATACCGATTATATCGGCGTTTCCGGAAAAGCGATTACCTGGGGTCAACTCAAAGAAATGAATGCCGATGGATTCCAAATAGGCTCGCATACCCTGTCTCATAGCGATCTGACCATGAAAAAGGAAGGTGAAAGTGAAAAGGATTATTTGACAAGAATAGAGAAGGAACTTATGGGTTCCAAACAGATCATAGACATGAATCTGACACAGGATACCATGGCCATCGCCTTTCCCTTTGGCCGCTATGATGAGAACATCCTATCCTTAACCGAACAGGCCGGCTATGAGTTGGGGTTTTCAGTGGAGGGGGGAGGTAATCCATTCTTCTCTGATGCTCTTTGCTTAAGGAGGACGCAAATACTGAAAAAGGATCTAGATAGTCTCATTACAAAATTGGATACTTTTTACGAATTTCCGTTGGAGTAGGACATAGTGAAAAAAAACACCCATCTCACTACAATAACTCTTTTCTGCGCGTTGCTCGTCGGTTGCGCTCTCCCATTGACAAAGAAGTCTCCTGAAAGAATCAGTGAAGAATATCTCAGGATGGGTGAAGCATATGAGCAAGAAGGGGAGTGGGTCGGGGCCCTCAAACAATACACCCTTGCTCTCACAGTAAACCCATCTGGTCAGGAGACTCGGAAGCGCCTTGAGAGAGTCAAACGTGAAATAAAAGAGAAGGCGAGACAGCATTATGAAACGGGTCTTGAACTCTATAGAGAGGGAATATATGGTCGTGCTCATCGTGAGTTTCTGAACGCTTTGAGGCTTCGGCCGGATTATCCTGAAGTAATCAAAATCCTGACGACAAGGGAACGGGCGCAGGTCAAAAGGTATGTCATACACATCATCAGATCTGGAGAAACCCTGTCGCGGGTGGCCATGCAATATTACGGTGACATGAAGAACACCCCTATCATTGCGAAATACAACGACATCACAGACGCCACGCGATTATATCCGGGGCAGGAAATAAAGGTCCCGGAGATTGTTGGGCAGACATTTCTGGCTGAAGAAAAGAACGTGGAAACAGCAGAGACGAAGACCACCTATACTCTTGAAGCCGGAGGGACATTCGAGTCCAAGGAGCAGGAATATCAAGATCAGGGCGCCATCTATCGTGATCATGGCATTGATTTGTTTGGGAAGAAACAATATGAAGAGGCGATTGTCGCGTTCAACAAGGCATTGAAAGCAGACCCGCAAGATAAGCTTGTCCTTGAATACGCCTACAAATCCCATTTCGCCAGTGCGGTAGATCTCTATGAAAAGGAGGACCTTCTAAAAGCCAGGGATGAATTTCAAAAATCCCTTCAGTACAAAGAGGATTGCTGCGAATGTATCGAATACATTGGGAAAATCGAGGAGTCATACAAGGACACACACTATAAAATGGGAATCGAGTATTTTGGGAAGGAACAGTTGAATGAGGCCATCAGGGAGTGGGAGATGGTGCAGGCTATGGACCCTAATTACAAACGGGTGAATGATCTCATTGAAAAGGCCGAGACGATACTGAAGAATATTGAGAGATTGAAGCAGGATCTTGAGGAAGAAGGGGTGGAGGAGACAGAATAATAGTGGCCGTCCAGAAATTAAAAGTGGACACTTTGCTAGTTTCCAGATCAGAAATGAGCAGTCTTTCTCAAGATTAAGGAAAACAAGGGATTGGGCGGAGGCATACGTATAGTACGTCACACAACCAGTCCCGCAGTTTGAAGAAGAGATTACGGAAAAGGGCCATTTCTGGGTGGAAACTAATTAGGGTTTCCTGAAAGTGCAAGAGGACTATGACGGCGCTTTCATGATGAACCGGCTTGAGAAAAAGTATAAGAATGCGGAAAAAATTTAGTGTGGCAATGGTTTTTTCCCGCTAAATCATTAATTTATGTTTCAGACGCAGACGAATTCAGAAGCTATCAACAACATGAAACACATGTGCAAAAGGCCATCAAGAAGGCAATTTCCAGGGCACAATTGACTAAACGCGCATCCGCACACACATTTCGACACAGCTTCGCGAGTCATCTATTGCAGGCCAATTATGATATCCGCACCATTCAAGAACTCCTGGGACACAGTGATGTGAGGACGACGATGATATATACCCATACGATTAAAAGTCAGACCATCAAAGAGACGAAAAGCCCTCTGGATTTCTGACTTTCACACCCCTAATCTCTAGCGAGCATACCAATCAAATAACTTGCTTGACCTTTGGTAAGACCTTTAGGTATTTCTATCCCTTTATTCTTGAGCAGGTTTATCTGCTTCTCCGATGCCGGCGATCTTCGCCAGCGGCTCTCTCTATGAACCAATTTCAAGAGATCCGGAAAATGGTCCTTGACATATTCCTCCGCCGCCATGATGGCCGTTTGAATGCTCTTTGTGCTTTTTATGAGCCGCATCTTTCCTTTATGCCGCAGGTTGACTTCCCATGAATCAAGGATCGTAGGTGATAGCAGAATGGCGTTCCCGAGGGTCAAACCCAGGCGATAACCTGTTTTTGCCGTTCCTGCCCACGCATATTCCGCGTAACGCGAGATCTCATGGGGTGTCTGAAGATCAAAAAGGTCGATTTTACGGCAGCGGTATTTCAGGTCACTCAGGGATGTGGCTCGATCTACCGGAACCCAGGGGCGATTCACTTCGACCCAATCCATGGCCTTTTGGGGTTCATCCGTTGTATGGCCTTCCAGATCGAAATCGTTTGAGAGCCCGAAGAGGCCGGGAAGCGTGGTCAGGCTATGCTCCCTGGTCGCGTCCACAATATCCACAACCGTCACGTTCTCTTTTCCGGGATGCAGCCTTGTCCCTCTTCCTATCATTTGAGTGTAGAGCAATATCGACTTGGTGGGCCTTGCCAGGATGATCCCTTGTACCGAAGGCTCATCATACCCTTCGGTCAGGACCATGCAATTGGCGAGCAGCTTGATGCGTTCTGTTCTAAAATCTTCCAAGGTCTTTGAACGCGATGTCATGTCCATATCACCCGTCACCGAGGCGGCTCGTATCCCCGCCCTTTCAAATGCCTTGGCTATACTGTGGGCATGCGCTACATCAACGCAAAAACAAAGGGTCTGTTTACCTTCGAGATATTTCTTGTATACATCGATAATGATGTCGTTTCTGTACTCTACATTAACCGCCCTTGACAGGTGCGATACGACGAAATCACCCATGCGCGTTCTTACCCTGGAAAGATCAATCTCGGTTTCGACCCGATACCCGGCAACAGGAGAGAGATACCCTGAGTCGATCATTTCCGGGAGTGATCTGGAAAACACGATCTCCTGAAAGACTTTATCAAGTCCCTCCCCATCACCCCGCTTAGGAGTTGCGGTAAATCCCACAAGGAGCTTGCGTGTGTCTTTCTCGAACACTCCAAGGTATTTCAATATCCTCGTGTAGGTATCCGCCGTAGCATGGTGGGCCTCGTCCACCACGATCAGGAAGAACCTGTCAGGGTCCAGGTGTTTGAGGCGCTTTGCACCCTTTCTGCCAAGGGTAGGCACGCTGGCAACCACGACATCACAGTCCGGGTCCGCGTTTCTGCCCGCCTGCTCAATTTCTATTCGCAAATCGGGGTTGGCATGGTGCAGTTTCGCTCTCGCCTGATCAAGAAGCTCGGCCCGGTGTGCGAGGACCAGCATCTGTTTCTTCATTTTGAAAAATTTCGGAAATTCGGAGAAGATGACGGTTTTGCCTGAACCGGTCGGAAGACACGTAAGCTGTCGTCGTATACCGGTCTTATACCGATTGTAAATGGCAGACAGACAATCCTTCTGATAATCTCGAAGATGATAGGATTCTTTTCTGATTTCCTTTTCTTCCATTTTCATTTGGACGGCATGTCAATCCTGTTGATACGTGATGACCGGTTGCACGATGACTGACCCATCAGGTTATTTTATCCATTCCCGGAACATGCTTCCAAATTTTATACATGTCAAGTCATTCGCCTTCGCCAGAATACCCTGCGGCTCGGCGCAGAAATGATCAGCCTTCGCATAAAGCTACGGACGACATGATGGCGAAGAGAATCGCGCCCAAGCCCCTTAGAGCGAAGGCGGGTTGGCTATGGCGCAATTCCGCTTGATACTCTGCCCTTTGCGGTGGGGAGCGTCATTTGATTTCCTTTTAAAATCGGCCTGTTAATCTGATTGGAGCAGAGCTTTGGCTCTTGAAATCCATCTCGAAAGGATTCCTGCCTCTAGTAATTATAGAAATTATAGTAATTATATTTAATAAAAATGATAAAAATTCCTTGACAAACTAAAAATACTATAATAATTATAAAAATCATAGCATGCCTTCACCCGTAACAAGCATCTTCAACACTCAAAAGAGGGGCTTCCTGATGGATGATATCTTCACAGTTTTTCAGGCGTCCAAATACTGTAATGTTTCTCCTAAAACGATTATCAATTGGATCGAGGCCGGCCATATCATCGCCTACAAGACAGTGGGGGGGCACCGGCGGATCAAAAAATCCGATCTAGAAGATTTTATGAGAAAGCAGGGCATCCCCATCCCTCAGGAGGAGGTTGTTGATGAGAGAAAACGGATACTCATTGTGGACGACGACGCCATCATCGTGGAGACGATTGTCCAGGCCCTGGAAGAAGAGCAATATGACTATGAGTTGATCTCCGCCGCCGATGGATTTGAGGCCGGGATTCAGGTGAATCATTTCAGACCTCATCTCGTGATCCTGGATATCATGATGCCTGATATCAAGGGATATGAGGTTTGCAGGAAGATCAAATCAAATGAAGAGACCAAGGACACGAAAATCATTGTCCTGTCCGCCTATCTGGACGATGAAAAATTCAAAAAAATGAGAGAATACGGCGCGGATCTATGTTTTTCAAAACCTTTTCCCTTGCCCCAGTTGAAGGAGGAGGTGGCAAGGCTGCTGGGTATGATCCAATAAGTCGGTGAAGAATGAACTGAGTTCGGGAGAGGCAAATGAAACTGAAGGAATCGCTGGACAAGAAGAAATTTGTCGTCACCTCTGAAATACAACCCCCGATCGATGAAAGGCCTGAAGAGCTTGTTAAGAGACTGGAGCTGGTCAGGGGGAGGATAGATGGATTGACTGTGCCTGAATTGGACCTTGAAGGCATTGTAGGGGATACACTCAAGGTCTGCCAAACATTGAAAGAAAATCGATTTGAGGCGATTTATCAAACCACGACACGTGAGAAAAACCGTTTACAACTCCAGAAAGACCTTCTTTCCGCCCACGAGACGGGCGTGGATAACCTCCTTGTCTTTACTGAAGACTACCGTATTACCGGAGACAGCCTGCAGGAGATGATGTTTTTCCATGTGGATTCAGGAAAACTCAATTCTGTTCTTGAACACCTTCGGGAGGGTCACACGGTGGATGGCAAAGAGCTTCCAGCCAAGGCGGAATTCACCATAGGGTCCGGAGTCGAATCCAAATGGGGAAAGAACGTACCGGACCAGGAAATGAAGGAGATGGAGGAGATGACCAAGATCGGTACGGGGTATTTTCTGACCACTCCTGTATTCGATGTCCGCTTGTTTGAGCGATTCGTTAGGCTGGCCGATTCCTTTCACGTCCCGATCATCGCGGAAGTCATGATCCTGAGAACCGCTGGAATGGCTCAATTCCTCAATCGCCATCTCAAATCAGGCCTGGTTCCGGACTGGGTCATACAGAGGCTGGCTAAAGCAAAGGATCGGGAGCAGGCGAGTATTGAGGTTTTTGTCGAGATTGTCTCCGGCCTGAAAGATTTATGTCAGGGCATACATATCATTACCGTAGGCGCCGAGGAAAAACTGAAAATCTATTTGGATGCCGCAAAGCTCAAAAGACTGTGAGGCTTCGGCCAATATTGACCACTCCGCCTAACACGATTTCAGCGCCTTTGACAGTCACTGTGAAAAGACTCATCACCATTCTTTTCGTGTATGGGAAAACCTGCGACAAGGAGTAATCCATCGTTGGCTGAAACCTTCCGTAAAGTCGCGCAGCGGTTATTCTAAGGAGAAAAGGAACTTGGAAGAGATCACCCTGACCATCAACGGGAAGAAAATCAGCGCACGCCCTGGGAGCAGCATTCTGGATGCTGCCACGGAAAACGGCATCAAGATTCCGACCCTATGTCATCATCGGCACCTAACGCCTGTCGGCGCCTGCCGTATCTGCCTGGTAGAGGATGAGAAGAGTGGGCGCATCATGGCCTCTTGTGTCACCCCCGTATCGCAGGACATGGCGATTCGGACCGATTCCCCCACAGTGAGGCGACACCGCACCAATATTGTCCGCCTGATGATGGCCAATCATCCCGAGTCCTGTATTGTGTGCAGCCGGGGGAACAAATGTGAGTTGCGGCAGGTCGCCGCGGATCTAGGTGTTGGGATCACGGGGCTTTATCCCATGCCCTATTATAGAGGTCTTGAACAAGCCAATCCTTTTATCATCAGGGACCTGAGCAAGTGTATCCTTTGCGGCAGATGCATTCGGGCGGATCATGAACTCGTCGTAGTAGGCGCCATTGATTACAACCTGCGCGGCTTTCGATCCCGTCCCGCCACTGCCCATGATATGCCCCTGGAGAAATCCGAATGCACTTTCTGCGGCACGTGCGTCTCCTTGTGTCCAACCGGCGCCTTGAGCATTGGGAATCCTCGATATGTGGGTTCCCCGGAAAAGGAATCGGCCACGGTTTGCGGGTTCTGCGGTGTAGGCTGTACCCTGGTCATGGGTTCCGTTGATGGTCAAGTGGTCGAAACAAATCCATCCCATGAGGATGAAACGGTTAATCAATCCACACTCTGCGTGCGCGGGCACTTTGCCCATGATTTTCTCAATGTCAAAGAGAGACTGACCCGCCCATTGATCCGAAAGGGGGGAGAACTATCCCCATCCACCTGGGAAGAGGCCTTAAACCTTATCAGTGAACGACTCCTGTCCATCAAGAAGACCCATGGGCCGCAGAGTCTGGGATTGTATGGGTCATCCAAGTGTACCAACGAGGAGAACTATCTTTTTCAAAGGATCGCCCGATCTCTGTTAGAGACCAACAATGTGGATAACGGAGGAAATGTGAACGGTCTCTCCACAATGAATGCCGTTGCCCAAAGGCTGGGCGGCAGCATTCCTCCCGCGCGCTTATCTGCTCTTGAGGACGCGGAGGTCATCCTAGTTATCGGCGCCGATCCCACGCAATCACTCCCCGTGGTGGGCTACTTTCTCAAGAGGGCGTCAAGAAACAACGGAGTGCCGATGATTGTGGCTGATCCGAGAAAAAATGGGCTTGTGCCCTTTGCCTCCCTCTGGCTCCCTCTTTCTCCCCAGACGGACTCTGATTTGATCCATGCCTTGGCCGCCATCCTTTACAAGAGAGAGGCATTCGATGCCCGGTATATCGATCGTTTCACACAGGGTTTTGACCTTTATCAAAAGGGCTTGGCCGCCTTTGATCTTGGAAGGGCTTCGCGGAGTACGGGACTTGAATCCGGATTGATGGAAGAGGCCGCGGATCAGCTTCAAGGGAAGAAAATCGCGTTTGTGGTGGGGCAGGGGGTCTTGCTTCAGAGGAATGGCGTACAAACCATGCATGCGCTGCTCAATCTCGCGCTTATGACAGGGAGTCTGGGTGATCAAAAAAGAGGCATTTATATCCTTGCCTCCGAGAACAACGGAATAGGGGCTTTGGATATGGGATGCGCACCCGGTTTTCTCCCGGGCCGTGGGCTTGTGACCGATGAAGCGCGCAGGGAATACTGGGAGCGAATATGGGGTGTGAGATTGTCCCCGGACCCAGGACTCTCAATGGTTCGCATGGTGGAGGAGGCAGAAAAAGGCAATCTCAAGGCCCTCTATGTCATGGGGGAGAATCCTCTTCGGGGATTCCCTGAGATTGAGCGCGTACGAAGGGCTTTTCAGAATCTCGAGTTTCTGGTGGTTCAGGATATTCTTTCCAACGAGACCGGTGCATTGGCTGATGTGGTACTGCCCGGGGCCGCGTTCAGTGAAAAAGCAGGATCCTTTACCAACCTGGAAGGCAGAATCCAATCCTTTGAATCCGTTGTTTTACCGCAGGGCGAGGCAAAACCCGATCTGGAAATCCTGGCCCAATTGGCATACAGAATGGGACAGGCGGACCAAGATTTCTCCCTACTGAAAATAAGAAGGGAGATCAGAAGGGTCATCCCGGCCTATTCAGAGTTGCGGGATGACCCCGGTCAATCCTGGGTAACCGAGATGGGTGACCTTGGACAGGCTGATGAAGAGGGCCATCCCGTCGAGTTTACACCCATAGCTTTTGCTGCAGATCGACTAAGGGATGACACATATCCACTGGAGGGTATTTTGACTTCCACAAGACTACATCTGGGGAGCGGCACCCGGACAGGCCTCTCTGCCCGCATCACTGGTTTTTCACAAGGAGGGGACGTGGAATTGTCTTTTGAAGACGCTGCAAGGTTGGATTTGGTTAATGGAGATCAAGTGAGGGTATCCTCGAAGTATGGCGCTGTCGCTCGGAGGGTGAGAGTGAAGAAGGACCTGCCGTTCGGCCTCGTCTATATACCTGTAGCCTTTTACGGCAATGAGGCACGACAATTGGTCGCCCTAACTCAACCGGGCAAGGAAGAATCTCCAGGGTGGATGCAGGTCTCTGTAAAGGTTGAGAAAATAGAAAACAATGAACAATAAACAATGAACAATGATCGATGATCGATGATCAATGAACAATGATGGGTGGTCAAAGGGATACCGCATGAAAGAACGAAAAAAGGTAGACTGGGAAAAGATCGAGGGCATCATTAAAAAACACAAAAATCAGAAATGGGCTTTGATCCCTCTGCTCCAGGAGATTCAGGAGACATTTGGGTATGTCCCTCCAGAATCGGTTGAACCTATCGCGGAAGCCCTGAATGTGTTCCCAAGTCAGGTCCAGGGGGTGATCACCTTTTACGCGGGTTTCTCGTTAGAGCCCAAAGGGAAATATGTGATCAGGGTCTGCCGTGGTACCGCCTGCCACGTGAAAGGGGGGAAAAGCATATTAAGGTTTTTGAAAAAGGAGTTGGGCCTGGAGGAAGGGGAAACCAGCTCTGATTACCGGTTTACCTTGGAGACTGCGGCCTGTCTCGGTGCCTGTTTTCTCGCCCCGGCCATGATGGTCAACAAAACCTATTACGGAAAACTCTCTCCACCCAAGGTAACCAGCATCATGTCCCAGTACAACAAGGACAAGGGAGAAACGCAAGGGCCATGAAGAGACTTTCATCAGTTGGCGAACTGGAGTGGTATCGCAATAAAGTCTTTGGACAAAAAGATGCGAGAAAACGCCGAGTACACGTCTGCATGACCGGCTGCCGGGCCTATGGCGCAGCCGAAGTCTACGATGCTCTCAAAGAGGAGGTCAACAAACAGGGGCTCTCCAGTCAGGTGGAGGTGCGCGCCACAGGATGTCACGGCATTTGTGCAAAGGCCCCGGTCATGTTCATCGATCCTTTGGGTGTTCAGTACCAGGAGGTGAATCCGGAGGATGCCGCCGAAATCGTGGCCCTGACCCTGAAACAGGAGCGGTTCATTGATCGCCTGGCCTACAGGGATCCACAGACCGGAAGCCCGGTGTACTACCGGAGTCAGATTCCCTTTTATCAGAGACAGGTGAAGAGGGTCCTGGCCAATTGTGGACGGATCGATCCCACCAGGATTGAGCATTATGTCGCCGCAGGCGGGTATCAGGCCGTGGTTAAGGCCCTGACCAAAATGACGCCTGAGCAGGTGATCAATGAAGTCACTGTTGCCAAGCTCAGGGGCCGTGGCGGCGCGGGTTTTCCTACCGGCTTGAAATGGAAATTCACCCGGCAATCAGGGGGAAAACCCAAATACATCATCTGCAATGCGGACGAGGGTGATCCCGGGGCATTCATGGATAGGGCCGTCTTGGAAGGAGACCCCCATTCGGTGCTTGAGGGAATGATTATTGGCGCCTATGCCATGGGCGCGGAATACGGATACATCTATATCCGGGAGGAATACCCCATTGCCGTGGAACACCTGCAGATCGCCATTGAGCAGATGAAGGAGCTGGGTCTTTTGGGAGAGGATATTCTAGGAACGGGATTTCAATTTGACCTCTCCCTCAAGATGGGTGCGGGAGCCTTTGTTTGCGGGGAGGAGACCGCCTTAATGGCCTCCATCGAAGGAAAACGAGGCATGCCCAGGGCTCGACCTCCTTTCCCCGCTCAGTCCGGCTTGGATGGCAAACCCACCAATATCAACAATGTGGAGACCTGGGCCAATGTGCCGCTGATTATCAAAAATGGGGCGGAATGGTACGCCCAGGTGGGTACGGAAAAGAGTCGCGGAACCAAGATTTTTTCCCTGGCCGGCAAGGTGAACAACACGGGTCTGGTTGAAGTGCCGATCGGTGTGACGGTCAAGGAGGTGGTTTTTGATATCGGCGGGGGCATTCCTAAAGGAAGGAAATTCAAGGCCGTACAGATGGGCGGCCCATCCGGGGGATGTGTGCCTTCTCAATACCTCAACCTGCCCATTGACTACGATACCCTTCAGCAAATCGGCGCCATTATGGGCTCCGGCGGTATGGTGGTCATGGATGAGAACAACTGCATGGTGGAGATTGCCCGCTACTTTTTGAGTTTTACCCAGTCTGAGTCGTGCGGCAAATGCGCGCCTTGTCGACTCGGGACTACTCAACTGCTTGAAATCTTGACCCGGATTACCCAGGGAAAGGGCAGGATCGAGGACCTCAAAACCATCAGGGATTTGGGCGAGACCATGATCAAGTCATCCCTATGCGGTCTCGGCCAAACCGCTCCCAAACCCGCCTTATCCACCCTTGAATTCTTTTTAAAAGAGTACGAGGACCATATCCTGGAGCATCGGTGCGCTGGGGCAACCTGTGATGCTATGGTCATCTCCGCCTGTCAGCACGCCTGTCCGGCAGGCATTGATGTCCCCAACTACGTGGCCGCCATCGCGGCCGGGGATTATGAGAAGGCCACAGAGATCATTCGCGAGAGGAATCCCTTTCCCGCGGTATGCGGACGAATCTGTATCCATCCGTGCGAATTCAAGTGTCGCCGCGGTGAGTTGGATGATCCCGTCGCGATTCGTTCCTTGAAGCGTTTTGCGGCTGATTGGTATTATGAACATATCGGCATGGCCAGGGAACCCTTTCCGGTGACCAAGGATAAGACCATTGCCGTGGTCGGAGCGGGGCCGGCGGGCCTGACCTGTGCCTACTTCCTGGCGAAAATGGGATATGCGGTTACGGTCTATGAGGCCCAATCCATGGGAGGGGGAATGCTGGGACTCGCCGTGCCGGAATTTCGTCTTCCGCGCGAGGTGATTCAAAAAGAGATCAAATACATCGAAAGCTGCGGTGTGACACTTCGATTTGATTCCCCCATAGATGCCCGACATACCGTGAATGACCTTTTAGAGGAAGGATATAAAGCGGTATTTATTGCCCCTGGGGCCCAATCCAGTCGAAGGATGGGGATCATGGGAGAAGAAGAAGGCCTGGAAGGATTTTATTACGGTCTCCAATTCTTGGCCGATGTCAGAAGAGGAAAAGACATTAAACTCCAAGGGAAGGTGGTGGTTTTGGGGGGCGGCAACGTGGCGATCGACGCGGCCAGAACGGCGCCGAGGCTGGGCGCCCAGGACGTTCAAATATTCTACCGAAGAACCGTGGAGGAGATGCCGGCCTGGGAGAAAGAGATTGAGGAGGCGATCGAGGAAGGCATTGTCATTAATCCTTTATGGTCCCCTAAAAGGATCATTCACCACGGAGGGAAGGTCACCGGCATTGAGGTTATGCGGAGCAAGACGGTCTTTGATCCGGATGGGCGCTCTCATCTGAGCGTGGATGAGGAGTCGACCCAGGTCGTCGAGGTGGACACCATCATCGGCGCAATCGGGCAGGCGGTTGACGCGTCTTTCTTGTCAGAGGATAGTCAGTTGGAAAGATCCTTATGGGGGAGTCTTGTGGTGGATGAAAACACACTCGCGACCAATATTCAGGGGATCTTTGCGGGAGGGGATTTCATCAAAGGCCCAAGCACTGTCATAGAGGCCATAGCCTCCGGACGGAGGGCGGCCCTTGCAATAGACAGATACCTGTCGGGCATGAAAGGCCGGCTTAAGATCATCGATGAAAAGTCCTCCATGCGCGTGGGGGATCGCCTTGCCTTGGTAGAAGAGACCCTTGAAGAGAAGCCAAGAATTGAAGTGGAATTAGAGGATGCTGAACAGAGGAAAAAGGACTTCAGGGAGGTGGAAAAAGGATTCACTGAGGCTGACGCCCGGCGTGAAGCCGCGAGGTGCCTCAGGTGTGACTTGGAGGAGAAAGGCTAGAATTTATCATTGATCATTGCCATTGATCATTCGGCAGATGAAAGATGATAAATGGTCAATAGATTGAGAGGAATAAGACTATGATTCGATCAATCACAAGGCAAAAATCCGAGGAAGAGCTTGAGCGACTGCTTGAAGGATTTGGGCGGATCTTCATCGTGGGATGCGGGACCTGCGTGACCCTCACCAAGACCGGAGGGGAGCCCGAAGTAAGGGCGATGAAAGAGCGCTTAACCAAACAAGGAAAACTCATTACCGGCACCACGGTATTACCTGTGGCCTGTGATAATCTCACCGTCGAGGCCATGAAGGAGTATGGACAACAAATGAATCAGGCAGACGCGCTTTTGATCATGACGTGTGCCTTCGGCGTCCAGACTATTGCGAGACATGTGAAGAAAATGGTGGTCCCTGCACTGGATACCCTGTTCATCGGTAAAGAGACTTCTGTGGGTTTGTTCGATGAAGTTTGCAGCCAGTGCGGGACCTGTATTATAGGGGAGACCGGAGGCATCTGTCCGGTGACCTCATGTCACAAGGGTTTGGTGAACGGACCATGTGGCGGCACGAATAATGGCAAGTGTGAAATCGATTCGGAAAAGGATTGCGCCTGGACGTTGATCTACAACCGGTTAAAGGAGCTGGATTGTCTGGATACGATGAGACGATACCAGAAACCTAGAAATCACCAGAGAGAACCGAAACCCGGAAAGTGGAACCTAAACAATGA
>JAFGFY010000098.1 GCA_016930795.1 Deltaproteobacteria bacterium
AGCATTCCTCCCCTCATAAATGCGGGGTTTCCTGCGAAGGCGGATGAACAGCGCAACATGGAAATACAGGATACCGATAACGGAAAAGTGCGAGACAAACTTCGGTGAATTGGACCCAGTGTGATTAAAAGGAATGAACCGATTTGGAGAAAAAACCGGATCACACTCTTGATATACGGAAGGCTATCCCGCCTATCAGTCTGTTAAAGGTGAGCCAGGCTTTCAGGGCTATGAATGAACAAGAAACCCTTGAAATCCTTTGCGCGGACACTGATACCCGAACAGACATTCTCAAGGTCTTGCCCTCTTTTTCATGCGAACTGATCCTTATGGAAGAGTTTGAAAAAGAAGATTCGTCATTCAGGGTTCAAGTGAAGAAAAGTAAAAGCATCTAGGCATCGTCCTTTTCAGATTTCCTTTTGGGGCTTTGTCGCGAAAGTTCCTTCTAGGGCATCGCACCGGAGATTGATTCACAGAGAGCTGATACTGCCTCACAATCAAGAGATGATCGGCTTAAAAGCTTGTTTTCAGTTAGGAGAGAATTCATGTCTATCAAAATAGGATTCTATATCTGCCATTGCGGCATCAATATCTCTTACAAGGTGCGGGTAGAAGAGGTCGCAGACTTCGCCCGAAGACTCCCCAATGTCGTTGTTGCCAGAGATTACCGGTTCATGTGTTCAGACCCGGGACAGGAAATGATCGAAAAGGATATCAAGGAATACGGTCTAAACCGTGTCGTTGTGGCATCCTGTTCACCGAGACTTCATGAAAAAACCTTCCAAGGAGCCTGTGAGCGAGCTGGTCTTAACCCCTATATGTTCCAGATGGCTTCTGTTCGAGAGCAGGTTTCATGGGTGACCCTGGATGAGGATGAAGCCACTCAGAAGGCCAAGACCCTGGTAGCCGGAGCCATCAATCGGGTCAATTATCACCATAGTCTCGAGACTCGTGAAGTGAGCGTCCACCCCGATGTCTTGGTGGTGGGAGGGGGTATTTCAGGCATGCAGGCCGCACTGGATATCGGCAATTCCGGCCACAAAGTCTATCTAGTGGAAAAGCAACCGACCATAGGCGGTCACATGCTTCAGTTTGACAAAACCTTCCCCACTCTCGATTGCGCCGCCTGTATCGGAACCCCTAAGATGGTAGAGGTGGCACAGAATCCCAACATCGAGTTGTTTTCCTATAGTGAGGTGAAGGAAGTATCAGGGTATATCGGTAACTATACGGTACGAATTAGGAGAAAGGCGCGTTATGTCAAGGAAGGGGTCTGCACGGGATGCGATGAATGCGCAAAGGTCTGCCCCGTTTACATGCCCAGCGAATGGGATGAGGCTTTAAGCGACAGGAAAGCAATATATCGGTCCTTCCCTCAGGCGGTACCCATCACATATTGCATCGACAAAAAGGATCGTGCGCCATGCGTCACCACCTGCCCGGCAGGGGTGAACGTCCAGGGTTATGTCCAACTGATCGGCCAAGGAAAATACAAAGAAGCCGTCCAGCTGATTATGGAGCGCATTCCATTACCCGGTGTGCTTGGCCGGGTCTGTCCCCATCCCTGTGAAGCAGAATGTCGAAGAAGGGAAGTCGATGAGGCCGTTTCCATCAGAGAGTTGAAGCGCTTTGCGGCCGATCATGTAGACCCAAAAGAACTCGACCACCCTACTATCGATCAACGACCCGAGAAGGTCGCTGTAGTCGGCTCGGGCCCCGCCGGCCTGACGGTCGCCTACTATCTTCGACTAAAAGGCTATCAAGTGACCCTCTATGATGCCCTGCCGGTATTGGGCGGCATGCTCCGGGTGGGAATCCCGGACTACCGGCTGCCGTCTGAGGTCCTAGACCGGGAGATTGACTATATTGTCGGTTTGGGCGTAGAGGTGCAAAAGGGGATGGAATTGGGCAAGGATTTTACGCTATCCGACCTTCAGGAGCAGGGCTTCAAGGCGATCTTTCTGGGTATCGGCGCTCACCGCGGCACGAAATTGAACATCCCGGGCGAGGAGGATTATGAAGGGATTCTGGATGCCGTGGACTTCCTTAGGGATGTGAATCAGGGAATCCGCCAAGCCCCCCCTGGGAAGCGGGTGGTCATCATCGGAGGAGGCAATGTGGCCATTGATGCGGCCCGAACAGCACTTCGGCTCGGTGCCGAGCAAGTCCATATTGTCTATCGCCGGACCCGCGGAGAAATGCCGGCCTATGAGGAAGAGATTAAAGAAGCCCTCGCAGAGGGAGTAGAGATTCATTATCTGACAGCCCCTGTGCGCATTCATGGTGATGTCGAGAGGTGCACGGGTCTTGAATGCTTGAAGACCGAGTTGGGGGAGCCTGATGCGAGCGGGCGCCGGCGACCCCTGCCTGTGGAGGGTTCCGAATTTGTCATAAAATGTGACGCGGTCATACCGGCAATCGGACAGCGGCCTGAAATGAAATGGATTGACGATGAGCCGGATCTTAAGATAACCCGTTGGGGTACCTTTGAGGTTGATCCATATACCATGCAGACTTCGATGGCCCATGTATTTGCCTCAGGGGATGCAGTGACCGGTCCTGCAACGGTCATTGAGGCCATTTCTTCAGGCCATAAGGCTGTAAAGGCGATTGACCGTTTCATAAACGGAGAGGATCTCAGGCTTCTTGCCGAGGAGTTGGCGGCACAGGAACCCCCAGGTCGAAACTGGCTGGACATTTCTGAGAAGATAGCCCGAAAGCCAAGGCTCCAGGTGATCCCTAGAAAGGCAAGTGAAACAGGCCGAAGCTTTGACGAGGTAAATCCGGGCTTTTCAGAAGACGCGGCAAAACAGGAAGCTAAGCGTTGTCTCAACTGTGGCGGCTGCTCGGAATGTATGGAGTGTGTTGCCGTCTGTGAACCCCATGCCATCGATCATAGCATGAAAGATGAGGAGATCGAGGTCAAGGTTGGAAGCATCATCCTCTCAACAGGCTATAACACAATCGATCCAAAGCCCATGCGGCAATTCGGCTATGGTGTGTACCCCAATGTGTTCACCAGCCTGGAATTTGAGCGTCTCAGTAACGCGACGGGACCCACTGGCGGCAAGATCCTTATTAGAGATGAAAACGGTCATTTCACACGGGAACCGAGGAGTGTGGCTCTTCTTCACTGTATAGGAAGTCGTGATATAAACTACCACCAATATTGCTCTCGGGTATGCTGCATGTATGCCCTCAAATATACTCATCTAATCAAAGAAAAAGTCGGCCATGACACCCAGGTCTATGATTTCTATATAGACATGCGTTGTTTTGGCAAAGGCTATGAGGAATTTTACGAAAGGTGCCAGAAGGAAGGATCCATTTTTATTAGAGGGAAAGTGGCGGAAATTACCGATCAGGCCACAACGCCTGAAGAAGAGGGCAAACTTGTCGCCATTGCTGAAGATACGCTGCTTGGAAGTCTTATACGCGTGCCCGTCGATATGGTGATCCTCTGTGTCGCCATCGAGGCCCGAAAAGATGCGATTGATGTGGGAAGAATTTTTGGGGTCAATATCGGTGCAGATGGTTTCTTTCTGGAGGAACACCCAAAACTGGGGCCTCTGAATACGGCCACGGATGGTGTCTTCCTGGCCGGTGCTTGCCAATCTCCAAAAGATATTCCGGATAGCGTGGCCCAAGCTTCAGGAGCAGCGTCTAAGGCCCTCTCTCTGGCCACTCGAGGAACGGTCCAGGTTCCCTCTACCATCTCTTACATCGATCCGGATATTTGTGCGGGATGTCAGATCTGTATCGGTCTTTGTCCCTATTCTGCCATTGAGTTTGATGAATTCAGGGGTGTCTCGGTAATCAATGAAGCTGTTTGCAAAGGATGCGGGAGTTGTTCAGGATTCTGTCCTAGTGGGGCAGCCCAGGTCAAACATTTTAATATGAAACAAGTATTCGCTGAATTTGAAGGAATTATGGATGCGCTGCATTCCGTGGGCATGTAAACGAACTCAGATATTGGAGTTCCGATTTTGGACTGATTGATTTGAGATCATTTGGAGAAAGCTATGGAAAATTTTGAACCGAGTATTATTGCTTTTGTCTGTAACTGGTGTACATACACCGCGGCTGATCTGGCTGGGACATCCCGTTTGTACTATCCCAAGAACATAAGGCTGATCCGGGTCATGTGCACGGGAATGGTTGATCCACAGTACATCATCAAGGCGTTTTTGGAAGGAGCCGACGGCGTTCTTGTCAGTGGCTGTCATCCCGGGGACTGTCATTACATTAATGGAAATTATAAGGCTCGTAGACGGATCAAACTTTTAAAAGAAATCCTTCCCCAGTTTGGGTTTGAATCAGAACGACTCAGACTGACGTGGATAGGTGCCAGCGACGGAATTCAGTTTGCCGAGATCATGCAAGAGTTGGTTTCACAAATCAAGGCGTTGGGGCCAAACGCCGCTAAATTGAAAATGGTCATTTAAAGCCCGCAAAAATTTTGGGCCGATTCACAAAATCATCGGCCTCTGAGCTATTCTGGAGGAGACTCATGGTGAACTCACTGAAACTTGAAACAAAAGACACTGACCTCTTAGGGGCATTACAGAATTTCTTCAAATCTCTTCTGGGAATAGATGAGATCCAAGCCATCTTAGTTCCCCAGATTCTTCCCATGAAAAATATGGTCATGCCCGTCTTGATCAGCGATCCGGAACGTCTGGACGGCGTTGATCCCCTCTCTCCGGCTTTCCCCATGAACGGGGCCAAGATCGTATCCAAGCTGACACGCAAACCCATCGGCGGTAAGGTCGCGGTCGTTCTGCGACCCTGTGAAATAAGGGCGTTTATAGAGCTGGTTAAGCTAAAACAAGGCCATATGGATGAGATTATTATCATAGGAATAGACTGTTTAGGAGCCTACAAAAATACGGACTATTTTCAATATGTCGGTGAAGACCCAAAGGAGTCGACACAACGCTTTTATGAAAGTGTTCTATCGGGAAACGGCGCGAGCCTGGAAAACGTCGAATTGGCGCCCGCATGCAAGGCCTGCGAGCATCCTGTGCCTGAGCATGCTGACATTCTTATAGGACTTTTCGGGTTGGACATACACAAACACATTCTTATCCAAACACAGACTGAGAAAGGGAAAAAAATAACAGATAACCTAGAGCTTCCCAAAATGGGTGAACCGCCCGAACGAAAGACCGCCATAGAGAACCTGATAGCGGAACGAATTGATTATCGCGACAAGATGTTTGCTGAGACCAGTGCCGCTACCGACACCTTGGAGAAGCTTACGGCCTATCTTGCCAATTGCATTAATTGCTATAACTGCCGGGTGGCATGTCCGGTTTGCTATTGCAGGGAATGTGTCTTTGTGACTGATGTTTTCAATCATGAGCCGTCACAATATCTAAGGTGGTCCGCCCGAAAAGGTGCAATCAAAATGCCCACTGATACCGTCTTCTATCATCTTACTCGACTCGCCCATATGAGTACCGCATGTGTCGGCTGCGGCCAATGCTCAAATGCCTGTCCTAATGGTATCCATGTGATGGAGTTATTCCGCACTGTAGCGGATCGCACTCAGAAAGGGTTCAACTACGAGGCCGGTCGGAGTCTTGAAGAGTTTCCCCCTATGTCTGAGTTTCGCGAAGATGAATTTGATGAAGTTGTGGGAATATCCTGACGAGAGAATAAGGGGTAAAAAACATGTCATCGGAAACACTCAAGCTTGGAAAAAAGAAACAAAGCATTTTTATAGACAAAGTCAAAGAGCTTCTACCGGAAGGAGGCAATCTCGGCCTATGTCTAACCTGCGGAGCATGCTCCTCCGGCTGTCCCGCAACAGGTTTGGAAGGCATGGATCCCCGGAAGTTTCTTCGTATGGCCTCCCTTGGAATGGATGAAGAGATTACATCAACCCCATGGGTTTGGATGTGCACCATGTGTCAACGTTGTATCTATGCCTGCCCCATGGAGATAGACATTCCTCAGCTCGTCTATTATGCAAGGAGCGCCTGGCCTCGAGAATCAAGGCCTAAGGGGATTCTTGGCTCCTGTGACATGGCTCTGCGCAATGACAGTTGCAGTGCGATGGGAGCGACTCCGGAAGATTTCAGCTTTGTTGTGGAGGACGTTCTGGAGGAATATAGGGAGGCACAGCCGGAATTTAAAGATATGCAGGCGCCTATTGACAAAAAGGGCGCCTATTTCTTTCTGAATCAGAATTCCAGAGAACCCGTGACCGAACCCGATGAGATGGTCCCTCTTTGGAAGATTCTTCATATTGTGGGCGCTGATTGGACATATGGAAGCAAGGGATGGGGTGGAGAGAATTATTGCATGTTTCTAGCGGATGACGAGGCGTGGGAACATATTGCGCGAACCGCCGCGAAACAAGCCGATGAACTGGGCTGCAAGGTCTTTCTCAATACAGAATGAGGACATGTCACATTCGCGGTCCGGGCCGGACTGAAGAAATTCAACATCGAGCACAAGTTTGAGGTATCCAGCATTTACAAATACTACGCCCAATGGATCAGAGAAGGGAAACTCCGAGTCAACTCAGATTGGAATAAGGATTTGAAGATCAAGTTTACGGTCCAGGATCCCTGTCAGATCGTGCGCAAGAGCTTTGGCGACCCCATCGCCGACGATTTGCGATTTGTTGTCAAGACACTGGTTGGCGAAGAGAACTTCATTGATATGACCCCTAATAAATCGAACAACTACTGCTGTGGCGGCGGCGGTGGTTTTCTGCAATCGGGCTACGTTGATGCCCGACGTCAATATGGTGAGTATAAACTAAAACAGATCCTAGCCACAAAGGCAGATTATTGTATTACAGCGTGCCACAACTGCCATGCCCAGATTCATGACCTTGCTGAACATAGTGGGGCAAATTACCATACGGTCCATCTATGGACATTGATTTGTCTTTCTTTGGGGATCCTTGGTGAAAATGAGCGCGAGTATCTGGGACCGGATTTAGCAGATGTTGCCGTATATGGAGCTTAGGCGCAATCTCTTGAGCAGCAACCAGCCGAATGCTCCTATTCATGTCAAACAGGCGATAGATGAGTAACGAGGTATGATGATGAAGAAAAAGATCGGCAAGGCCCTGGTAGTGGGCGCTGGAATCAGCGGGATACGTTCCGCTCTTGACTTGGCCGAAATAGGGTATGGCGTAACACTCATTGATCGATCACCCCATTTAGGCGGGATTCTGAGTCAGTTGGATTATCAGTTCCCAACAGATCGTTGCGGCATGTGCAAGATGCTGCCCTTGGTTGATCGGGATGTCTCGTCCCAATATTGTCTTCGAAAAGGGCTCTTTCATGAAAATATCGAGATCCTGCTTTCAACTGAACTCTCTTCCGTTGAAGGGGAACCGGGCCATTTCCACGTACGACTAAGACAAAAATCAAACTGGGTCGACCCCGATTTGTGCGTAGGATGCGGGGCCTGTGCACAGGTTTGTCCCGTAGAGGTCGCAGACACATTCAATGCCGGCTTGACATCACGAAAGGCCATCTATTTGCCGGTTCCCCATGCCATTCCCAACCCATACATCATCGACATGTCCGCATGTACGCGTTGTGGGGCCTGTGAAGCGGTCTGTCCTACAGGGGCTATTCGATTATCTGAACAGGAGAGAAAAAAATTCCGTATTCTGGTGGTGGATGACGAATTGATTGTACGCGATTCCCTCAAGGCATGGTTTGATGATGAGGCAGGATTTACGGTCGACACCTCTGAATCCGGACCGGACGCCTTGGATAAACTGGCCGAACGATCCTATCAACTCATGCTTTTAGATATCAAAATGCCGGGAATGGACGGTGTTCAGGTACTTCAAAAGGCCAAAGAGCTGTCTCCGGACCTACAGGTCTTGATGATGACAGCCTACGCCACGGTCGAGACGGCCGTGGAGGCTATGAAAATCGGCGCTATCGATTACCTGATCAAACCGTTTGATACGGAAACCTTGATTCCTCGAGTCCTCCGAGTCTATGAGGAGATCGAGGTCTCCAAGGGACGAGAGATCGAGGTAGGCTCCTTGGTGTTTTGCGGAGGCACCTCTTATTTTGATCCGGCGGTTGGGAAAAACCCTTTCGGTTACAAAGAGCTTCCGGGAGTTGTGACCAGTCTGGAATTCGAGCGAATTCTAAGCGGTTCCGGCCCCTCTCAGGGAAAACTGGTGCGTCCCAATGATGGGAAGCCCATAAAAAAGGTCGCTTGGATTCAGTGCGTGGGGTCACGAGATCTACAAACCAATTCAGATTTTTGCTCGAATATTTGCTGTATGCACTCCATAAAAGAGGCCCTTGTGGCCAAAGAGAAGTCCGGCGGCGATCTCGAAACAGCCATCTTTTACATGGATATGCGAACCTTCGGTAAGTCTTATCAGCGCTACCGTGAAGAGGCTGAAAGGAGCCACGGCGTGCGTTTTGAAAGGGGGCGTGTTCATTCCATTATCTTGGATAAGCCGGCTGACGAAACCGGAGGAGACCTAAAACTCTCTTACACCGATTCCTCAGGCACTGTTCATGAAGAACACTTTGATATGACCGTCCTTGCCGTAGGCCAACGTCCGTCCATAGGCGCGGAAGAATCGGCAAAGGCTCTGGATATCCCTTTGAACCCTTGGGGCTATTGGGAGACGGAGCCTTTTTCCATGACTCGATCCCGCCGGGACGGTATTGTGCTGGGCGGTGCTTATAGCGGGTTAAAAGACATCAGTGAATCGGTCATACAAGCATCTTCTGCCGCACTATCTGCATCGCGTGTAATCCATTCCAGTGGGGGCGGTCTGGCTCCTGAAACGAAGATTGTTCCTGAAAATGCCGATCTTCTTCGAGAACGACCCAAGATTCTCGTGACGCTTTGTACCTGCGACGACGCTTTCTCAAAATTCATAAAGGGTCAGGAACTCGTCTCCCGTCTTGAAAGAGACCCGGCAGTGAACGCCATTGAATTTGTTGAAAGAACCTGCACCGCCACAGGGTGGGAATCAATCGCCGGGCTCGCTGAGAAACACAGACCTAACAGGGTCCTGATAGGGGCGTGTCTTCCCTATGTATACGCCCGCAAGATAGGCGAATTGAGCCGGAAGAGTGGAATCAATCCGTCCCTTATGGACGTGGTTGATATTCGATCATCTCTCTTCCCTATGCTTGGCCCGGAAGAAGAGGCCGACTCAAAACAATGTGCCGCCATGGCGGAAAGCACTCTTTTGGCAGGCCTGGCCAAGCTGAAACGGGCAAACCCTTCACCGGCGCCCGGCGTCAGAATTCATCAGCGGGCCCTGGTGGTTGGCGGGGGAATCGCCGGCATGACGGCCGCCCTTGCAATCGCCGACCATGGGTTTGAGGTGGATCTCATCGAAAAGGAGAACCAGTTGGGTGGCAATCTCTCCTGGCTCAAAAGCACGTTGTCGGGTCATTCCACACATGATCTTTTGAATGACACCGTCACGAAGATAGAAAAGCACCCACTTATTCAGGTTCATCTTGATTCAAAGGTCGTGACGTCTTTTGGTCAGGTAGGGCATTTTCTCACGACTACTCAAGACAAAGACGGGCAACCCGAGTCGTTTGAGCATGGCGTGGTCATCCTAGCAACCGGAGGAGAAGAAGCTGCTACATCCTCTTTCAACCATGGTAAGAACGAAGCCATCATCACTCAAA
Source organism: Deltaproteobacteria bacterium (assembly GCA_016930795.1). GTDB lineage: Bacteria > Desulfobacterota > DSM-4660 > Desulfatiglandales > HGW-15 > JAFGFY01. The sequence goes on from JAFGFY010000098.1 coordinate 9,657, forward strand.
AGGAGCTTGAACAGGGACTAGAACATAACAGCATTGACACCGAGAAGATGGAATCCATCGTCATGATCCAATGTGTTGATTCGAGGATGGAGCCCAGAAACTATTGCAGCCGAGTCTGTTGCTCTTCCGCGTTGAAACATGCGCTGGCCTTGAAGGAGAAGAATGCGAATGTGGCCATTTATATCTTCTATCGCGACATGATGTCCTATGGGTTTATGGAGACCTATTTCACAAAGGCCCGGAAGGCCGGCATCATCTTCATCCAGTATAATGTGAATGAAGCGCCGGAGGTAGTCATTCCCGATAATGCGGAAAGAAACGGCAAGGCCGTTCAAGTCCACGGGTATGATCCGATATTGGGGAGAAAGGTCGAGATTGATGCGGATCTTCTCGTCTTATCCACTGGAATTGTACCCAACCTCCCTTCCGGTCTGGCTGCCTCTTTTGGCGCATCCATTGATCAGGACGGATTCTTCGCGGAAGCCGATACGAAATGGAGACCTGTCGATTCCATGAAGGAGGGGGTTTTCGCGTGTGGTCTGGCCCATTCCCCGCGCTCCATTGAGGAGACTATAGCGACCGCGGAGGCTGCCGCCCAGAGATCGTTGCGAATCCTTTCGCAGGAGTATCTGTCCTCAGGAAAGGTGGTGGCATCCGTTCGTCACAGCCTGTGCAGTTTATGTGAGCGTTGCATTGAGGTATGTCCCTATGAAGCACGAAGCCTTGATAGGGATCTGGAAAAAATACTGGTCAATCCCGTGATGTGTCAAGGATGCGGTTCCTGTGCTGCAATCTGTCCAAACAGTGCTTCGGTTTTGGAGGGGTTTCATGAAGAGCAGATCTTTGAAACCATTGACGCCCTCCTTGAAGGAACGATCTAACCATGATTCTGATAAAGGAAGAAATATGAGCCAATCACCGCAAAAAGAAAATGAATATGAGACGAGTCCCCCTCATGACACGTTGGCACCGGTCAAAGATATGGTACGAGCCTGCATCCAATGCGGTACCTGTACAGGATCCTGCCCCAACGCCTTCGCAATGGATATGACCCCTCGCAAGTTGTGGCGCATGGTCCTTTTGGACCGGAAAGATGAAATTTTTCAAAGCCGCACATTTACCCTTTGTTCGGCCTGTTATTATTGTACCCTGCGCTGTCCCCGGGGTCTGCCTTTAACCGAAGCCATGGGTAAACTCAAACAGATCGCAGCGAGGGAAAATTTAAAAGCCCATAAAAAGAGCATTCGGTTCTACAAAAGCTTTCTAGACAGTGTGCGCCGGCATGGCCGGGTTCATGAAATGGAATTTATGACCCTCTATTTCTTGTCCATGAAAGACCCCTTTATGCCCCTTAAATTCACGTCCTTAGGTATGAAATTGATGGGCAAGAGGAAGGTTTCCATAGAAATTCCGTCAAGGGAGCCGAATTCACTTGAGGCCATATTTCGCAAGGTTGAGGAGATGGAGGAAAGGATATGAATTATCTCTATTATCCTGGGTGCTCCCTTGAGGGAACGGCAGTGGAATACAATATCTCCACTAAGAGATTCATGCGGGAAGTAGGCGCGAATCTTATTGAACTGGAGGACTGGACCTGTTGCGGGGCTACTGCTGTGGAATCCATAAGTTCTCTCCTCTCCTTGGCTCTCCCTGCAAGAAACCTTGCTATAGCGGAAAAGGCGGAAAGTGCTGACGAGATTCTGGTACCTTGCAGCGCCTGTTACCTCAATTTGAAAAAGGTGGAAGAAAAAACAAAAAAGGACCCGGAAGTCCTGGCCGAGCTCAACGAGATATTGGCGGAAGAACAACTCCAATTGAAAGGAAGGGTCCGTGTGCGCCATCTCTTGGATGTCCTATCAAGAGACCTGACGCCGAAAGACATTGAAAGCAGAGTGAAAAAATCTCTTGCTCCGTTTCGTATCGCGCCCTATTACGGGTGCCAGTGCCTGCGTCCTTATCCGGTTTTTGACGATCCCGAGTCTCCCCGTTCCATGGAGCCGCTGATCGAGGCGACCGGTGCGACAGTCCATTCGTGGAAAATGGGAACGAAATGCTGTGGTGCTTCCCATATGAACACGAAGATGGAAGTAGGTCTTGAACTCGTAGGCGCCATACTAAAAGGGGCACGGGGAGCGGACGCCATTGTCACGGTCTGCCCCATGTGTCAAATCAATTTAGAGGCCTACCAGAACAAGATTTCCAAGATCAATGGAGAGGATCTTCAAATCAGCATTTTGTATCTGCCTCAGTTACTGGGATTGGCTGTGGGGTTGCAGGAAGAGGATGTGGGTCTCGATCTGAATCTGGCCGTGTCCAAAGAATTTCACAAGAAGCTCACAGGTATTGATATTCTGGCTTAGTTTGTACGACTTCACATACCATTTCATGGTGTTATGCAAAGACTGTGGATATCGGTTGTGAAATAACCCTGAATATCGTTTGAACCAATCGGATCGGGGAACCTTCATGAAGCCCTCCGAAAAACCAATGGGAAGCTGGTATCGCAGCTTTGTCTTCAAGCTAGTTCTTATACACTCTCTGGCTCTGATGACCGTGATCGTCATTTGGGTCCATTTCACTATGAGTAATATGAATGAATGGATTTTCGTCCTGACGGTCCTCTTGATCCTGTCAATCTCTGCAGTGACCATCTTTATTTCAGCGCGTTTGGTGACGAAGTCCCTAAAAACCATCACAGATTCTATTCAATCCATTGCCCAAGAAGCAGAATCGTCTAAACCTTCTATTCATCCCCATGGGAAGGTCGGGGAACTGGCCATGGCCATAGATCAGATGAAGGAAGCCATCGCCCGAAAGCAAGAAGAGCTTCAGCGGCAACGGGATGAATACCAAATCCTTTTCGATCAGGTACCATGCCTCATTACCGTTCAGGACAGGAACTTCAATCTTCTGAATTTCAATCAAGAATTTGCGGACCAGTTCGAGCCCCGCCCAGGGGATTACTGCTATAAGGCCTATAAGGGGAGGGACGAGAAATGTGTGAATTGCCTGGTGGAGAAGACATTTGAGGACGGCAAGGTTCACTCCGGGGAGGAAACCGGCCTGAACAAAGACGGAAAGATGGCTCATTGGATTTTACGGACATCTCCCATCAGAAATACGGCGGGCGAAATTGTCGCGACTATGGAGATGAGTGTTGATATTACGGAAAAACGCCAGCTTGAAAAGGATTTGGAGACATCCGAAAAGAAATACCAGGGAATCTTTGATAATATTCCCAATCCCGTCTTTGTGCTCGACTCTGAAAATCTTGCAATACTCGATTGTAACGCGAGCGTCGAAGCGGTTTATGGCTATGCTCGAGAAGAGACACTCAATAGATCGTTTTTGGACTTTTTCTTGAAAGAAGAAAGAGATCAATATGCCGAAAACATCAAGAGCGTTTCGGCTATAAATCAAGTGAGACATAGGAAGGAATCCGGTGAAACCATCTTTGTCAATATCAGAGTCTCTCCGGCTGATTATCCGGGGAAACAGGTACTTCTGGTAACAACCAGCGACATCACCAAATGGCTGGAAACAGAACAACAATTAATACAAGCCGGCAAAATGGGAACCCTGGGAGAGATGGCCTCGGCCATGGCCCATGAGATCAATCAACCGCTTTCGGTGATTAAAACCGCGTGCGGTTTTTTTATGATGAAGAAAGACGACAAAGAGTTGATTGAAGAGGAGACCCTTTTTGAAGTCATTGAAAAGATGGATAAGAATGTGGATCGAGCAACCCGCATCATTAATAACATGCGGGAATTCGCGCGAAAGTCCGGGATGGATATCAGCAAAATCAGTATTAACAACGTGATTAAAAAGGCCTTTGAATTCTTCACTCAGCAGTTGAAATTGCGAGAGATAGAAACGGTCTGGAATCTTGAAGAAGACATCCCGAAAATAATGGCCGATCCCGGTCAACTGGAGCAGGTCTTCATCAACCTTTTCTTGAATGCCAGAGATGCGATTGAGCAAAGATGGGGTTCACAAAGGCCTTTGCCAGGTGAGAAAAGAATTGCTGTCAAAACCGAGTCGAACGGTGAGAAGATTATCTGTGAAATATGCGACACCGGAATCGGCATTCCGGAAACCCATAGAGACAGAGTTTTTGAACCATTTTTTACAACGAAAGAAGTCGGGAAAGGCATGGGGCTGGGCCTTTCTATTAGCTACGGGATTGTAAAAGAGTACGGCGGAACCATACGTGTTCTCCCGAATGACCCCGAAGGGGCATGTTTCATCCTTGAATTCCCTATAGCATGAAAAACCAATGGAAACAATGGATAATAAAATCCTCATAGTGGATGATGAAGAAGATGTTCGTGACATGCTCCATCTAGCACTCTCCTCCATGGGATATGATGTGTTGGATGCGGAAGACGGAACAAAAGCCTTGCAGATATTCAGAGATGCTCGTCCACGGATCGTCTTAACCGATATCAAGATGCCCAGGATGGACGGTATCGAGTTGCTCAAGGAGCTTAAGCGCGAAGACCCTGATACGGAAGTCATTATGATTACGGGTCATGGGGATATGGACCTGGCCATAAAGAGCATTAAACACGAGGCAACCGACTTTGTTCCCAAACCGATCAACCTTGAGGTCCTGAAGATTGCCCTTCGAAGGGCGCAAGATAAGGCCCTCACCCGGCAGCAGATAAGGGAGTACACCGAGAATCTTGAAGAGCTTGTGCGTGAAAAAACCGAGTTGCAAAATCATTTATCTTCTTTGGGTCTGATGATCAGCTCGATTTCTCACAGCATCAAGGGGCTGTTAACCGGTTTAGATGGTGGAATGTATAAGCTTGATGCCGGTGTTACCAGGAATGACCGGGAACGGATCGAGGAAGGCTTGGAGGTCGTCAAGATTACCGTAGAGCGTATACGGAAAATGATTCTGAATATCATTTATTACGCGAAAGAAAGGGACCTGCAATGGAATCAGGTCGATCTTCTGAGCTTTGCCGATGAGGTCTCCAAGGTTATGGAATCAAAGATGCAAAGTCATAACATCGAATTTGTGAAGGATTTTGATCCCAATCTCGGAAAATGTGAACTGGACGATGAACATCTCCACTCTGCTCTGGTCAATATCCTTGAAAACGCCGTTGATGCCTGCACAAAAGATCAGTCAAAAAAAGGGCATAGGATTGTATTTAATGCCAAACAGGATAAAAATGACGTCATCTTTGAGATTCATGATAACGGCATCGGAATGGATAGCACGACACTGGATAAATTATTCACGCCGTTTTTCTCTTCCAAAGGGGATAAGGGGACCGGACTCGGGCTCTTTATATCCAACAAGGTGGTTGAGCAGCATGGCGGACAAATAAACGTGAAGAGCGCTCCCGCTCAGGGGAGCCAGTTTTCTCTAAGGATACCGAAAATACCCCCGGAGTCACCCAAAGACAAGACCACGGATGAAGAGTAGAGGATCGAAAAGAAAGCCCTTCCCGCACATTCAATCCTGTCTCAACAAGTACTCTTCTTTCTCATGACTCCCGGGCTCAGGACCGTAACGATCGGCTACACTGGTTGTAGCCAAACGCAACACTTGGCTAACCGATTGATTTTAATATGTTCTTCCAGCCAACTTGGGCCACCTTTTTTCCTCTTGTAACAATTCTCATCATATCTGACATAGTCGGGGTTTTCCATCTTTTGCTGGCCCATCCGGGCCACAAAGAATAATCCAATTATTTCAAACAAATAGAAATGTCTTCAAGAATATCCCGGCCCCGGCATTCCCGTTGCATCTGTTTGAGGCATACGGATCAAGGGTGGGAGCCAACCCATTATGAAAAGGAGGAGTTAAAGATGACAAGAAAAGCAAAGATTTATTCTGGAGTCCATTCCTGCATTGAAGGCGTAACCGGGCAAACGGGCATTCCCAAAATATGTATCCATCATTATGAATGCTGGCACTGCCCTTTTAACCAATGGATTGAGGAAATGGCGGAAAAGCAGGTCTCTTCGGACAATCCAAAATCAGAGATTTTGAGCTTGGATAGGGCGGCATAGGCCTTCATTCCTCAAAACAAGCTTATGACTAATATGAAGGGAGGGTTCACGAGATGAATGAAAAAGGAGATATAAAAGAGAAAAAGAAGCGGGTCATGGGATTTCAAGTCATTGAGGACGAATGCATCTGGATGAAGGCAGGCATTATTAACTTCCGTCTCTGCGATAATGCCTATGATTGCTACAACTGTCCATTTGACAAGGGAATGAGAAAAACCATGAACCTAAAACCAACCATCGACAAAGGGAAAGAGAAACCCGGCTGGGTTCAGTATCTCCAGGAGAGGTACAGCGGCTCATCCAGGCCGTGTCGCCATACCCTGACAGGCCGGGTGAACGCCCCGAAGATATGCACCATGAATTATGAATGCTACCATTGCCCCTATGATCAAATGCTCGATGAAATGGATTTGGAGCAGGCCGGCGCCTCTCCCAATTACAAGTTGGTAACCGGATATAAGGTGGCGGAAGGGTATTATTATCATATGGGCCACAGTTGGGCTCGTTTTGAACACGGCGGTAGAGTAAAGATCGGTTTTGATGACTTCCTGGTAAGTTTATTTGGTGCCGCTCAGAAATTGGAGCTCCCGCCCCTAGGCGCGGCCATAAAGCAGAACCAGGTGGGATTGACCTTCAGTCGGGACGAAAACAAGGCGAGTGTCCTCTCACCCGTAACAGGGACTGTGCTTGCCACAAATCACAAGGCCCAGGCGCATCCCGAGATAATCAATGAGGATCCCTACCACTCCGGCTGGCTTTTTATTATGGAACCCAATTTTCCCAAGAGGGATCTAAAAGGGCTTTATTTCGGGGATGAGAGTCATCGATGGATAGAAATGGAAACCCAGAAACTCACTTCGATGCTGGGTCCGGAATACGAGCAACTGGCTTCCACAGGTGGTGAGGCAGTTCATGATCTTTACGGCACTTTGCTGGCGGAACATGCAGATCTCGGATGGAACAACATGGTACGGACCTTTTTACATACCGAAGGGAAATAATCATGTATTGACCTGATGTCAGGGGGCCTTGTCCTCGGCGCCGTGATGCTTTCTGAGGGCGTCCCGGAGATAGAGGGAGCAGTATCTGCAATGATTGAGGCGTGCCTCATCCAATGCTTGAAGTCCGCCTGAGAAGTGCATGATGCATTGCTCATCCGTGCAGTGATGGAGATCAAAGAGATGCCCCAGTTCGTGGAGGGCTACCTTCCCTGCCCGCTCCAGCCGCAAGGAAAGAGGCGAACTTGACCCATCCACATTCCTTTTCAATCTGTAGGTGGAGACCAGGGCACATCTTCCGCCTTGTCTTGCCTCTCCAAAGACGTAAGACATAATGGGGACAAAAAGATCAGCATCGAACACGCACACTATTTTGTCATAATCGTCGTATTCTTTGTCCTCAATGGCCGTTATGATGAGCCCGGCATTGTACTGAAGGCGTCTCGTATCAAAGGCATATGCCGGCTCCTCCAAAGGAGGAAGTATATCCGCATCAAGGTTGTAGTAGCCCAGGATATGTGCGGCTATGGATTTGCATGTAATGTTGGGAATCTCTCCGATGGGAACAAGTCCGATAGATATGTTTTTGAAGGTCATGGGATGCGTTCATCCATCGAACAAATCATGGCCTTTTGAGGTCGTATCGTTTGATCATTTTGTGCAGCGTAACCCTGTTGATGTCCAAGACCTTTGCCGCCATGGTCACATTCCACCCACACTCCCTTAGAATCTCTTCTATGTGATTTTTCTCTACCTCATGAAGGGAGCGCGGTTTGCGCTCCGGGCTGGTGATTGGTCTCACAAAGGCCAAATCCTCTCTCCTCAGGGTCCTGGATTTGGAAAGCACGACCGCCCGTTCAATGGCATTCTCCAATTCCCTGACATTTCCAGGCCATTGGTAGTCCTTTAACAGTGCTATGGCATCGCTGGTGACGTGATCCACCCGTTTTGTGGTCTCATGACTATACTTTTGCAGAAAATGATCCACCAGAAGGGGGATATCCTCTTTCCTTTTTCGCAGAGGAGGGACGTGGATGTTTATGACATTGATCCTGTAGAAGAAATCTTCCCGATACTTGTCTGCCGAGACCTCCTTTTCCAAATCCTTTTGCGTAGCCGAGATCAGCCTAAAATCCAGGTCAATGGGTTCTCTGTTGCCGACTCTGGTGATCTTTCTCTCCTCAAGGACACGAAGGAGATCCACTTGCATCTTTTCGCTGATTTCTCCAATCTCATCTAGGAAGAGGGTCCCGCCTGAGACCACCTCTAAGAAACCCTTACGGCTGTGGCTCGCACCTGTAAAGGCGCCCCTTTCATATCCGAACAACTCACTTTCCAGCAGTGTATCGGGTATTGCCCCGCAGTTGATGGCAATGAAAGGGAGGTGATGGCGTCTACTCTTGGCATGAACGGCCTTTGCCACGAGCTCCTTTCCGGTTCCGGTCTCTCCGGTTATAAGAATCGATGCATCACTTTCAGCAACCTCGGGAATCATGTTAAAAACTTCCTGCATGGCCGGGGATTGCCCAATGATGTTTTCAAAGCGTGTGATCTCCTCCAGGCGGCCCTTCACGTATTCATACTGTGAAATGAATTTTTGCTGCTGTATGATCTTCTCCATCACAAGGGAGAGCTGTTCCGGTTTGAAAGGCTTCAGCAGGTAATCCATTGCCCCCATTTTCATGGCATTCACAGCCGTTTCAATCGTGCCGTAGGCCGTGATGATAATAACGATGACATCCGGGTATTCCTCTTTCACTTTCTCTAGGAGTTCAATCCCGTCCATGCCGGGCATCTTGATATCGACAAACATCACCTCAAATGGTTTATCTTCAAGCTTTTCCAGTGCCTCGAAACCTGATGCAGCCGTATCCACCAAATGGCCTAACTTCTGGAACCATTGTAGAAAAGACACCCGAATAATCTCTTCATCATCCACAATCATGATGTTCATTTTATCAGCCACGATCTTTTATTCCTCATGTTTCATTGGAGGTTAAATGAGAGAAAATTTTAAGGCAAAATCAGTCCCTTCACCCTGTTTGCTCTTCGCCTCAACAGACCCACCGTGATTCTTGATCACACCATAAACGATGCTCAGACCCATGCCGATACCTTGGCCCTCATCTTTTGTGGTAAAAAAGGGATCAAAAATGTGATCCAAGTGCTCTTCCTGAATACCGATTCCCGAATCCCGAAATAGGATCAAGGCCTGTCTTTGTGTATCATCTGCTGCAGAGCTGATGCTCAGCGTCCCACCCTCAGGCATAGCCTCTATGCCATTGAATATCAGGTTGAGAAAGCATTGCTGCAATTGATTAATATCTCCATTGATAATGAGCGGTTCAGGCGACAGTTTGACAATCAAGCGGATATTCTGGATCTCCATCTTGTGGCGGGTTAATGAGATCACTTGGAAGAGTACGTCATTCAGATCAACACTGATATATTCAATGCTGGATTGCCTTGAGAAGGACAGAAGACCGGTTGCAATCTTCCCGCATCGCTCCAATTCCCTTGACATAAGAGAAAGGTTTTTCCTGAATTCTTCCAAATCACTCGGTCCCGGATCCCCTTCTCTTAAGGCCGCCTCCATGAGTGAGCAAAGGGTCATCAGCCCCTGAATGGGATTGTTGATTTCGTGCACGCTGCTGGCTACAAGTCTGCCCAGGGAGATCATCCTGTCTTCCTGAATGATTTTTTTAAGATCCTCCTTCATTTCATTGAATCGGTTTTGCAGGCGAGATGCGAGTTTATCAGTGATGTCTCTCCAGATTTCGATGACCTGGACAATTTTACCCCTTTTATCCTTTAATGGGTAAGTAACCATATCACAATAGGTTGGTTCAGTCTCCGAACTCGGATGCTCATGAATGATATGGGCGGATTCTCCGGTTCTTAGCGTGTCTATAAGAGGGCATCCCAAATCCGGATGAAAGCTGGAACAGGGGACAGAGAGGCCGTGGGTGACCTTGTAACAATGGGCCCCGATCACCTCCTCTTTTGTCCTTCCCACAGCGGTCAGGTATGCATCATTGGCGTCAATAATAGAGAAGTTCGGGTTTAAAACAACGATGCGCTCATTCGCTTGATTAATGAGAAATGCCAAGGCCATTTCTTCCTGGGTCATTCTCTGCTTCGCTACGCTGAATTCCGAATTCATCATGAGAAGTTCTCTTAACAACCTGCTCATATTATATTCCAAAAGCCCAACACCTGGTGGTCTCAGACGCAGTAACTCCACAAGGACATCCTGTTTGCCCGTCAATTCGATCACGCCATCGAGGTCTTTGATTTCAAGGAGTTTCTTATAGTCTTTGGTTGTAAAAATCCCCATCTCTCCGGCGTAGCTAACCCCTTGGGCTTTTGGGTTTATATCGCATACACCGACTACTTGAATATCCAGATCAGCAAGCGAGCCATTTTTCAACAGATCTAAGAGAAATTTACACGCCTTGCCGCCGCCGATGATCGCCAGATTATAAGGCGGCCTTTCAGAAACGTGATCGGCGAATTTTTTCATTTTATTCATGACTTACTTACTTTTGATCCAAGGGTAGGTTCATTAAGAGTGGTTCTTGCTGATAAATAGCGCCATTTTCAGGGCCGAATTATAGGGGAGTTCTCCCTGCGCGTCAAGGTGAGAACTGCCTTATATGTTCTTAGACTGTATCTTACCCAATCCTTTTTTTGATACTGAAACAAAATATTGAATGTCTTAGTCTTGGTTTCTTAGGGCGTCAACTTACATTTGCAAAATTGCAATTGTATCCTGTCTTAGACATTGCTTTTTTGAATCAATTCAACATTCAAGCACCCTTCCGCCAATGATGGGGCAGTCAAATTAGCGTATAATTTCAACGAGTTCTGTTGTCTTCCATTTCTCCAGGATCTTGGCATAAAAAATGCTCTTTAATGGTTTCGGTTTACAAACGAGTTCATCATTGAAGCAAGCCTTCGAAAGCAGCTGTTGAGCAACAAACAAGCGGATAGTGAATACTCGTGCCGTGTCTCAGAAATATCTTACTTCATTTTCGCAAGTACTATGCGCCCTTTGAATCCAGGCTCCTACGATGAACTGACCCAATCGAATAGCCAGGCAAAGTAGCCACTTAAAAATGCACAGCCTTCGGCCATGAGCTCCCTTTGATGATGATCGAGAAGACAGGAGAAAGAATACATGGGCGACGATCTTGATAATTTTGTAGAAGAATTGCAAAACCAAATCTTTAAAGAGACGAAAGCGGCTTACGGTGATGTGGGTTTTGAAAGGTGGTGCAATCCTCTGTTTATGGGTCGTATGGAAAATCCGGATGGGTATGGACGGATTAAGGGCTCATGTGGCGATACCATGGAAATCTATCTGCAATTTGAAAATGACAAGGTTAAGAAAGCCTCATTTCAAACAGACGGGTGCGGGACAAGCACCATATGCGGCTCCTTTGCAGCCGAGTTGGCCATTGGAAAGGAACCTGATGAACTGATGGACATAACCGGGGAAACTATACTCAATATTTTGGGTACCGTGCCTGAGGAGGATCGGCACTGTGCATTTCTCGCCGCGGAAACCCTTCAGGAAGCACTTCATAATTATATGATTCAATCGAATAAGATGAGAATGAAAGAGGATGAGTTAGAAAAAGAAATAAAGGAGCTTGAAGAAATACTAAAGGATCGAGAAGAAGCCCTCCCCCCCCATTCAATCCAGCTTCAACAGATGCTTTTTCTTGAAGAGCTGGATACAAAGATTGAAGCAAAGAAAAATAAACTGGCGGAACTGAAAAGAAAAGATCTCTAAAACAAATTAATCCCTCTTTGATGACCCATTTCATCCCCGCCTTTGTTCTGGAGAATTTAAATTGCTGGATAATAACAACAGAGTTATCAATTACTTGCGCCTTTCTATTACGGATCGTTGCAATCTGAGATGCATTTATTGTATGCCTGAAGAAGGTATCAGTTTTATTCCCCATAGCCAGATCCTGAGTTATGAGGAGATGCTCCATCTGGTCAGGCTTTGTGTTCAAAACGGTATCCGGAAGGTAAGACTTACCGGAGGGGAGCCTCTGGTGAGAAAGGGTATTATCAAATTCATCGATGGGTTGAGTAAAATAGAAGGCTTGGAAGAAATTGCCCTAACGACAAATGGGGTTTTCCTCAAAGACTTTGCGAGTGATCTTCGGAATTGTGGACTATGCCGCATCAATGTGAGTATGGATACCTTGATTCCGGACCGCTTTTTCCATATCACAAGGCGGGATCTCTTTCACCAGGTCTGGGAAGGGATTGAAGAAGCAGAGTCTGTGGGGTTCAACCCTATCAAGATTAACGTGGTCGGGATAAAGGGTGTGAACGATGATGAGATACTGGATTTCGCACGTCTGACATTTGAAAAACCCTTTCATGTGCGATTCATCGAGTTGATGCCAATCGGGAAGGTGGACTCCTGGTCATCGCGAAATTTCATTTCTACTGATGAGGTCCTTAATCTGGTTAAGACCCTGGGAAAAGTCACCTCTATCAATCCAGGCCCTCTTAGCGGTCCTTCTCAACGGTATGTCCTTGAAGGTGCGAAGGGAGAGATCGGGCTCATCGGTGCATTGAGCCATCATTTTTGTGACCACTGCAACAGGCTTCGGTTGACAGCGGATGGAAGCTTAAAGGGTTGTCTCTTCAGTGACAGTGAGGTCGATGTAAAGACGCCTTTAAGACGAGGTAAGGACGACAAGTATTTGTCTGATCTTATCAGGAATACCATCCTGAACAAACCCAAGGATCATGGGCTAAACGAATATAAACCTCGTAAATGTGTAAGGACCATGAACCGCATCGGGGGATAGAGGAGAAAAAGAAAAACGGGCCGGCATTGAAATCCAAAAGAAACTGAGGCCAAATAATTAAGGAGGCGACCGATGAAGGAAGTATCATTTTCAGATATTGCCATAGTATCCTGTGGAACCTTAAGTCTGGAATTGAATCATCTAAGAAAAGAAGGGTTCCTCGATACGGAGCATTTGTTTTTTACTACCCCGGGACTGCATGAGGATATCCGTGAATTGGAGCGTCAACTTATTGACCGGATCAAAAAGGCCAAAAAAAGGGCGGATAAAGTCCTTGTAGTGTATGGAGGAAAGTTTTGTTATGTGAATGCATATGATCCCTTGCGGACTATGAAAACAATTGTTGAAGAACATGGAAAGGGTGTAGCGAGAATTGAGGCCACACACTGTATGGACATGATCGCAAGCGAAGAGGAGCGGGCAAGGATTGCACAAGAAAAGGCCGGTTTGGATAAGGTCTGGTGGATGGTACCGGGTTGGATCAAGTTTCGTCATAAGGTCTTCAAGGGATGGGATAAAGGCCTTGCCAATGAAAATTTTCCCAGGCATACGGGAGGAGCGATTGTGCTTGATGGCATTGGATATGTTGATCAATATATGGCGGAGAAACCGGAAGAACTCCTCGAATATTCCGATTGGATGGGGATTCCTATCCAGGGCTATTCAGTTTCACTGGATCGTTTCAAATCTCTTCTTTCGGATCAGGCAAATGCATTACATAGGAGATAAGCTTCGAAAAACTGAATAGTCAATGAATAAAAAAGAAATCCTCAAAGCTGGCCGCCTGATCTGTCAACTCAAAGGCTTTGATTGAAGATCCCTGCAGTCCCGCTGAAAGAGGGACAGCGAATCTCCCAAATGTAAGGAAGCCTATTATTGTAGTTCGCTCGCTTGCCGTCGGGGAGTGAAGGAGTAAACCAGGCTAATGAAAAAGAAGTTATCCGCAAACTCCGTAGCCTTTCCATGGGAGCCATGGCCGGAACGTTTCGAAGCGATCATTCACAGTATAAGCGAAGGAGTTTTTACTGTGGATCGTGAGTGGCGCATTACCTGTTTCAATCGCGCTGCCGAGGAAATCACAGGCATCCCGCGCTCAGAGGCGTTGGGTCGCCGCTGCTATGACGTTATTCGATCAAACATCTGTAAAGACGCTTGTGCCATACAGTATACAATAGAGACCGGCAGGCCAATCGTAAACTTGACGGTGTATCTCACCAATAAAAAGGGAGTCCAGATTCCGGTAAGCGTTTCGACTGTACTTTTCAGAAATAAAGAAGGCAAAATAATTGGTGGTGTCGAGACTTTCCGAGATCTAAGACACGTTGAAGAGTTGCACAAAGAAATAGAGAGATCTTATACATTTGAAAATATTATCAGCAAAAACAACAAAATCAAACAGATTCTGGAAATCTTGCCCACCATAGCCGTAACCGAAAGCAGTGTATTGATCACAGGAGAAAGTGGCACAGGCAAAGAGCTTTTCGCACAAGCCATTCACAACCTCAGTAGACGTGGTAAAAGACCATTTGTCGCCATCAACTGCGGCGGTTTTCCGGAAACGCTTATTGAGTCTGAGCTTTTCGGTTACGAGGCAGGCGCCTTCACCGGTGC
>JAFGFY010000011.1 GCA_016930795.1 Deltaproteobacteria bacterium
AGACATATTAGGATTTAGAGGCGCCCCTTCTTCATTATGAATGACCAAGTGATCGATTTCCTTGATTTTGTGGTCCACGACCTTAAGACGGATAGCGGCAATAGTCGGTTTTTCATTTTCTTCAATCACACCCATGAATGCGACTTCACCAGCATCCGGATCGCCGACCATTATTTTAAAATCCGTTGGTCCACTGGTGGCGGTTTTCCATAACCCCTCTCCTATAGCTGTCTTCTTCGTGTTTTCTACTAACATGACATCGTCGGCCAGCGGAATTCCGGAGGGGTCGTTCTTTGCCAGACCTGCCAAATACTGGTCCATTATTTCAACCAGGCATTTTCGGGTGCAGCTCCAGCCGTCGGAGGCTTGGTAGGGCATGCCGAGGCAAGCCATTGCTTCAATCTCGTATATTTTTCCGTTTCTTATTTTGTATATATGGGCTGCTCCAACATTGAATTGTCCCCACTCATTCGGGCTTTCGGTAACGCCGGGCACGTTTCTTATGGGCAGTGGGTTCGGCTCACCATCATGATTGAACATGGAAAAGATCATGACCAAACCCATTTCCTCGTCTATGGCCGCCAGACGGCGTTGATTGATATCAGAGATATAACGCATGATTCCGGTGCTGAGTTGTTCTCCGCATTTCATCCGACCAAACGAGGCCATAGATCCAAAGGTTGTTTCCGCATCCTCAGGAAGAGGGTCCTGATTATTGGCTGAAGCGATGCCGCCTTCATGCCGTTGACATTCCTCTGCAAAAGGCGCGACATTGCCGTCGCACTGTTCTATGGCATCGTAGTACGCGTTTGCGGCTTGAAACATTTGTTCACGTGAAACCCGTTCCGATTCATTCAGTCCCTGAATCAAACCCGGGCGCGGTTTGATCAAGCCAGCAGGTAGCGGGTCATCAATCTGCCACACCATGTGATCGATTTCAGTGATTTCACCGTTCTCCAGTTTCAGACGTACACCTATTTGGACAGGTTTGCCCTTGTCTTCAAGAAGGCCCATATACCCGACCTGTCCCAGGACTGGATCGGCGACATATATTTTGTATTCCGTCGTATCGCCACCGGTTGAGGTCTCCCACAGCCCCTTTCCTATGGGGGTAACCCTTGTGTTTTCAACAAGCTTGACATCACTTGCCAGCGGTACTGAAGAAGGATCATGGCTGACCAGGGCTACAAGGTATTGATCCATCAAATCAACCAGTTGTGTCCGCGTCACGACCTGCTTTTCAGGCTCCTCTTCTTTGGAGCAGGCATAATTGAAAACAAAGGCAAAGCAAAACAAAGCCAGCAGAAACGTTATCTTTTTCATTTTCTACTCCTTGTTTTATATCCCAGTTTAAACTCTACTTGATAAGAACCGGTTTTTTGTCGAAAGAAAAATAGGAGAATCGGGCTTAGGTGTCAAGTCTCACATATATACACCCTATGAATGGGGTATTTGTGCCGAATTTCTTTATCCCTCCCTTTCGTTCCTTACGACCTACTACAAATCATGGCTGGATATTTGCGGGATACTGGTTCTTCCCTTGTATACCATCGTTGAAAAAGACGAAGATGTCTTTGCGAAGAAAGTAGATAAATCAATACAGGTATGCCTGCTGGGCCGAGACTAGCCTATTCTATCGCTTGCCGTCAACCGGATTCAAATATTCGTATTCGTCTATTTCCATGATGTATGGATTACAGTTTGAAATCCAAAATAGATTTCGCTAGAATAGTCGCTACTTTTTTGCTGGGAAATCGCGTCTTTTCGAGGATGTGAATAATAGGCGGGCATAATGAGAGAATTCAAGGACAAAGTCGCGTTTATCACGGGTGGCGCCAGCGGCATTGGACTGGGCATGGCAAAAGTGTTTGTTGCCGCAGGTATGAAGGTTATTATAGCCGATATCCGTCGGGATCATCTGGAAGACGCGCTGACGTCATTCGATGGTGACGCAACGAATATCCACTCCATCCAGCTGGATGTGACGGATAGAAACGCTTTTGAAACAGCCGCCCAAGAGGCAGAGCGTGTCTTTGGAAGGGTCCATGTCCTGTGTAACAACGCGGGGATATATCTCTACGGCCCCATGCAAAAAGCCACCTTTGATGACTGGGATTGGGTATTGAATGTCAATCTGGGTGGCGTGATCAACGGAATCCAGACCTTTGTGCCTGGAATGATTTCGCATGGCGAGGGCGGTCACATCGTCAATACATCATCCATCTCCGGCATATTTGTCGCCGGTGGAACCGGGGTATACACAACCTCCAAATTCGCCGTGGTCGGCCTGTCTGAAGCCCTGCGTCTGGACCTTGAGCCTGAAAACATCGGTGTGTCGGTCCTATGCCCCGGGTTTGTGAACAGTAAAATCTACGACTGCGGAGAGACCCGCCCGAATGAATTAGCCGATTCAGGTTATCGGGTTAGACCGGAGATATTGGAACGATTGAAAGCAATCCATGACGAGATCGGTATGGACCCGATGGAAGTGGGAGAAAAAGTCTTATCCGCTATTCAACAGAATAAGCTCTATATTTTCACCCATCCGGAATTCGCTGAAGAAATACGAAGAAGGTCCGAAGCCCTTTTAGCGGCAGTGCCAAAAGAAGCCGCGGATCCCAGACGTGTGGCTATGGAAGACTCGAGACCTAAATTGAAATACTAGTCGTTTTCATGCGCTGAGATGATAGCCTTTTTCTAGTATACAGCATCCATTATCCAGCATCTAGCATCCAGTGTTTAGACATCAACGTCTTATCTTGATACCGGCTTTTTCCCGATCCCAGGTGGCATCTGTAACGCCGGCCTGTTTGAGAATATATTTCTGGACCCTTTCTGTGGGTGTTTTTGGGAGTCTATCCATGAACTCCACATAACGCGGGACCGCGAAATAGGGCATATGATCGCTGGCATAATAGATCAGTTCTTCATAATCGAGGCTCTCCCCCGGCTTGAGGACCACACATATCTTGACCTCATCTTCAGCCAGACCTGACTTTACGGCCACTGCGGCAGATTCAAGTATTTTCGGATGAGTATTGATAGCCCTTTCCACCTCAAAAGAAGATATGTTTTCTCCTCTTCTACGCAGCGCGTCTTTCTTACGGTCAACAAAATAGAAATAGCCGTCTTCATCCATTCTTCCCAGATCCCCCGTGTGGAACCATAGATTGCGACACGCTTCCATGGTTTTATCAGGCATATTGTAATATTCCGACATCATGATAAAGGGCTCTTTGGGTCGAAACACGAATTCTCCAATATCTCCGATGGGTACTTCTTTATCCTCATCATCAAAGAGTTTGAGATCATAGATGTCCATGGGCTTTCCACAGGAACCGGGTCGTCTATCATTGACCTTCATATGAATGGGGATACCGATCTCAGTCATACCGAAGCCTTCCAGACATTTGATGCCGAACCTTGCTTCTACCTCCTCCATGAGCGCAGCGGGGCATCCCGCTCCAAAAGCAATACGGGCCGGATTGTCCGAATCGTCCTCTTTCACGGGTTGCTTCGCCAGAATGGGGATCACGGCACCCAGATAATTGAACTGCGTGGCGCCACATGCGCGGATTTCATCCCAGAAACGGGAGGCACTAAAACGGTTGGAAAGCACCATCTCGGCTTCGGCTACAAGCGCCGTGAGGGTGGTGAGTACCTGGGCGTTGAAGTGATAGAGCGGCAGGAAGGTATAGAATATATCGTTTTTACCTCCATCTCGATAATCAAGCAGCCTTTCAGCAACGACAATCCAAAACTTGTGCGGTCCAAGGGCCCCCTTGGAGAGGCCGGTTGTGCCGGATGTATACACGATACTAATGGGATCCCAGGGATAGACCTTTATATCAACAGCGTCCTCTGAGTGATCGAAAAAGTCATCATATGAAACCATGGGAATCTGAATTCCATCTCTCTTTTGAATCTCCAGGTCTCCAAACACAATGACCTTTTCCAATTTCCTTAGATCATTCCAGATCATTTGAAGACGATCCAGATATTGGGCATCAACAACAAGCATTCTGGAGTCCGACTGATCAATAGTATGCCGGAGAAACTCCCCCTTATAGTTGGTGTTGACCGGGACTTCCACTGCCCCGATTTTTGCCAGGCCGAACCAGACATAGATAAAATCCGGGCAATTGGGGAGCATGATACTGACCTTGTCCCCTTTACTGATCCCCAGATCCAGAAAGGCATTGGCACAGCGGTTGGAGAAGCGATCCAGCTCATCGTAAGTGATCTGCTCTTCCTTGAAACGCAGAAAGACTTTTTTGGCGTTCCGTTCAACCCTGTCGGAAAGCAGCTCACCTAGAACTCGTGGGGCATCAGCTTTTTCCACCACTTACTCCTTTTCGTTTCCCAGTATGACACAACTGGCAATACCCATTCCCGCGTTTCCGCCCAGGTTGTGAGCCAAACCGAGCCTGGGATTCTTCACCTGCCGCGGCCCCGCCAGTCCCTGCAGTTGTTTGTATATCTCATACATCATTCTCAAACCGCTCGCGCCGAGAGGATGCCCAAAACACTTGAGGCCGCCATCCGTGTTGACCGGCAGGTCTCCATTCAACTCGAAGGTCCCGGCCTCGATATCCTCTCCGGCCTTTCCCCTTGGGCTGAAACCCAGATCTTCATACAAAACAAGTTCATGTGTCGTAAAGCAGTCATGCACTTCGGCAAGGCTGATCTCTTGGCGGGGGTCTATTATGCCGGCCTGTTCATAGACCATTCTGGAGGCGCGGACGTTCTCTTCGACGTGTACATAATCATAGTCCTGCCGCATGACCCCCTGGCGGGCCCCGACGCTTATGGCCAGCCCTTTGACGAAAATGGGATCTTTCCGGAATTGCTTGGCCATGTCAGCACGAACAACGACGGCCGCTGCCGCCCCGTCACTCACACCACAGCAGTCATACAGCCCAAGCGGCCACGCAACGATAGGTGCATTGACCACCTGTTCCACGGTCAATTCTTTGTGGAAATGGGCCTTGGGATTCAGGTTGCCGTTGTGATGGTTCTTTACCGCGATCCGGGCAAGAAGGTGCTTTCCGTGATCAGGGTCCAGTCCGTATTGGTGGAAATAACGGGTGCCGAGGTAGGCAAAAGAGGCCGGCGCGCTAAAACCTGAGCCGATCCCTGAACTGCCATCCGCGTTATCACCCACAATGGCCGGCCCCTTTACACCGGTTTGCCCTGAATCCTTGAGTTTTTCCACGCCAATGGCCAGGGCGATATCGCAGGCGCCCGACGCAACAGCATAACTGGCGCCCCGCAAGGCCTCTGAACCGGTGGCGCACATGTTCTCAACCCTAGTCATGGGGATGTACTGAAGCCCCAGGGGAGACATGGTAAGAGCGGTGATCCCCGAAAAGACGGTTCCCAACCATGCCGCCTGTATATCGCTTGGTTGGATGCCGGCGTCCTCAAAGGCTTCATAGGCCGCTTCCACCAAAAGATCCTCAACACCCATGTCCCATCGCTCGCCAAACCTGGTACAACCCATGCCGATGATGGCTACTCGATCCCTAATGCTTTCCATATAAACCTCATTTTTATCGCCAGCTTTATTCTTTATACAACTTCTCTTTCTAATACCTCAGGCTCTTGCTTTCTCAGTTCCACTTATTGAAAGGGGCCAAGGATTCGAGGATTCAAGGGTCTGAAAGTAATAACAAACCTAATCAACGATCGGTTTTGCCTTCCAGAAGTAATTAATGAAGTCGTCATCAAGAGTCATCTTTCGAAAGGTCATCTCAACCGGCATGCCGATTTCAACCTTGTCCAGATCATAGTCTGTTAACTCGCATAACAGTCGGCCGCCTTCCTCAAAATCTATGGCGCCATTAAGTCCGGGAGGATTCTTGGTGGGCTGAAGATGATCAATGGCATAGGTAAACAGAGTGGCCTTTTTATCAGAGAACCTGTACTCGTCGAAATTGTCTTTAGACTGGCACTGCACACAAATTCTGATGTTTTGTCCGATGGTATGAATTTGGGGAGTCCCGCATTTTCTGCATTTTACACCTGTTAATGTGGAAATGATTTTTCGCTCACGCCACCGGCTAGAAAGAGATAGGGCGTTCCTCGGGGGAAGGTTTTCAGTGTCAAGGGGCATAAGATCACGCCAGCTCAGATAGGTGCCGTAATCGATGGAGCGGGCGTTCTTCAATTGGTCCTCGATAAGCGGTTTAAAGGGGAAGTCAGTGATGGATTTTGTGGCCGTCAGGATGAATGTGTCTACGCCGTCACCATAGTTCGCCAATAGAATCCGGTCTCCCGGTTTTGCTTCCTCTAAGGCGGCGATAAGCATGACCAGCGTTCCGGCGGTCCCAACATGACCGATCTCTGAGAAAAAAGGAGATTGGACTTGAGAGGAATCAAACCGAAGCTTTTTGGCCAGATCAGCATGCTGCCTGGCGTCGGATGCCGTGAAGACGATTTTAGAGAAATCATCCGGATTGAGGGAGTGGGCCTTCATGGTACCGGAAATGCCCTCCTGCATGATAGGAAAATAGCCTTCATCATTGATAAACCGCCCCTCGCCTGAATGAGCGAAACGATCCGATGCTGTGCGCCACACATCGATAAAATCACTACATAAAGAATAGCAGGCCTCAATTTCCGCGATGACCCCCTCTGAACCGATCGATACCGCGGCCGCAGCGTCACCGAAAAGCTGTTCAAAGCGGCCTTTGGGCATTCCCAGACGGCAATCAGAGGCAGTCACCAGGACCTGACTGTTCGACCCACTCTTTATTGCGTCATGGGCTGCTTTCAGTGCCGTTGTACCTGATCTCAGGGAATTGGCAAAATCGGCTGTGACGCATGCTCGATCGAGCCCGGCCACACTGGCAATAATGGCCGCGCTCTGTTTCTCCCGGTATGGGGCGGTTGTGCTGGCAAAGTAGAGTCCTTCCGCGCTCCCCGCACAACGCCGCCGGCATTCTCTGACCGCGGCCACCGCCATGGTGATTGAGTCTTCGTCATAGCCGGCGACCGCTTTTTCCCCTCCAATACCCTGCGTTCCCCACATCCTGGCGATTTCTTCACGCTGGAGCCTGTACATGGGAATGTAGGCCCCAATTGATGTAATGCCGATCATGTGTGTTTCTCCATTAGTTAATTTGATTGCCTTTGGCTGGCAAAGAGTCAACGCAATGTTATGTCGCTTTCGTAAAGTTGATACTGGATCCTAGATTCTGGATACTAGATAATTAAAACCAGAGACAAGTATCCAGAGGCCAGTATCCAGCATCTCATATCCAGTATCAGCTAGCATTTTTACATCTACCAATTATCGTGATTCTGTCCCTTGATGTTTGTTGAACTGACTAGCCACCACACTTGCCGCAATGGCTGCTACCCTGGCTTTTTTACCCGATTTTAAGGATAGCTTATCTCCCAAAGTCTGCTCCTGCGCAAGGAGGTCCTTAATGTCCTCTATGAGTCCGGTTTCCTCTTCAATAAAATGAGTCCCTATCTCGCCCCTAATAAACCTTGAATTTTTCATCACGGCCTTGTGAAAGGGTATATTTGTCCGGACTCCCGCAATAACATATTCATAGAGAGCCCTGCGCATTCTGTCCATCGCTTCTTTCCGGTCCTTTCCCCATACGATCAACTTGGATATCATGGGATCGTAATAGGGAGGCACTGTAAAGCCCGAATATACGCCGCTATCCACCCTTATTCCAGTCCCCCCAGGGCTATGATACCCCGTGAGTTTGCCAGGGGTGGGTTCGAAATCATTCAAAGGATCTTCAGCATTAATGCGGCATTCAATGGCGTTTCCATGCATTTGTATCTCCTCTTGCGAAACACTGAGAGGAAGTCCAGAAGCGATACGAATCTGTTCCTTCACAATATCCACGCCTGTGACCATTTCGGTTACCGGATGCTCTACCTGGATACGGGCGTTTATTTCTAGAAAATAAAATTCGCCTTCTGAATACAGGAATTCCACGGTTCCCGCGCACTCATAGCCCACTGACCTGATTGCCCCGACTACAAGATTTCCCATCTTCTCGCGCTGCACTTGTGTAACCACGGGTGAAGGCGATTCCTCGATCAATTTCTGATGCCTTCTCTGAACAGAGCACTCCCGTTCTCCCAGGTGGATGGCATTGCCATGGGAATCAGCCAGGATCTGAAACTCAATATGCCTGGGATTGGGCAGGTATTTCTCAATATAGACGTCATCGACCCCAAAGGTGTTGGCAGCGATCTTCTGAGTGTCTTTCAGGGCATCTGTCAGTCCCTTTTCGTCGGGAACAACAGTCATTCCTATACCGCCGCCGCCGCCTGACGGCTTTATGATCACCGGATACCCTATTTTGGATGCTGTTTTCAGCGCTTGGTCAGGATCAGTTATACAGCAATCCGTGCCCGGTACCACCGGCACTCCGGCTTTTGCCATGACATTGCGCGCGGCCACCTTGTCGCCCATAAGCGCCATAACCCTGCTGGAGGGACCGATTAATCTCACGCCTGCCGCTTTGGTTGCAGCGGCAAATTCAGAGTTTTCCGCTAAAAATCCGTAACCCGGGTGAATAGCATCAGCGCCCTTTTCAAGGGCCGTCTTAATGATCTTCTCAATATTGAGATAGCTTTCCGAGGCCCTAGCAGGACCAATGCAATATGCCTCATCAGCATATCTCACAAAAAGGGCATCCCTATCGGCCTCGGAATAGACGGCCACGCATGGAATATCCAGCTCACGACAGGCCCGCATCACACGTACAGCTATTTCACCACGATTGGCTATGAGTATTTTTTTCAGCATTTCAAATCACTATAAAAAGGACATCATCGGCGTTGACGGCCTGATTTTCCTTTACAGGTATTTCTTTTACAACACCTCCATGGGGCGCGGAATAATGACGCATCATTTTCATGGACTCGATGACCATCAGTTCATCACCTTCTTTAACCCTATCTCCCTTCTTGACCTTAATAGAAATGACCAGCCCGGCAATGTCTGAAATCATTGCGCCCTCAGGAACTTCTCCAGGGGTTGAACGGGTTTGCACTGCAGAACCGGCGCCCGGATTCGATCCTGTACTCTCATTAGAAAACAGGGGAGAAACCTTGACGTTGAATTCTTCACCGTCCACTTCCACACGATATTCCGTGGGAATCACATGGCCTTGAGTCGCGGGAGGCTTCGGTTTGCTAACGGATGTCTTGACCGGGGCGGGCTTTTTTGAAAGCTCCTCTTTCTTATATCCCGGTATGAGAATTGTCAGTAAAAGATCTCCGTCTTCAAGATCCGGGCCTAATTCCTTGCGGAATTCATCGATTGGTTTAAAGTAGTTTTCGGGCTTCCAGCCCCTGAATTCATCGGTCTGGGGCAGCTGGCTGATCCGTTCCATGATCTTTTCATCAACAGGGACAGTCAGTTTACCATAGAGCCCGAGCGCATACTTTATGACCTCGTCGGTAACTCGTTCATAACGCTTGCCGGAAACAACATTTTCCATGGCCTGAACACCCACTATTTGAGAAAAGGGTGTGGCCATAACAGGATAACCCAGTTCCTTACGGACCTGAATAATCTCCTCCAATATTTCGTCCAGCCGGTCCTCCATCCCCACTTCCTTAAGCTGCCTTGTGAGGTTCGAGATCATACCGCCGGGCACCTGGTGCTCAAAATGATAGAGGTCATATTCCACAGGACTCCCTATGGGCAGGTTCTCTTCCCGAGCAACCCTTCTGAAATGGTCGGAAACGGCTGCAAGGGCATCTTCATTGATATCCGATGTAAATCCCAGGTAGCGCGCGTTTTTAAGTATGTTTTCCGTGGCAGGTAAAGATGAGCCGTTTGCCAGGGGTTCCACTGCCGTATGGACCGTGGTAACACCCTCCTGTATGGCCTCCATGTAGCATTGGGTTGCCATGCCGGAATTACAGTGGGAATGGAATTCAATGGGAATTCCGTCACAATTGGCCGTGACCTTCCTGATCAGCTCCCGTGTGAGTTCCGGAGTGATCACTCCCGACGCATCTTCGATCATGATACGGTCAACATATTCTTTTGTGCTGGCAATCAATTTGGTCTTCCTAGCCCAGTGTTCCAGGGTATGGACAGGACTTCTCGAGTACATCAGGGAAGTCACAATCTCTGCCCCTAATCCCTTGGCGATCTTGGCAAAATAAACGAATTTTTCAATGTCATCCTGATAATCGCAGATCCAGAAGCTCCGCATTCCGTTTGCCACGGAATTTTTTATCCACAGACTGATGATCTCCCGAGGCGTGCTCAGGTCAAAGGATGAGAGACTGCCAATCTGGTAAGACCCTCGAATGGGGGTTTTCTTCAGTAATCTGGAAAGCAATCTGACCCTCTCCCATGGGTCCTCTCCCAGGTTTCGCACCGCGACTTTGAAGGCCTGAGACCCGACAGTGGCAATATTCCGGTACCCGACTTGATCCATGGTTTCTGCTATTGGTGTGATCATATCGGTCCGCATCGTATTGCCCCATAGACTCTGCTGAGCATCCCTTATGGTTTGATCCACGAAATATATCTTGTTGCTCATGGGAGGATCTCCTTTGTGTACGCCTGATTAAAAAAAGGACATATTGTCAATAAAAGAAGAGTTTTCTATTAGTTATCATTATTACAGAATGCAAATCAAAGGGTCAAGCCTCCTCTTGACTCTCGGCTACTTTCTATTGACATACGAAACAGACCTCCTTATACAATACGAGAATATTTGCTGAATCGGATTTCTCGCATAGGACGGGCTTTCCTCTCATTTCAAGCTCGCAAAACGTATCCTTTAACTGATTCTTTTAGTCCTAGGTAGCCAGCCCTAATGGCCTTTAATTTAAGTCAACCCAACCAGGAGGGAACAATGCCTAAGAACCCCACAGTATTATTAATCGCGACATTGGATACAAAAATCGATGAAGCTGAGTATATCTTGAAGTGCCTCGAGGACATGGAAATAAACACACTCATTTTAGATCCCAGTGTTCGTGAAAGCGGAAAAAGAGAGGTTACCATAGCCCCGGAGGATGTGGCCAAAGAAGCCGGGACAACACTGGAGGCTGTTCGAGCTTTGGGACACGAAGGCAAGGCCCTGAGCGCGATGACCAAGGGTTCGATTATCTGTGCAAAAGCTCTTTTTGAAAAGACAGAGATCAATGGGATCATTTCTCTCGGAGGCTCCATGGGAACAGGTCTTGGAACCGCGGTAATGAGGGAGTTCCCCTTTGGTCTGCCAAAAGTCATGATTTCCACTATGGCTTCAGGCATGGTCAAACCCTATGTCGGGACAAAGGACATCCTGATGCTTCATTCTGTCGCCGATATTTCGGGCCTTAACTCAATTACTGGGACTGTTCTAAGAAACGGGGCAAGCGCGGTTGCTGGAATGGCAAAATCGTATCAGAAATCGACCGAAGGCGAAAAACCGATTATCATGATGTCCATGCTGGCGACAGTTGAATCCTGCTCCAGGATGATTCGCGCTGAGATGGAAAAAATCGGGTATGAGGTCATCATATTCCATACCAGTGGAACAGGCGGTGCGGCCATGGATGAACTGGTTCTCGAAAAAAATGTGGCAGCGGTTGTTGATCTGTCAATCATCGAGGTAACCGATTTCATCTACCATGGTCTGTTCGCCGCGACTCCGGACAGGTGTCAATCGGCGCTCAAAAAGGGAATACCGGTATTTTTCGCCGCAGGAAATCTCGATTTTATGGTGGGCGGTCCTCTTGAAGCGGCCAAGCGGCAATTCCCCGGCAAGAGATATCATGTTCACAATGCCCAGCTTACGGCTGTTCGAACCGGTCCGGAGGAGATGGAGGAGGTCGCAAAGTATTTCGGTAAGGCCTTTTCAGATATCAGGACGCCCACGGAGTTTTTCATCCCGTTGAAGGGATTCAGTAACCACGACAGTGAACAGGGTCATCTGCATGATTTAAGTATGCCGCCGATTTTCGAAGAGCTATTGCGAAAACACTGTCCCGCTGACACTCCCATAACGGCATTGCCATATCATATTAATGATCCGGAATTCGCCGTCGCGATTACAGGGTCTCTTAAAAAGGCTTTAGGTCGTAGCTGAAAAATCAGGGTTCGAGGATTCAAGGATTCAGGGGGTCAGGGGAATCATTGAGCCAAGATCAAATCTTTTACATTGAGGACAAAATGGCCATTGCAATTGTAGGCATGATGGATGAACGGGAACAAGCCCTAAGCCTCATCAAGGAACGGATTGAACAACACGGACATAAGGCTTTACTGATCGATATCAGTATCGGAACAGGGGCTATCATCCCTTCGCTTACGGCGGAGATTGACCACGGTGAATTGTCGGAATTGGGTGGCGGTCCCAGCACTGGATTGGCAGAATATCTCCCGGCTCGAAGAGGAGAGGCTATTTCCATCATGGCCAAAGGCCTGAGAGAAAAAGTCATGGCCCTTCATGGAAAAGGGGATCTTCAGGGAATGATCGCTGTGACCGGTCTGACCGGCGCCATGATATCGCTCCCCGCCATGAAAGAGCTTCCTTTCGGTCTTCCGAAGATGATCATTTCCAGCGCCATGGCCTTGCCCGTACACGCGAACAAGTATGCTGAATTTGTGTGTGTCAAGGACATTACTGTCATGCACGCGGTGGTGGATACGGTGGGTATGAATGCCCTTGTCCGAAAGCTGGCCCTTAATGGAGCGGACGCTATTTCCGGTATGGTGGAGGGAGATGTAAATACCGGACTTGAAGAGAAACCGTCTATTGCTGTTACAGAATTCGGCTTTACCGATCAGGGCGCCCACTATATACGTGAACTCCTGGAAGAAGAATATGAACTCGTATCCTTTCACGCGAATGGTGTGGGGGATATGGCGGCCATGGAAATCATTCCTCAAGGTGGGTTTCAGGGGTTCATAGATCTGGTCCCTGGGGCCTTCAGCGAGTATCTGCTGGGCGGAAACAGGAACAACTCCGGCCCGAACCGTCTGGATATCGCTTCGGAGCTATCGATTCCCTATATCCTTTGTCCGGGCGGTTTTGACATAATAAGCTGTGGTCCGGTGGAAAGAAAGGACAATGGCGATCCTCTCTGGGAATCGAGGAAACTCGCGGAGAGGAAATTATATATACAGGAACAACCGAGGGCGCATGCCAGAATGAGCGCTGAAGAGTTGGAGTTTGTTACATCCTCTGCTGCTGAACGACTGAATCGCTACAAAGACAAAGAAAGAGTAAAGGTAGTCGTTCCACTGCGTGGCTTCTCATCCCTGAGTGTGGAAGGCGGTCCTTTGCACGACCCCGAAGCGGACAAGATGTTCGCGAATACCCTGAAAAGAAGCCTTGATCCTGGCATAGAAATCATCAGGATTGATTCGGACATTAACAGTAAAGAGTTTGCTGTCGCGGTAGCCGAAACCCTGATGAAGACTCTAAGGAGAAAATCCCTTGAATGCTAAAAGCAAAAGAGATCGAAACGGGCTGGCCTGCCTGAGGGCCAAGCTGAATCATGAATCAACAGCCCTTATTATTATTGATATGCAAAAGGATTTTTGCTGTGAAGGAGGCG
This sequence comes from Deltaproteobacteria bacterium, assembly GCA_016930795.1. GTDB lineage: Bacteria > Desulfobacterota > DSM-4660 > Desulfatiglandales > HGW-15 > JAFGFY01. The sequence continues at coordinate 13,552 of JAFGFY010000011.1, forward strand.
TTTTTCATAAAAGGGGCTTTGATATCCGATCAGCTCAGAAGCTGGCTGAGAGACTCAATTCATTCCTGAAAGAGGCGCGGAAGACCCTGAAACATATTATTCATCTGCAAATGATCAAAAAACCCGAATTCACCTCACCATTAGTTGATGATATTTACAACCGTATCAAAATGGAGCGATCCTATGACCCGGCCCTCGCGGAACCCTATGAAGTGATACCCCAGACGGGGGATATTGTGATCCCCAAACACAAGTACTCGGGCTTTGTTTCCACCTACCTGGATCCATTCCTTCGGTCTAAGAGAATCAATACGTTAATTATCACCGGCCTGGCCACAAACGTGTGCGTGGAATCCACGGCCAGAGACGGCTTCATGAGAGAATACTACATTGTCATACCATCCGATCTGACGGAAGGGACGAGCACTGATGCCAAAAAATGGTCTCTTCTCAACCTGGATATGTTTTTCGCGGAAGTCGTATCGTCAAATGAGATTCTTGAGTGTTGGAGATCTGCCTAGTCTCTATCTTGCTTTCCGCTCTCTGTCTCTCATCCTAGTCTATCATCATGACTGTAAAAGACCTGCTAACATTATAGTCGTTATCAGTATTGAATCCTCAATATCCCAAAATTAAATATTGTTTGACATACAATTGCGAATTCTCTATATTTCGCTGATCAAAAAGCACGTTTTTTCAATTATCTCGATACGTCGCATACACGAAAAAGGGGACATATGCCTGAAGACTACAAGCCCTGGACTTGGAAGCCGCCTGAAGGTTTTTCAGCCCTCGATCACACCTCATCCCGCCAGGATGCTCACGACAAAGTGTCGGGCCAGGCGGTCTATACAAGGGATTTGGATTTTCCCGGTATGTTGTATGCCAAAATACTGACATCGCCCTATGCCCACGCCAAAATTGTGAGTATGGATACGAGCAAAGCCGAAGCGCTGACCGGAGTCCGAGACATATTGAAGTACAACGATCCGGATATTGTTTTTGAAAACTCCACGGGCGGATATTGTTCCAGCCAATACAATATCCTGACTCTTCCCGGAACAAGCGATTTTTTTCAACAACCCATGGGAGTCGTGGTCGTGGCGGATAGCGAAGAAATATGCGATCGCGCGCTCCGGCTGATAGTCATAGAATGGGAAGAGCGGCCTTTCATTCTGGATATGGAAGAATCATTGCAACCGGATGCGCCCAAGATCATGCCCGACATTGTGCGATTGAATCCTAGCGCCAAGGATCCGAATATTGTCCAGACCAATACGACCGAAATCGGCGATATCCAGAAAGGATTCGCCGAGGCGGACAAGATCATCGAGTACACGATCACGAGAGCACCCAATACAACGGCGGGTGTTGAAGCGATGGCTTGTGTCGTCCAATGGAGAGGGGATTTCCTCGATATCTGGCCCCATCATACGGCCCATGTTGAGCCGATGCTGAGTAATCCGAGCCTTCCTTCAATAGGGTTGTCATTTGTCTCACTCGGGTATGGAAGTATACAAGCTGATATAAAATCCCCGCCAAAAGATAGAAAAGATCCCCTTCCCCCCATTTGCGAGGCCAACAAGATCAGTGTAACCATGCCGTATCAAGGCGCCTGGTACGGCGGCATAGCGTGGCTTGGATACTCCACGGCGTTTATACGCATGGCCGCAATCCTTGCAAAGAGAGCTCAAAACCGTCCGGTGAAATTGGTTTACGATGAAAGTAATTTTTACCTCACCGGGGATGACGCGGCAATTTATCGATGCAAGGTGGGAGCTAAGAGAGACGGAACCATTACGGCTTGCGACTGGCATGTCGTGGGACCTTTTGGGGAGCTTCATATTGATAAAACGCATGAATCCACGAAAATTCCAAACTTGCGCAACACCCAGGAATGGGCTCTGATCAATCAAGGCCATCACATTTGCTTCCGGCACGGCTCGCAGTGCTGCGTTCCGCACAACATCATGTTTGATCACGTCGCCGCGGAATTTGGCCTGGACCCGACAGAAGTCGCCCTTAAGAACGACGGATGCCGGGAACACGATTGGGATTGGATCACGCGGTATCAAAAGGAGAATGGATTTCCCCAAAGGCAGAGCCTGAGGGAAGTGATCAAATTGGGAAAAGAAGCGATCCATTGGGACAAAAAATGGCATGCGCCTGGCGCCAGGAAGTTGCCGAACGGAAGGATGCATGGACTTGGATTTGTCCATATCAATGAATGGAGCTGGATTTCGGGCAGACAATTCGCCTGCCTGATACTGCGCGACGGGAAACTCACGATCATAGGGATGCGCGCGGATCACGGAATGGATACCGAATCGGCCTTCCGTCACTCTGTCGCGACGGAAGCGGGATTAAGATATGAAGACATCGTGGTCCAGCAACAGCGTTCCGACGCGAACACATACCGTTTTTGGGTTCCAGGCGGATCCATGGGAATCAGCCAGAACACGCCTCAACTGGTAAGCGCGGCCAGAGAGCTGAAACGAAAGATCATCGATTATGCTGTTCGACCCGCTTCCGGCGTCCCGATGATGCCGGGACTCCAATCCGGTTCCGGCCAGTCCATGTTCCCCGGGAAAAAAGCGGACGAACTTGACGTCAAAGAAGGTTATGTTTTTGAAAAAGCCAACCCAATCAATAGAAGAAGCGTGAGGGAAGTGGCCAGTGCGTTCTGGGGAGATGATCCTGCGATCATTCATCCCACTGTTCCTGCTCTATCCGGGTTGACTCTGAACGGCAAGCCACACCCCCAGATGTATATCATGAGCCGGCAGGCCCATTTCATGGAAGTGGAGGTGGATGTGGAGACCGGGGAAGTCATGGTTACCAATCTGGTGTGTGTCAATGATGTCGGGCATCTGTTCAACCGGCGCGGAGCGGAAGCACAACAATATGGCGGCGCCATTATGGGTTTGGGAAGAAGCGCGACTGAAGAAAAGATCTATTGCCCGAAAACCGGTGTCGGATTGAATTTCAACAATATCGGGTACAATATCGGGACGATGAATGATTACCCGGAGATCAAGTGCATTATCAATGAAAGCCACCTGGGTTATTCGTCCTACGGCGCTTGCGGCGTTGGAGAAGACACCGGCGCCTCTCTATCGGGTATCACCGCAGGTGCGGTATACAATGCGACCGGGAAATGGGTCCTGGATTACCCGGTGACTCCCGACAAAGTCCTCAAAGCCCTCGGGAAGATTTGAGAAAGGGGTTGTTATGTCAGAAAAAGAGAAGAAGACGAACGAAGGTGAAAGAAAAGAAGGGTTCGGACACATATCCCGCAGAGAATTTCTAAGGGATGCCGGCCTGGTCATCGGCGGATCCACCATGGGCTCCATAGCCTTTGCGTCCGAGACAGAAGCACAACAGCAGGTCAAAGAGAGTGACGTCGCAAAAGACCCCTGCTCAGAGGAATCAGCCGATATAACCACGATAGAGCTAACGGTCAATGGAGGGAAGTATGGCTTCAGGGTTGAACCCCATTGGAGTCTGCGACAGCTCCTGCGGGATGAGATCGGTCTGACTTCCCCAAAAGACTGGTGCGGAGGACATGGCGCTTGCGGTTCCTGCACGGTGATCATGAACGGCAGGCCGGTTCTTTCCTGTTTAACCCTGGCCTGCGAATGCGATGGCGCTATTATTGAAACGGCTGAAGGCATTGCCAAGGCCAAGCATCCGATCATTCAGTCCTATATCAAGTGGAACGCTTTCCAGTGCGGCTATTGCACCCCGGGATTTGTAACGACAGCCAAAGCGCTTTTGGACAGAAACCCTGATCCTACCGAGGCTGACGTTCGGGATGCCCTTGCCGGCAACCTGTGCCGATGCGGCACCTACCAGCAACATCCACCGGCCGTATTGGAGGCGGCTGAAGCTTTAAAGAGGAAATAGATATGAAGACATGGAAGAAATTCGCACATGTGAATGCTGGGACAGTCGATGAAGCGGCCTCTATTCTAAAGGCAGGGAAAGCGGCGATCATAGCCGGCGGTACGGATATTCTGGGCACAATGAGATTCGAGATATTGCCGGACTATCCTGAAATCCTGGTCAACATCAAGACCATTTCCGACCTGGATTACATTAAGGAAGAATCGGGTATGCTCAGAATCGGCGCTTTAACCAGGCTGGAAGACATTGCGAAGAGTGATGTGGTAAGTGCTAAGTATACGGCGCTTGCAGAGGCGGCACACCGAACGGCGTCCCCGCACATCAGGGAGATGGGAACAATCGGCGGTAATATCTGCCAACTCACGAGATGCTGGTATTTTCGGAATCCCGACAACAGGTTCAATTGCCTGCGCAAGGGAGGCAGAACATGCTACGCCATGGCGGGGGACAATCGGTACCACTCCATATTCGGGGCGGTCAAAAAATGCCTGGCGGTCAATCCAAGCGATACGGCACCGGCCCTGGTGGCACTGAACGCCAGGATCAAAACGAACAAGAGACTGATTAATGCTGAGCAATTCTGGGATGTGGCTGTACCGGGCTCGACCATACTGGACATGGACGAAATCGTTACGGAAATCCAGGTGCCGACACCGACTAAGGGAATGAAGAGTTCATTCATCAAATTTGCCATTCGGAAGTCCATAGATTTTCCCATTGTGAACTGTGCCGCGATGGTTGGGAAGAAAGACGCGCGGATATGCCTCAACGCGGTTCACAATAAACCCTATCGCGCTTTAAAATCAGAAGAATTGATCAAGGGAAAGTCTATCAACGAAAAGAACGCGGATGCTGCCGGTGCTGCGGCTGTTGAAAAAGCCAGGGCCCTTCCGGGCGATAGAAACAAATGGAAGATACAGATCGCGCGGACGATGGTCAAGAGAGCCATTCTCGCCTGCGCTTAAATGGCTGTTTACAGCGAAACGGCGTTAAGAAATTAGGGGAATCTTTTGACCATCCCGAAAGTGGGGGCGTTCGTGCTGAGCGTGCATGACTTCATTTCATCCTCTGCGCGAACGCCCCTTTTTTGTCATTGCTCATTGATCATTGCCCTGTGACATTTGTCAGGGACCTGAGCCTGTCGAAGGGTTCATTGCCCATTGATTTTACCGCCAGTCATCAATAAGCGTACTCCCCCCCATCATACCCGGTCCCATCATGAAATCCGTCACAAACCAGGTGGTTTGAACTCCTCCTCCAGTCACGACTATTTTTATTCTGGATTCCTGGAAGGGTTTGATCTTTTTACCCGAAGAAAAATCAGTTGTTTCAACATTATCCGCGAACCACTTGCTTAGCTGGTTTTTCGTCTGAAAGCCCAGGCTCTCCTTGAGAAGATCGGCAACAGTCGGATCCATAATGACGGTAACCGATCCCATCATGAGAGTCTTCATATAGTCGCCCATGATCGTATGGACGGGGCGCTCACGAACGGCCATCACAACGCCGGAAATATATGACCAACCGATTCCCACGGATATCACACTGTCTTCAGGTTTGAACCCCATCTGCACATGAAAAGGCTCCCACCCATTCGGTAGCCTCTCCTCGTTTTCCGCGATGCAGACATTGTTGTATTGCATGGTGCTTCCCAGGCTGCTCCACGTCGTTTTTTCGCTGTGCAAACCACCGATGGTTTTGGACATGATGGTGTAACTTCGGCCGATCACCGAATTGGCTTCATTATGCGGCCCCATGACGTTGGTACCGTAATTCATGTTAATTTCGTCCCGTATGGGTCCATTGACCAGGATCATGTTGGCCATGGAGGATGTGGAATTTCCAAAAGGGACATGGTTGGCCAGTGCGAGGATCACCGGAAGGTGTTCCGGTCTGGCGCCGGCCATAACCGCGCAGGTCGCCACCCTTTCCACGGTTACTTCCCGCTTGCCTCCCGGCCAGTCCAGTGTCTTGATGACCTCGTCCGGTTCATGGGAAGTCCCTTTCAGCATATTGGCCACACGTTCTTCAGTCGGGAGGACAATGGGAAGATAGTCCGTATAATCCAGGTCCTTGAAAAGCTGGTGCAGGTTCTCTTCCGTATCCGGTCCGAGAAAACGTGATGCCCCCGCGGGAGGTTCAGGTGCTGGTCCTCTGTATTTCTCATTTTCCGACAGGGGAAGGGTCAGGGCGTCGATAAATGCCTGCATCATCGGTTTTCCGGTTACCACGTCTTTTCCCTCAAATATGTATTGATGGTGGACCGATTGAGGTTGCCCGGCCACCGGAAAAGGAAAGGCTATGTATCGAATAGGTGATCCGTTGGTATACTTAAAATCGTGATTCAGGGCGTAATGTATGATATTGGCTGCCGCGCCACCAACTGAGGGGATATTGTATTGCTGTTCCATGGTTTTGCAGTTTCGGCTCACGGCCGAAGTGCAGCTGTCTCAACCGGATATCCCGAACATGGCCGCGTCACCCTTTTTGGATATTTCCTTCCAGAGTTCCGGCTGGTCCATCATGTAGGAGCCCTTGATTGATCGGACTTCCACTTTCACACTCGGCATATTCTGGGCAAACCAGGCTTTCATTTCCTTATAGATGCTGGGAGCCGCCTCCGGACCTCCCCAACCGATATCCACCAGGAATATGGTTTTTCCTTCCAGCGTATCGAGACGGGGGATGAGCGGTACGCGATCGACCATTCTATTCGGCGGTGTCGGGTTCAATACCCTCAGTTTTTTTTCAGAAGAATACGCCGTCGAACATACAGCGATAAAAAAAATCATCAATGCTACGGGCCATATCTTTTTTATCATGTTGCACCTCCGCTTCAAGGGTTGCTTGCTCGCTATAAGGATTCCTTTATAAGTAGTTGAGTATATGGAGGTCGAATTTGAGTGTCAAGATGTAAAACCAGGTTGTTTTCCCTTGCATTGTCAACACATTACTCCTAACAAGTGAATTGCTGGTCTTTAATTGTGAACTATTCTACATTACATTGTTTTCCATATGTGATACATAGCCTCCACCACACCATCAACCTGTTTTTGATCATGGAAAAGGTGTGTGGAAATTCTTGAGGCATAAGTGCTCTTTGGATCCCCCTTGCGCAGATTAAACTCGGTAAATCGGATCACATACCCCATCTCCTTTTTCAGGCGATCGACAAATTCCTCAATCTTTTTCTGATCGCTCACATCCGGAAAAGGATTAAAAGATGTAAGGCCTGAGGTAAATTCAGGTATATCCGGTGAAAAAAGTGATGCGGATTTCCCGAAAGCCTGTTTGATTCTCTTTTTCAGATAAGAACTCAACTCACAGACATAGGCTTCGATACGACCCCGGCCAATCTCCTCCCATAAATCACACGCATCAAGCATGGCCTGAAGAGCGGGGTAATTTTCCTGACCACGAAGCCCAAACAGGCTTGAAATATCCGATATTTTCGAACGATCGTTATGAACAGGTTGTGAAACAAATTGATATAGGCAACTGTTCTGGGGCCAGAGTAAAGGAAGGTTGTCTCCATGGTTTCGAATATATAGGATGCCAGTCGCACCGGGACCGCACTGCCATTTGTGACCTGACGCTGCGTAGAAATCGCACCCCATTTCTCTGAAGTCCAGTTCGATCATACCTGAGCAATGCGCCCCGTCTACTATAGAAATCAACCCATTATCACGCGCCAACTTACAGATATCCCTGGCCGGGAGACGGACTCCGGTTTTATAGGGGATGTGGGAAAAAAGTATGGCCCTGCTTTTATGAGAGATCTGTTTCTTAAATGCCTCAACCACCTGATCACTTTCTTCAAGATCCAGGACAGGTATCTCCACTTCGTTCAATACAACGCCGAACCGGTCCTTGAGAATGTTAAGGGGCGACAGGGCTGAAACATGTTCGTGGTGTGAAAGCAGGATTTCATCGCCTCTTTCAAACGGCAGGCCGAAGAGAACCGTATTGAGACCGTCCGTAGTGTTACGTGTGAAAATGATTTCATCCTTTGTGCAGCCGAACTGCTTGCCCAATAGTTCTCTCTGCTTATTCATTCCAAAGTCCCAGTCCATTTCATCCATAAAACCCATGGGGTGTCTGGCAATGACCCTGTTATACTGGTCATAATTTTCAAGCACCCTGAGAGGCATGGCCCCTGTTGTTCCGATATTCATGTAGACCTGTTTCGGATCAATGATGAACTGTTCCTGGACTCTCTTCCAAAATCTATTTTCAGAAAGGCTATGATCGATGGAGGGCACTTTTTTTGATGTCGATTGACACGCCGTACTCAGAGTAATGGCGCCTCCGGCGGCTGCAATACCAGCGAGTTTTAAAAAACGTCTTCTATCTTTATTATCAATATTCCTTTCAATTGCTGTCTCCATGATTTCACCTCTTCTGAAAAACAAATTGGAACTCCTGTACAAAACAGGTTATAGATGGTTGACAAGCGCCTTTTTTATCAGTATCCGTAATTTGCGATAATAGATATATATGGTCATCTCTTACTACAGACAGTCAGTAAGAATCAACAAAAAGTCTTGATATCAAGAAGATTTGAAGTTTATTAGAAGGAGCTCTAAAATGAAAAAGATCCTTGCAGCGTTTCTCCCTATTCTTGTTGCCACGGGTTGTTTAAAAACATCCCATGATCGTGAAATTATATCATGCCCAAATGCTCCAGCCGCCATAGGACCATACTCTCAGGCGTTTCGTGCCGGAGATACCCTATACCTTTCCGGGCAACTGGGACTTGACCCGGCAACCGGGAAATTTGCGGGTCAAGATTTTGAGAGCCAGGCGCGGCAGGCCCTTGAAAATCAAGAGGCGATCCTGGAAAGCGCCGGGTTTTCCCTGAAGGACGTGGTGCAATGTCAGGTATTTCTAACAGATATGGATAACTATCCTGATTTCAATACGATCTACGAGGAATATTTTGCCGAAGAATTCCCGGCCCGTGCTGTGCTTGAGGTCTCCCGCATCCCGGCGGACGGGCTTATAGAAATCATGATGATAGCTGTTCGCAGCATATCATAATCGTTTGAAAGGGTAATAGATCATGGGTCGAACTGAAATACCAGGTGCTTCTGAAACACCCATAAGCGATATGCTGTTGTCCTGTCTCAGAAATATCTTACATCATTAGGGCTTATCCGGAATCTAGATTCCCGCTTTTCCACCCTCCATAGCAAAGCCATTGCGGCGGACGGGCGCGGGAATGACATCAATGCCGCAAGCGGCGGGGAATTGAACCCAGAGTGATAAAAATGAAATCAAATAAGTCTAACAATTTGTCCCTTAGAAACATACTGGTTTTTGGTTTTTTCCTGATCTTTTTGCTTGCATATCGATTAAATGCGCAACAGCAAATAGAACATGTTGGTTCAATCCTTATAAATAAAGCATTTTCGTTTGTTACTTATTTAGAAAACTCTCCGGGAGTTACAAAAATAATCAGGGGACATTCGGACCTGAAGAAGTTAAGCCTTCAGCACAAAAAACGCATAGAACTCGCCCTTAGACAGTGTGAAGATGTGAGTTGTTATGCTAAGGCCGTCATGTGGACACCCGATGAGACAGCTCTTATATTAGACAGACTTGCGCAAATGTCCGGGGAAAACAATGAGTTCAAGGCCATGATCTCGAAATTAAGGGCTTCTGGTCACTACAATGTATATGCCTCATCTCCTGATGCCGAATTTGTCAAAGCCCTGTGGAACAGTGTATCAGGCGGTATAACGCGCATCCTGGATGTTTACATAAAGGGTGAAAATCCTTTTTACGCTGCAATAGACTCCATTTCATTTCCAGCCGATGACAGGAATTTTCTGGCAGACGTTAAGAATATGCTGGCTGATGAGTTAAGAGATATGGACGGCAAGGCCTTTTATGAGGTCCCGGTAAATGTGAGTATAAGTGCCCTGCTGATGAACCAGCGGGATGAAGCCGCCCGGTATGAGCCTCTGGATAAGGGCATCAATAAGACTGCGATTGAAGGCATTAAACATGTAAACTGGGACAATTACCAGTACAGCGTGATACTGGTTCCGGGACAGGGCCCGGAAAAGGATGGAGTTTCTATTGACCCTCAATCCATTGTCAGGTGTGAACTTGCTTCAGACTATTATAGAGCAGGCGCAGCTCCATTTATGGTTGTTTCAGGAGGTCATGTGCACCCCAATAAAACCCCTTTTTGCGAAGCAATAGAAATGAAGAAGTACATGACAGGGAAACTGAATATCCCTGAACATGTAATATTTGTCGAGCCTCATGCCCGTCACACCACTACCAATATGCGGAATACGGCAAGGATGATTTACCGCTTTAATATGCCTGATGATAAAAAAATCCTTATTGTTACTGATCCTGTTCAAAACACTTATATAGACATGATGGAAAACCGATTCATGACGGAACTGGGCTGTGTGCCATATCGTGATTTGAAAAAACTGACGGCAAATACGAGTGAGTATTTTCCTGACAGGAATGCGCTTCAATGCAATCCCATGGACCCCCTTGATCCCTGACGGGCTAAAAAATGGCTCCTCATATGAATATGTGGGTTTATAGGCAATATACCAGACATTATCTGTGTAAAGGGGGACCGTTAATTTTCAAATAAAAACGATTAAACAAAAGATATTTTAATATTTACTGTCGTTATATAACAACATAGGTGAAGTATCTACCCCCAAGGGTATCAAAGAAAAAATAATTTACTATCTACCCAAAAGAGAAACCTCCTGTTAAGGAAAATGTTGAAAGAACAAAATCACTTAACGAGGAGGTTTCAAATGAACGAAAAGAAGATAGCAGACTTATTGTATTCCGGCAAATGAAACAAGAGATCCGAGGATCATAAAGTAAAAGTAAAAGAGTCAAATCTAATCTTGAGAGCGCCGATTAAAATCGGCAAGAAGTAGGGACTGAAAGTCTCCTATGATGAAGGACTAGCCATCCACATCAGCCCTGAGTCATGCGCCGATAATGGTAACATTATAGGTGAAGCGTTGACAAGGGAAAGTGTAGGCTGAGTATTGAGCCCCGTAATAGATTTAAGCCCAGGTGTCGATATGATTCAAGACATAGAAGACAATATCTTATAGGCCATAATGGCGAGGGATATAAGGACCTGGCGGGGTCGGAGACCTCATGCATGCACGGAAACTTCTTGCGCGAGAATCGGGAGGCCCTGCATCCGGCCTTAGCAGATTGCACTAAGGTCCGCGCTGAAAATCCCGAGGGAGTAACGCAGTGATGAACGGATACAGGGAGTCTGAGAGCCTCATAGTATCTAGGATGCATCCGAACAAGACAGGTGACAACAAACCTGTGGCGGAGGAAGTGGAGAAAAGGGGGCTGGCCAAGGAGAATTCGGTAGAACGAAACAAGGGCCGGACACTGAACCGGGGAACCTTGCAAAGTGAGTCTACAAGAATACGGCAGAGCATGTTTACCAATAACTCTGCGCGTCATTACCCGAGGCAGGAGCCCAGTGTATTAGCAGTGCACGCTGGGAACTGTCCGGGGGTTGCCGGGTAACCGGCATTCCTACCGCGAACTCTTGCAAATGATTTAGCTATAATATTTCCATGTCCAGGCCATTAAGAATCCAATACCCGAATGCCTGGTATCACATAATGAACC
>JAFGFY010000099.1 GCA_016930795.1 Deltaproteobacteria bacterium
ATCAGTTAAGAGATGGTAAAATCGACGGAAATGATTTTTCCTTTAGGGTTAAATCAAGTTTTGGTGGAATGAGTACCACAACCAAGTACACTGGCACATTTTTGGGAGACAGGCTAAAACTGATTTATACTACCAAGATGAACACTCCCCGACGTAGAGTTGCGTCCGTGGCGACAACCAGCGGCGGTGGCGAGTCACCTCCAGTGACGTTTATTGCCAAACGGGAAGGGGGACGACCTTAAAATTTAAAATTTCGGCAATTCCAGCTGATAATCCTCTTCTTTTGCCGTCTTTTCTCCTCGTTGAACCGAATAACTCACCGCTGAAGGCGTGATGTCTAGTCTCCTCGCCACATCCAGCATCGACATCCCCAAGTCAATCACCGCCCAATAGCAAAGCAAATCTCTGGCCCGGATTCTATCCCTCTGTTTCCCTCTTCCGGTTACGAATTCCTTTTCCATTTGGAATATCTTACAGACCCTCTCAACCACCTTTTCAAAATCATAGCCCAGGCGTTTGAGCTTATATCTTCTGGAAAATTGTGCTTCCGATTCTGAAACGCTTCAGTTTCAAGAAACTTTAAATTTTAAGGTCGTGCCCCCATTCATACTCGACAAGATTGAAAACCTCGATCCTCTGGCTTCGCTGATTCCCGCGGGTCCACCTGCCGAAGGACAAGATCCTTTTCCGGGTGGCCCGTGGCGTGGAGGCGGGGAGGACGCTCCTCCGCCCCTGCACATGGGCCCGGCAGAAGGAAAGGTAACAAGTGGTTTGTATCCACTGGCCTGGCAGTTGCGAGGCTGGATCCGCAAAGCCGAATCCCTGTATACGACCTATCACCGTAAACTGGAAAATCCACCCGCGGGTTTCCAACCGCTAAAACTTCGGGAATCTGAGCGCGGTTACTTTTTTGAACAAAGCAATTCAGAGAGCGCGTTACCCATGTGCGAATATCTGCCAGACACGCGCCGGGTGTTTTTCCCTCCCTCCGCGTAATTTGAATGAGCTGTTGTCACTGTCATTATCAAAGCCAATGTGGATGAAGACGGAGGATTAAGTGAAGGCCGGGTATTGGTGGCGGTGCCGGACCCGAACTTTCAGTTTGGTACGACCATGTCCGCCAACAACATCCGGTTGCGACGCATGAAAGGACAGGACAGCGATAGCTGCAGTCTGGAACGCAAAGACGCATTGATCCCGATATCTTTTGAAATCGAAGGTGTTGATCGATCCATTCGTTGAGATCTGGAAGATTGATTTTCAATTTTCTGATACGTGGAAGCTTGCCAAAGTCGATCTGCCAGTAAATTAAAGCCACATCCTGATTCCAATTGATTGGGGATAGGGCTTAGCAGGCTAAATCCTCCTATGCCCTTTCTTTCTTGACACATAAGGAAAACCACCCTAGACTCTTTCACCGAAATAGAAATGGGTCCTATCACATCGCAATAAAACATTTTTTGATTGGCATTATTGCAGACAATGAACCCTACATTCTAGAATAACCAAAAAAACAGACAGTTAAAATAATACAAGGAATAGAAACATGAATATTTCAAAGAATCAGAGACGGAGTGGTCTGGTAGTGCCCTTGATGTTATTCATGGTAATGGGTACTACAAGTCCTGTTATGGCAGAGCAGACGCTGAACATAGATGCGAGCCGCTGTGTCAATATCAAATCCGCTATTGAGCGACTCACCTGTTACGATGAGTTGGTGGATCAGGCGCTGAACATAGACGCGAGTCCCTGCGTCAATATCAGGTCAGCCGTTGAGCGACTCGCCTGTTACGATGAGTTGGCGGATCAGGCACAGCAGAGTAAGTCAGAGCTAGAAGCCGCTGATTTGAGTGAACCGGAATCGGATCCAGGCTCGAATGCTCCGGTTGTACAGCGTTCGCCGGTAGAAGAACAAGTCCCCGTGACCGGGCAAACCATAAGCAAAACCGATCGTGTGACTGAAGAAAACTTTGGTCTTCCCTCCGAAAAGCGGGAAGATGAAAATGACCTAGTTGAACTCCATTCGACCATCAGCAAAGTGAAGGAATACGTTCCCGGTCGTTACCTGATTACTCTAGAAAACGGCCAGGTTTGGCAGCAGATGGTGGGTGAACGTTATGAACTCAAGGTAGGGTATAAGGTTCGGATCTATCCTTCCCGTTGGGGTCAATCCTTTCGTCTTTCAGCGGAAGGGGTGAAAGGCTTCATCCAGGTCGAAAGAGTGCGTTAATTGAGGGAAATCACTTCGTAGTCCTTCCCTGAAAAATCAAGTGCTTATCACACGCCTTCTGCCGTCTTCATCTATTCCCCGACACCCGGTGTATGACAATCCAGAGTGATTTCATCACCTTAAAGCCTTACCCCCTGTTGAGAAACGTGTCTCCTTATTTTCTTGACATACAAGAGAAATCACCATATACTTCCACGCCTTGGCGGGTTGTTGTCTTATCACATTTCTACATCAACTATTGAACGTTAGCGAGTCTCCGCATTATCTTATGGCATATGTGTTGAACCTAACGACGCTTATCATGTCGCACCTGGTTTTCAAAGGCAGTTTTGCCTATGACAAAGCAAAGAAAGGAGGTGAAAGAGTGCGTTCCTGTCACATGGACCGGCGCGTTCGGCGTCGGCAAGATCAGAAAGGAGGTGATAAAGTCGTTTCCTGTCAAATTTCTTGAGAAAGCAAGTTGTCGTCACATGAACCGGCGCGCACGGCCCCGGTAAAGCCAAGGATCAGGACTCACCCTGAAAAGGCGATTTCTTATCACATCTTGTTACAACAACCCGCGTGGCCGGCGCTAGCAGAATGAAAAGTGAAAAAGGAGGTAAAGATGA
>JAFGFY010000012.1 GCA_016930795.1 Deltaproteobacteria bacterium
AATGAGGGGGATTGCATCCCCCTTACCCCCGCGCCGCATTCATCCCCGCCATTTATGGCGGGGTATTCTGCGGGGTTCTCATAAAGGGATTAAGCTGCCGTTGACCGTTGCCCTGCTTTGTGCTACCTGGATAAGCCGAAATAGGAGACAAAGATTGATAGGGGGCTTAAGAAGCGTTTACAAAATCCGGCCTGAAAAACGACCAACAGTCACGAGAAAACTTGATAATCCCTTTATGTTCTAATATATGACAGACAAACATTGAATCGGGCCTATTGATTTGAGCGAAATCAAGCGAAAGCGCTTCAACGAGTAAGATATATGGGTAAATTTACAGCAAATTATGGTGGAAAAACCGGGTGGGCTGTCTCATCCGGAGAAAACACCTCGGAAGGTAGAGGGAGACGCGTATGCGGCAAGCAAGGCGCGGGGGTGTAAGCGCCGGCCCCGTCAACTTCGAGTCCATCCTTTCGGCAGACATTCATGAGAGCGGCATGGAATGCGCAGGGTGGCCGTGGGTTTCAATAGTGGTGCTGGCATACAACCGGCGGGAATTACTCGCCGTTACTCTGAGTAAATTGCGTGAGAAACTCCGGTACCCCTCCGATCGGCTAGAAATAATCGTGATCGACAACGCGTCCCAGGACGGGACTGATCAAATGGTCACTTCAGAGTATCCCGAAACGATGCTCATCAGAAGTGAGATGAATGTGGGGATTTCAGGCTGGAATCTGGGATTTACCCAAGGGAAAGGGGATTATTTTCTGGTGCTTGATGACGATTGTTACCTGTCCGGGGACTCGCTGCGCATAGCCGTCACGGTCGCCGTATCACATCAAGCGGACCTGGTATCTTTCGTTGCCCGCAGCACAAGGGACCCGGCCCATGTTTTCAATGATGAATACAATACTGGATTGCTCTCTTTTTGGGGGTGCGCGGCCCTGATCAGCCGCCGCGCCGTTCAGATCCTCGGTGGATTCGACACCGGCATATTCCTTTGGGCCCATGAACTGGAATTCACGATGCGCCTCCTCGACCGCGGACTGCGTCACTTGTTCCTTCCACAGGTCGAAGCATACCACATGGTTGCGCCGGCGACGCGCCTCACTCCACGTTTTTACCTCCAGAACACGCGCAGCCTGGGCTACATTGCGGCGAAACTGCTCCGCACCAGACACCTGGGCCCTGTGCTGATAAATCTTGCCACGAGTGCGTTCCTTCGATCCCTAATGGACTGGAGGCTGTCGGGTTCGCTTCTTACGCTCATCCAGGGCGCCCGAGATGGCCTCAGGCACAAGTCTTCTGTCCGCTCGGACATCTCCGCACTGTATCGTTATCATTTCATCGATTTTGTCAGCCCATTCCGCTTCGTTCGAGGAACGGACATGGATTCCTTCACCGCGCGCCGCCGGCGTTTTGCTCACAGCCGGACGGATCTTTACCCTCTCACGTCTGCTTGGCTTCAAGGTTAATCCTATGGCCGCACACTTTGATACCCTCATTGTTGGGGCGGGATTTACCGGGAGCGTCATCGCCGAATGTCTAGCCAGGGAAGGAGGACAGCGCGTTTGCATTATCGAACGTCGGAGCTATGTCGGAGGACTGGCTAATGATTTTACAGACGCGCATGGCGTTCGTTGTCACCGTTATGGACCGCACATCTTCCATACCAAATCCCAAACTGTATGGAGCTATCTCTCCCGGTTTACATCCTGGCGCCGGTACGAACACCGGGTAGTTGCAAATGTCGACGGCCGACTTATGCCCTTTCCTATCAATCGGGATACAATCAACAGTCTGTATGGATTGAAGTTGAATTCGGCAAGGGAAATGAAGCGGTTTCTTGCAGAACGATCGGAACGCACCAATAACCTGAGAACTTCTGAGGCCTTCGTGGTGGCGAAGGTCGGGCGCGATCTATATGAACGCTTTTTCCGCGGCTACACAAGAAAACAATGGGGAGTCGATGCCTCGAATCTTGACCGGTCGGTCTGTGCCCGCATTCCGATCAGGATGAACCGCGAGAGTCGCTACTATCTCGATCCGCTGCAGGGCATTCCGTTGGATGGGTATGAAGCGCTTTTTTCACGGATACTCTCTCATCCGAACGTCGAGGTTCAAACGTCTGAAGACTTCGAGCAACTCCCGAAAAACATCAGCTATGATCATCTGGTCTATACAGGGCCGATCGACCGCTTCTACGGATATCGTCACGGTAAGCTTCCCTATCGGTCTATTGCGACCGAGTTCAAGAATCTCCCCACGCCGGACGGGAAGCTGATCCAGGCAACTCCTCAGATCAATTACCCGTCTGAAGATGTTCCTTACACGCGCAGCGTCGAATTCCGTCACCTTACAGGTCAGCAACACATGTCTTCAACCATAGGCTTGGAGTTCTCTTTCGCAACCGGCGAGCCGTGCTACCCGTTTCCGAGCCTCGAGTCACGGAAGATCTATCGGCGCTATCGACGGTTGGCCGCAAAAGAACATGGGATTACCTTCGTGGGCAGGCTGGCCCAATACCAGTATCTCAATATGGACCAGGTAGTGGCTCAAGCACTTCTCGCGGCAGCCCGGATCCATGGAAAGGCGAATAAAAGTGCATCAAGGGATCATGCATTAAAAGGCATCTGTCAAGAGTGAAAAGGGATTCATGAATCGTGGCAGGCGTAGGAAGCAAATCACTGAAACATATAAATATATCGTTGAAAAGAAAAAAGATGCCCGATGAAACAGCGAAAAACTCGGATAACCGGAAATCATCCAAATGGTTGATACTTGTGACGGTAATGCTGGGTGTCATTATGGGGCCGATCGATGCAAGCATTGTTAATGTTGTGCTGCCATCTATCGCCGATGACTTCCGGGTGGATTATGCTCTGGCACAATGGGTTCCAACGATCTACCTGCTGGCGATTTGTTCCTTCATTCTCTTTTATGGTCGATTGGGAGATATTTTTGGTTATAAGAAGGTTTTTCTTACCGGCTTAATCTGTTTCGCCATATCCTCTCTTATCTGCGGATTTTCACAGAATATCTGGATGCTCGTTTTCTTTAGAGCGTTACAAGGATTAATGGTCGCCATGCAGATGGCATTGGGTTTGGCGATCGTCACAGAGGCCTTTCCACAAAGAGAAAGGGGGAAAGCGATAGGCATTTACTCGAGTGGGATCGCGGTCGGGTTGATGATGGGACCGGTTTTGGGCGGGATGATCGCCCATTTTCTTAGCTGGCGATTTGTGTTTTTTATCAATGTGCCCATTGCTTTTTTCGCTACCCTGCTGGGTTATGGCGTGATTCCCGAAGGGAAAAGAAATCCAGAACAACGTTTGGATATCACAGGCGCGGTACTGGCCTTTGTTTTTCTGTTCAGTATGTTACTTTACGCCAACCGGGCAAAAAACTGGGGTTGGTTTTCCCAGGTGGGTGTCATTATGTTGGTGATCATTATCCTATTTGGTTGGTTATTCTTCCGGACTGAACGGAAATCCGATCATCCCATGCTGGACCTTTCCATTTTTAGAAGCCAGCGGTTTAGTTTCGCCTGTTTGAGTTCATTATTGAATTTTGTGGCTTTAAACAGCATCGTATTTCTGACACCCTGGTTTTTAGCGGACGCCCTGGCGTTCGATCCGTTCAGGATAGGGACGACCATGATGGCTTTCGCCTTTGTGACATTCTTTATGGGACCAATAAGCGGCGGCCTTTCCGACCGGATTGGATCGAGGGGACTTGGGTTTACCGGGATGATCATTCTCAGTTTCGGATTATTTATGTTTAGCCGATTAACTGCCGATTCAAAAACGATAGATATGATCTGGCGTTTGGCGGTCTGTGGACTGGGGGGCGGTTTGTTCCAGAGCCCTATGAATAGCGCGGCCATGGGTAGCGCTCCGGAGCAATTTCGAGGTGTCGCTTCCAGCATTCTCGCCATGATGCGCAATGTCGGTATGGTGTTTGGAATCGCTATCTCGGGGACGATTGTATACAATATAGCTCCTTTCACCACCCAAGGTCACGCGGGATTATTCACGTCCGATCAACTGGAGATTTTCCTCGATGGTCTTAAATGGGCGTTTCTGGCAGCGTCCGGAATCGCAATCCTTTCAGCCATATCGGCTTTATTCGCTAGAGATGAAACACAAAAGGAGTAATCATGAAGATATGTTATATCTTTGTTTTGGTGGGCATTCTGATGATGCCAAGCCTCGCGTTCTCTGCCGATAATGCTCTAGAATTCAGGGTCAAATTGAATGTGCATGGTGATGAGAGTATAGCGAGTCCCATCAAACGCTACTTATCGGAAGAGATTCAGTCTTTGAATGATGTCATCCAGTCAAACGACCACTACAGATACAATATCACCGTTATAGGTGGAAAGCTGAAGAACACAGGAGGGGATGGAGCGGGTGTTGTTTTATCCGTGAATATTCACACCAAGTTTGATAATCAACACTTCTCTTATATGTTCAAAGAAGAGTTTGTGAAAGAAGGGATGTCATTGACAAACGGCCTTTTCTACTATCCAAAGCATTGGGTACGGTCTGGTTCAATCCATGATTTGCCATCTATATGTCGAAGGATAATCGCGGATTTTGACAGCCAGATTCTTCAAAAGCAGAGAGATGCCATAAAAGGGGGAAAGATTTATGATCTTGACAGCAGATTATAGGATTGTCCCCCTTTTTACTGAAGTCGATAATTCCATTCCATTGAGGGTGATTCATATTTTCCCGACGCTTTCTCTTTTAAAGACAATGGTTGCAAATAGTCTTGCTTCTACTTCTCAATTCTCTTCTTGACAGAAGATTTTAGAATTTTTTCCCTGTCTATGGAATAATGATCGAGTCCATGGTTGCCAAGCTGCTTAACGGGTCATACGCGTATCCTTCCTTAACCACATCAGTCATCTCGATGGTAAATATATCTCCTGATTCGGCCTTTTCAGGACTTGAACTCAGCTTTGCCTCACCTTTCTTGCTCGTTACACCTGATGTTGTATAAGGATTTGTTCCATTAAAGGTCCAAGTCACAGTGACGGTCGCTCCTTTGACAGGGTCGAAGTTTTCATCCAGGACGGTCACAAACGCCTCTGCTTTATAATTAACGCCCTTTCTTTGAAGACCGACCGTGATGGAATCAATCCATAATACACTCAACGGAGGCTCTACCGGGATTAGCCTAACCCGAACAATGCAGTTATCCGTCGATTTCAAGCCTCCTTGATCGGTAACGGTCAACTCAAAGGCAAGATCTTCCCCATCTATTCCCACTTCCGGAGCATAGAAAGTGGGGTTCACCACCAAGGTATCGGAGAACACAATGGGTGTGCCGACTGTTTGGGTCCAGATGTAAGAACGAATCCCGTCATCCCAGTCCATAGATCCGGAACCATCCAGGGTGACCATATCCTGTTGATTCACTTCTTGATCGGGGCCTGCATCAGCAATTGGTGGGGCGTTAGTCCAGCTTTCCACATTGACAACGCATGTGTCTACAGCCTTAAGTTTACCGTTATCTGTTACTGTCAAAACGAATGTCAGGGCTTCTCCTGCATCACCGACATCCGGGGCCAGAAAGACTGCTTGTACGGAGTCAGCTCCCGAGAGTGAGACAGAGGGTCCGTCCATCTGTTCCCATAAGTAGGTCGCAATGCCATCATCCATATCCAAAGACATTGCCGCGTCCAAAACGACCTCATCACCAGTGAATACACTCTGATCTGGACCCGCCTCTGCCACTGGTGGCTCATTAACCCAGACGACATTTACAATGCATTCATCCCATGACTCCATCCCATCGTTATCCATTACAATAAGTTTGAAAGACAGGGATTCCCCATCCATGGTTACATCAGGTGATGTGAAGGATACCTCTGGAGTCCATGGGTTGGATAGGTCGACGAGTTTACCAGCGGTCTGCTCCCAGAAAAAGGAATCGATAGTCCCATCAGGATCCGTCGAATTCAACCCGCTTAGTGTGACGGTGGAGCCTTCATTAGCGACCTGATCCGGACCCGCGTCAGCTATGGGGGATTGAGGAGGTACTTCCTCAACTGTAACCGAAAGGGAAGCACTAACACGACCCCCTGAATTCGTGGCCGTCAGAGTGAAGATGGTGCTTGTGTCGAGTGAAACACTTATGGATCCACCAGATGCGTCAACAGACCCAATACCGTTATCGATATTTGCCGAACTGGTGCCGGAAATGTCCCATGAAAGCGTAGTCGATTCACCCCGGGTGATCGTGCTAGGTGACGCTGTAAACATCTCGATGATCGGTAATATTTCAATGAAGGTAACCATAACCGTTTTATCGGAGTTCATGGTGACGGTGTTCGTATTGGAAGTCGAACCATCATTGTTGGTACCGCTCCATGAT
>JAFGFY010000100.1 GCA_016930795.1 Deltaproteobacteria bacterium
GCGATAGAAGAGTTCCTCAGCCACTTCACCCTGCACTAACCCCTGGTCGGCAAGCTGCTTCCCGATCCGATCAAGCTTCGCGTCGGTCCTGCGCATCTGTTCATCGGTTTTTCTTTGTGATTCTTTGAGCTCCAAGATTTGTAAATCCGTATTGCGGATTTGTTCATCGGTTTTCTTCTGTGATTCCTTGAGCTCCAAGATTTGTTCATCGGTTTTCTTCTGTGATTCCTTGAATTCGGATATCCCAAGAAACATGGCTTCTATGGCTTTCTCGATTCTGTCCAGTCTTGTTTCCATTTCAAGGGACCTCTGTAGGGGAGGGGAGTTTTTCCGGATTGTACTAATTCACCGCTATATAAGCAAGTCCGAATATTTTCGAAAAAATCGCATTTCGACCAATGAGAAGTAGCACACTGGCAAGAAAATAGGTACCCTCGCCTATTTCAACCGCATATCCAGCCCCCGCCCGGGCATAAAAACCTTCTTTGTCAACTTACTTTTTTACTAACTCTTTCTCCTCGGAGGATCATTTCCCCCGGAATCTGGGCAGTTATCATTCCAAAATGTCGGGAATAGAATCCCCGTCGTTGTCTCTTAAAAACTCGATCTTTCCATCAACCATGGTCAGCAAGACCTGAATATCCCTGATATTGTCCGGAACAACTTCAAATGGATCCTGTGAGAGAACCACCAGGTCGGCTAATTTGCCGATCTCAAGGCTTCCAAGGTGATCTTCGCAATGCAGGGCGTAGGCCGCTTCACTGGTCATCATCTTCAACCCCTCGAAAACACTTACCCTCTGAAGGTTTATATCCGAAGGGCAGGTTCCGGCCTTTCCGGTGACGATAGCGCGTAGCTTATTCATTGGATTCAAAAGCTGGGTGACTATAGGCCAGTCACTATCAATAGCGACATGTGCACCGGTCTCGACAAGATCATCCACGCGCTTGAAGTATTTCATGTTCCGTTCTCCTACACCTTCCGCATAATTATTGGCCTGGCAGGTTGTGGGAGGCTCGATGAGGGCTATGATGTTATTCCTTGCATATTTATGGAGCAGGTCATCGGTAAGAAAATGGTTATGCATGACCATATGGCGGTAGCGATTTGTTTTTTTATCCTGAGAACTCTTAAGTACGGATTCAATGGCTTTAAGAGTTGTTTCAATGCCCACATCGCCGATGGCATGGACTGCCACCTGGTATCCTTGATCCGTCGCCTGCAGGATGATCTTTTTCAATTCATCAAAAGAGAAAAGAAGCTGGGTGTTGCCCCATTGTGCCAGACCTAAGGGAGTGAAAAACTTAAGCAGTTTATTACTGAATACAGGTTCAGCTCCGTTTGCGCCACAAAGCGATTTTTCAGAAAATATTTTCACTCCATTGACGCGAAGTCTAGGCCCAATATCCACATTCGGAGGATATTTTTCATACCAGGAGCCCCACACATTACCGCAACTGTCGTTAAAATTGAGATAAAGATATAAGCGGAAACGCATATTATCACTCTGGGCGTATTGCCTGTAATATTCAGTTTGTTCCTCGCTAACGTGCATTTCGGCAGCCGAGGTGACGCCTACTTCCAGAGCAAGTTGCTGTATTAAATCAAGGTCATAGCCCATGCCAAAGGCCTGCCCGAATAAGTGCGTGTGGGGGTCAATGAAACCGGGGAATATTGTTCGTCCTTGTAGATCGAACACATCCGTATTCACATCCTCCATAGACAAAATCGCTTCATTGATTCCCAGGGCGATGATACGATTCCCTTCGACAAGAATGGCTTCGTTCACAGATGCATCATCAGCCATGGTGTATATTTTGGCATTATGAAGGATGATTCTGTTCTGCGCGCCAACCGGCGATATAGAGGAAAGAAATATTAAAAATGCAAAACTAATTCCCGGAAAACAGCCTCTTTTCATTAAAAAAAACTTCATCTCATTCCCCTCCTTATTGACTTGACCAGCACATGCTACATAAACCCCTCCTTCAAGACGGAACCATGCACAGAGGGGGGACGCTGGGATTTTCTCAGTTCCTCAGCCACTTCACCCTGTACTAGCCCCTGGTCGGCAAGGTGCTTTCCGATCTCATTCATTTTTTCCAAATGGGTCCGCCAAATCGCTTTGGCTGAAGACAGTCGGCGGTTGAGGGGATTCGTTAACATAAAGCCTGAATATGTCCGGGCGGGCATAATGTCCGGCTACATCAAAATCATATTTTCCTTTTGCAATCAGCCCCAAATCGATCTCGCTTATCAAGATTTTTTCATTTTCATAGCACGGTTTTACCACGAATTCGCCGAGAGGATTGATAATACAGCTTCCTCCTCGAATTACTACTGTTTGCGGATCATCGCCATATGTTGAAGGATAGTTGGTTGGATATTCTCCACGCTTGATATACTGGCAGGCCGAGAGCACAAAACATCGCCCTTCTAACGCAATGTGCCGCATTGTGGGAATCCAAGTATCTCGATCGTCCACCGTAGAAGCACAATAGAGCTGAATGCCTTTTGTATACATTGCCATGCGTAACATGGGCATGTAATTTTCCCAACAGATCACGCTGCCGACTCGCCCCAGGGGAGTGTCGACTACCGGCAGCGTTGAACCGTCACCAAATCCCCATATCAGTCGCTCCATGGCGGTGGGCATCAGTTTGCGGTGTTTCGCTACCAATTGTCCTTCCGGCGAGAAAAAGAGAACAGTGCAGTAAAGAGTTCCGCCGGCACGCTCGATCACCCCGATGAGTAAAGTTATCTGGTTCTTACGAGCAACCTGAGCCAGCATATCACTTTCCGGCGACGGCAAATCTATGGCGCTTTCAAAGTAGCGCAAGTATTCATCTCTGCCTTCGGGTAAACGCAATCCTACCCGAGCCCCAAAATCAAGACCCTTCGGGTATGCTGATACGAAAGCCTCGGGAAATACTACAAGCTTGGCGCCCTGGCGAGCGGCATCGGCCGCAAGATCGGCGGCCTTTTCCAAACAACGCTTTGTATCATAAGGTACGGACCCCGCTTGAA
>JAFGFY010000101.1 GCA_016930795.1 Deltaproteobacteria bacterium
GCGGGGAGGAATGCTCTTGTCATCCGCTTCGGCGGATGTCGCCCTTGACGCCGGGGCGGATGAACCCGCCGAAGCCTTATGCGAAGGCGGGTCATGTAATGGGAACCACGGGTTTACCCGTGGGGCTCCATTTCAGTGTTCTGCGGTTCCTTGTTCGATATTGGATATTCTTTTCACAAACGCTCCCTACTCGTTTTTCCATACGGCCTTTCTCTTTTCCAAGAAGGCCTTAAGTCCCTCTTCAGCGTCATGCGTCTTCATAAGCTCATTAAGATAGATACCTTCTATAAATTTTAGAGATGGTTCCAGATCATCCATCAGTCCGACCATGACCGCTTTCTTCGTCAGCCTCAAGACCTCGGCACTAAGATTACGGTAAGGTTTAAGTAACTCATTGGTCTCTTTTTCCAACTCGCCCTCTTTAACCACCTTGTTGATAAGCCCCATCTGTAGGGCATCTTGAGCTGAGATGATCCTTCCCGACAGAATAAGGTCCATAGCCGCCTTTCGTCCAATGATGCGAGGCATGATCTGGGCTGCAATCGGTGGGAATACGCCTACCTGGATTTCGGGTTGTCCCAATTTGGCGTTTTCATCGGCGATGACCAGATCGCAGAATATGGCCAACTCGCACCCGCCTCCCAGACAGGATCCATACACCGAGGCCACGGTTAGGACGCCGAGTTTGTCCATGCGGCGGAACATGCCGTGAAAGTCTTCGACCATCTTGTGGACCGAATCGCCCATGTGATCCCCAACGTCGACTCCTGCGGAAAAGCATTTTCCTTTGGCATTGAAGAGGACAACCTTGAGGTCCTTTTTCCCCCGCATTCCATCCAGCGCCTGATTGATCTCCTCCATCATGGGAATGTTTAAGACATTGACTGGAGGCCTGTTTAAAGTGATGGTTCCCAGTCCATTCTCCATACTCACTTCAATATGCTCATAAGCCATGATGATACTCCTTTCGTCTTAACCTGTTTGGCCTTCCATTCTAGACAAGCTATAAATAACACTCATCAGTATTCCCGGAGATTCATCAGAAGGGTTTGCCCCATGGGCAAACGAATCTCTTGGGATGAGCAAAACCGATGGCACCTTGAGGAGACTGACATGATCACCGAATGGAGACGAGCACAAGACCCCACATATGATTGGCCCCAACTTGTTGGAGATACCCATGCTGGACCAAAAAAGGCAGACAGGATCGTCAAAAACCCCTGCCTGCCCTGTATGCTTTACAACGCTGGGCTTATTCTCGCGACTTTCCCATCACTTCTGCAAACGTGTCCATATCCCAGCTCTTGGCCTCCGCACCAAAGATCTTCTTGGTGTTATGGGCTCAAAGCATGGGTCAAAACTAGCCGAATTTCGGCATGTTGAGTGCATTACTCCTTCGGTTTCGGCATGACCTGTTCGGCTAAATCATCATCAAAGGCATGCCCTTCAGCGGTCAGCAGGCGGTACTTAAGGAAGTCTATCCGGCGCTGCCCTGTCTGTTTCTGTGTATTGAAGGTATTGAAACCAAGATAGGCTTCCATGTTCATGTTCGCCCCCAGCCAGTACTTGGCGCTGATCTTGTTGGTATCCCAGAAAAACTTCTTTTTCCACCTTATCGTCTCAATACTCTTCATCAAGCACATGGGCATGAGGTTGGCAAAGGTCCAGACGATCTCGTTTACCCTCTGGTCCAGAAGTGAAAAATCGGTTTCAGCCTGTTTCAAGAGTGCCTTTGCTTCCTTGGCCGCCTCACCGGTCTTGAGTTCTCCATAGACGATCTTCCCGTCTTCGATATACTTGTCAGTGATGACCTGGGGATTTTTGAGCCACTCGCCGTTGAGCTTTTTGATCGGCACCACATCGGTGACAAGGCCTAACCGGTGCATCTTGTACGCGCTCCACAACTCGTTGGAGACACAATTCCAAATGGCCAGCTCCGTGGTGGGAAGCTGCCATGGGAGGAAATCCGTGGACCCCCCATCCGGTGTTGAACCGACACCGGTGCCGGCCTGCCCTATAAGGGCCGTATCCGCAGCAATGGCCAGATCACAGGCCATACCGATTTCCTGTCCGCCAGCCACCCTCATCCCGTTAAGACGGCAGATAACCGGTGCGCCTGCGTCGAGGATGGAATCCACCATTCCGGAAAACAGATTGATGTAGTCCCGGTATTCCCTGGGCCTTTTTGTGTAGTACTCTGCATATTCTTTGGTATTCCCGCCGGTGCAAAAGGCCTTATCGCCAGCACCGGTGAAGATGATGGCCACAACGGACCTATCTGCACCAGCCTTCTTCATCCCTGCGATGACACCCTTGACCATATCCGTGGTATAGGAATTGAACTGGTCCGGGTTATTGAGGGTGATCCATGCCGTATAGAGGCCATCCACGGTTTCCCTGGTTTGGGGATTGACCAATGGCTTCTTCTCATATACCGTGCATGGCGGTTCTTTGCCAAAGTGTTCATCACCTATAAGTGTATGATCCTTTAATTCGTTATCTCTTTCTAGCCAATCTAGAGCCATTTTTCCCTCCTTATTTTTTTTACATGTAGTCAAATTTTCTAGCAATACCTAGCAATACGATGTTATCCATTGCGCATAAAAATCCTGTTCAAGCATCATTCTTTTCACCGGCGGCGTCTTGGCATCTATTCTAACGCCATGCTATCACTCCTCCTTCTCTCTATGGGTTTTCTTGATATTCTTTTACCCCTAAAAATCGGGTGTTAAGACAATCCGCTTCATAGGCGGTGTCTTGTGGGCTTCTGCAAAGGTGTCGGCAATGGTACTCATGGGCCGTGTTTCTACAAATTCCTGAATATTGATCCTGCCGTTCAAGACCATATCCAGGACAATGGGGTAGTATTCGGGGAGACAACCCCAGGTCCCGATGATCTCCGCATCAAAGGCCATGAGACGGCCGATCGCATATTCCGTCTTGGCCATTCCAAAACCAACGACGATCAGCTTTGAGGTAAAGCTCACCAGGGTCAGGGCGATTTCCTGTCCCGGTTTGACACCCGTGACCTCAAAGATCTTCCATCCGGTACCAGGAAGTCCGTTCTCTTTGCAGAGACCCCTAAATTCCTTGGACACGGCTATGGCATCTTTGTCCGTGGAGTTGATGACAAAGTCGGCACCAAACTTAAGGGCTCGATCAAGTTTTTCCTGGTTACGGGCAATCCCGATGACCGTCTTAGCGCCAAGGGCCTTGGCGGTTTGTCCCATGTATTGGCCGACGCCCCCTGTAATCCCCACGATGACGACATTGTCGCCCGGTTGAAGATCAGCTCTTTTTGCCGCCTGATAAGGTGTGGTGGCTGCATCGGCTACTACGGCCAGATGGGAGAGGGCAATATCTCCGCGGTCCTTTACTTCACATAAATCGATGCTTGGCACGGGAATATGACTTGAAAAACCGCCATAGACGCCCGTGCTGTTTCCCGGCATCTTCTGATCCAGACACCTATTTCCTCTACCGGTTTTACAAAGGATGCATTTTCTGCACGGCATGACAGCCGGGATGATCACCTCTTTTCCCATCCATGCCTGGTCCCCTGCCACGACCGTTCCTGATATTTCATGCCCCAATGTCAGGGGTGGCTTTGAGACCGTTGGAACGCCATCATAGAAATATCCCAGGTCCGTATGGCAGACTCCGCAGCCTGCGATTTCCACCAAGACTTCGCCCGTTCCTAATTCAGGTACGGGTATTTCGGTCTTTTCAAGTATTCCCGCTGTGACCTCGCCGGTTTTTTGGTTCCGTGCGGTGGGTTGAACCATTTGCCAGGTTTGAATCTTCTCAGGTAGTCCTCCCATTTTCACCCTCCTTATTCTTAAGGTTCTCGTATCGATTCACGTTTTCGGAATCCTTCAACATGCACCTTATCCGCCATCTTGGCAGGGTCATCCGCTTGGCCATAAGCGGCATTTTTGATCGGCAGGTTTCCGAACTCCAATTCAAGGGCGCTCCAATACTTAAATCATCCCGTAACCACCATCGACACACAGGAGTTGACCGGTGATATAATTGCTGTCGTCCGAAGCGAGGAATGTAAAGGCTGGTGCAATGTCTGCAGCTTCGGCAAACCTCTTGAACAAAATTCGATTCATGTAGATTTCTCTGAGCTTTTCATCGGTTCTTATTTTCTCCGTCATATCTGTGGCGACGATGCCCAGGGAGATGACATTTACACAGATATTATATCGGGCCAATTCCCTGGCCATGGATTTGGTCATACTGATCACCCCGCCTTTGGCCGCGCTGTAATTGATTTGTCCAATTGTACCCACCAATCCGGCCACTGAGGTGACATTGATGATTTTACCGCTGTTTTTCTCTTTCATATGGCGAGCGGCTGCCTGGGCACACAAAAAGGCCCCTTTCAGATGAATATCCACCACAGAATCCCACTGATCTTCTTCCATTTTCAGCATCATGGCGGGACGTCCAAATCCAGCATTGTTTACCAGAATATCAATTCCGCCAAACGCATCAATTCCAGCCTGAACAAGCTGTTCCGCATCAGCCTTTTTTGCCACATCCGCCTTCACCGCAATGGCTCGGCTGCCAATCTTCTCTATGGTTTCCACAACCTCAGCGGCCGCCTTCTCGTTGGATGTGTAGTTGACCACCACCTTGGCCCCTTCCTGTGCATAACCGACAGCTACAGCCTTGCCCACACCGCGGCTGCTACCTGTCACAAGTGCAATTTTGTCTTTTAGTTTCACAAGGTTCTCCCTCCAATAATCAAAAAACATGGCATGTTCATGATTTTTGATAGGATATATAATATAACTACATTATAGTTACAATATAGTTACAATTGCATATATTTAGAAAGAATCGATTTTCATGTCAAGCAAAATCGATCATAGAATCATTTAGAGAGCTTTGAAAGGTGGTCTTATCTTTTTTGAAGTGTATTTTTAGGGAGAAACCGGGTCGAGCGATCCCGTTTTCGTGACAATCGCCGGCTTTCCTTCTCGGTCTCTATAATCCGAGGCCGCTTGGTAGGCGTCCTCAGGCGCAGCATTTTCCCGTATTCGAACAGTATGCCATAGGTTGTCTCTGTAATCCAGCATACTTACAATAACAGGATCATAACCTTTTTGCGCCAATTCCGCGAGTAGATTCCTTGCATTTGCCTCGACTTGAAAGGCCCCGACTTGAACTGAGAAAGAGGGTTCGTTAAGGGCATGAGGGATACCTGTCTCTTCTTCTATTTCTCCTGCAGGAGTAGTTTCAGCTTCGGAATTTGGATTTTCGAGTAGAGGTTTCGGCCTTGATGACCCAGGCTTTGCATATTGTTCTTGAACCTGTATTCGCTTAGGAGAGGCGGAGATCCTCGACTCATTGCGTGAAGTTTCCTTGATCAATGGATTCATGGGCTTGATTATCCTAAAGCTTGTTGATTTTTGTCCATTTGAAAAGATGCGAATAACGTGATCTTTAATGGTCCAGCCTGAAAAGATCACTACCGCCAGCGGTAACAGGAAGAATAGAAATATGCGTTTAAGCCCTCGCAGCGACCGCTCTCTGATGGGTAGTAGCGAAATGTCGCCCCGGAGTTCTTCAACCGATTTCCCGATCATTCCTACGGTAATGATGTGCTCTCCTTCAACATATGCAATGAGAAGGGCGCGATCACAGATTGCATTAATCCGTCTTGGGTTTCCCAGGGAATATTCATAGACTCTCTCGAACACGCCATCGGAAAATATGACGTTGGACTTGCCGCCGGCCACTTCCAAGCGATGTTCAATATATCCCTGTATATCTTTGGGCTCCAAAGACTTTAGTTCATAACGGAGAGCGATGGACTTATCAAAATTCTCCAAAAGAGGGCTTGCCAGGTTATCTCTCAATTCGGGTTGTCCCATGAGTACGATCTGAAGTAGTTTCTCCTCACCTACTTGGAGTTCGGATAGATTCAGTATTTGCCGAAGAACGGAATAAGAGAGATTTTGTGCCTCATCGATAACAAGAACTGCATTTCCTCTCTGGCTGACGTTTTGGAGCAAAAATTTCTTGAGAAGCAAAGTTCGGGTCTCTATGGTATCTGGCTCCTCGCCAGTCTCAATACCAAACTCCTGGTTCAAGCTTTCCAGGAGTTCCATATCGGAGATAAAGGAATTGAATATGAGGGCTGTTTTGACAGTATCGTCCAGTTGACTGAGGAGAGTACGGCACAAGGTTGTCTTGCCTGTACCGATATCTCCCGTAATGGTAATAAGTCCCCTTCGTTCATTGATTCCGCTGATCAGGCTTTCGAGGGCCTCTTTGTGGTAGGTGCTCAGATAGAGGAACCGTGGGTCTGGTGTCAAGTTGAATGGGTTTTCTCTAAGAGAAAAGAAAGAATAATACACGGCCTTATCCTAGAGTGTTGTTTCAAAGACCCCTTCCATTAAATGGTCATTATTAAAGGATATTACATGTTTATCAACTTTACGGGCTTCCCTGTCAAGAGGAATCTTGGAATTCGTTTCACGGACTCACAGACTAAAGGCTTTTTGAACAGAGGATTCCTTTTCGAAAGAAAACAAATCAAATTCAGCAAGACCGTGTTCCTTGATGTCCATTTAGTTATGTTATATATGAATAAAATGAAGGGAAATAATTGACAAATATTAAAATATAGATATAATTATGCCTAATTATTTTCAATTCTTTTACGTTTGAGTTTTACAGGGGGCGACGAAATATGAAGCACACACCCAAACCTTGGAACATAGAGAAAGGACAATTTAGTTCGGCATGGTTCATTCATCATTCGGGATCTGAAGTCTGCATGATCCCCAGCTATACTATGTCCCAGGAGGCCAACGCCCATTTGATCGCGGCCGCTCCTGAATTGTTACAGGCCTGTGAAGAGGCGGTCAAAGACCTGGAGGCTACATCAAATGGGCGCGGAGATGAGAAATTGACCGTGGCCAAACTGAAAACGGCCATCAAAAAGGCTACTACAGATTTTCCTGGTATTTGGGGGGGGATCAAATCGCAGATCAAGGCTTTGCAGGATGACCTTCCGTTTACAGTTTTCAAGAAACAGCGAGCAAGCAGGATTGAAATCCCCAAACAGGAAATTCGTATGAGATATGACGACAAGAAGTTTGGAACCATTGCAATTTCCAAGGGATTCATCACAAAAGATCAGCTCATTGAGGGCCTTACAAAACAAGTAGAGGAAGATCTGGCGGAAGGAAAACACAGACCCATCGGTGCGATATTGTTCGGCCTAGGCTATCTCCCTAAGGCACAAGCGATAGAAGTCCTTCAGAGCATGAATCCAAGATAAGATGAGGTGTGAAATCTCTTTAAGAAACTTGTCTGCCCTTCCACAGCCTTTTCAGAAAAGCCTTTGTCACTTGATGAGCCCCTTTCTCTAGGGGACTTGATGAGGCCTCTCGCCGTATCTCTCACTTGCCGCCTTAAGCCATGCCGCGGTATACTATTGTTTCTGATTTTGTCGCCTTTGAGTCCAATAATGAAATCTCACCGCAAAAATAGTCTGTGGAACCTTTCGATCTGGAAATTGTCTAACATTAATGAATGAAAAAACCAAGATTGCTGATCGTTCAGCCAGAGAAGATGTCATATTGATTAAGGCTTTTCAGGAAGGAGACAAGGCTGTGTTTGATGAATTGGTTCTCAAGCATCAACATAAGCTGTTCAATCTATGTTACAGGCTGTCAGGGGACTATCAGGAAGCTAATGATGCCGCCCAGGAGACTTTCATGAAAGTCTATGAATCTCTAAAGAGATTCAGATTTGAATCAGCCTTTTCCACATGGCTCTACCGGATAGCAGTCAATATATGCAAAAATAAGCTCAAGTCTTTGGCATACAGACAAAAGAAGAAGACGGTCTCTCTCGATAATCCGGGCATGACAGAAGACGGTGACTCTGCCCTGGAGATCCGGGATGACACCCATTCTCCTGACAATGAATTAGAGAAAAAGGAAAGAATGAGGGCTATTGAGGAGGCCATCAGCATGTTGCCCCCGGAACAAAAAACAGTGGTTACCCTCCGTGACATTGAGGGGTTTTCATATGAGGAGATCGTCCAGATAACGGGTACGGCTCTTGGGACCGTCAAGTCAAGACTGGCCAGAGCAAGGCTCGACCTCAGAAAAAGGCTAAGGAGCGTGATGCAAGATGGACTGTCGTCATGTTAGAGAGCATTTGTCCGATTACATCGATGGGGGCCTGGATGCAAAGAACAAGGCCCTAGTGGAGGAACATCTTTCCGTGTGCAAGGATTGCCGACAAGAGGTTGCTTCACTGAGAATGCTGATCAGGGATCTTGGTTCCATGGAAACAGTCGCGCCTCCAAAGGATTTCCTTGAGCAGTTCCATAGACGGATGGAGCGACGCTCTGGGTTTTCCAAGATCCTTAACACCTTGTCTATTCCTATACGAGCAAAGCTGCCCATGAAACTCGCCGGCGCCGTGGTTATGGCCGTTTTGGTTTTTGCTATTTTTCAGATTCAAGAAGACCAATACGGCACGAAAATCACTCCTATGGTGCGAGTGCCAAACCAACCAGAATCTTCTTTCCCTGAAATAGCAAAGACCCCCTTGGTGACCGATGTGCAAGAGGAAACTTCCAATACCGGAGTTGTCAGGAAAAAGGCGGAGCAACAGCCCCAGGCCATGCGGGTAGCTGCAAGAGGAGATGAAGCAAAGCATCTTCCGGACATCGATGTAAAGAAAGTTGCCAGTGAGGGGATAAAGACAGATCCCCCCTCACGAGAAGGGGGTCCGATTGAACGGTCCTCTATGAAAATGGTTCCTTCGGCGCAAGAGCCAATCCTGTCGAAGACCTCTAGCCCTAAGATAGCAAAGGCCCCCTTAGAGACTGGCATGAAGGAAGCTGAAGATGTCGGAGCTGTCTGGGAAAGGATAAAGACAGAGCCACAGAACAGCGTGCAGACGATTGTACAGAAGGATGAAGCAATAAGCCTTTCGGACAACCCCGTGAAAAGGATTACTCACATGAATGAAACAGCAGGCCATTCTTCGCGGAAAGGGGGTCTGATTGAGCTGTCCCTTGTCATAGAAAGAGAGCGGCAACTTGATATCACAAGGGCAGCTTTGGATATGGAGGCCTCTCAGGTCCAAGAGACGAAGATGAGGGAAAGATTGATGGAAAGAGAATTAAGTATTGAAGACCTTCTCCCACGATTGAGGGAGGTCATAGAACGTGCCGGAGGGGAGGTTGTGTCAGTGGAATATAAAGAAGGAACCAAGATCCCTCAGTCCGTGTATGCGGAAATCCCTGCCGAACAGATTGGCGTATTCCAGAACGATCTTCAAACTCTGGGAATACTTCATGGCGCCCCCATCGCCCCCTCGGGAGAAGACAATGACATTCTTCCCATTCGAATAAGATTCCTCACTCCATAGATGGTCCGGAAAATCGAACATCGGACCTAGAATGATGAACTCACCATCTCGCCCGTTTCACTAGAGCCCACTGAGATCGCAGAGAAATTTTTATCATTTTCTAAAATCATAAACCGAAACTATGAAGCCATTCTTAGGTCGATCGTCTATCGAGAATATGGGATAGATAAATGGTTTGAATTTACACAATGCGTTAGTGTTTAATCAGAATTCTCCTCTCAATAATTCTGATTAGTATACTCTGAGGGGTCTGTGAGAGATAAATTCTTACCATCTCTGAGGGTGGATGCTTTATATTCCGCACGTTTTGGGAACTTTTTCCTCATGCTTTTGTCTAAGGTTATCAAAGGCAAAAAGCCAGACAAGGAGGTCAAAGAAATGAGAAACTCAAGGATATTAGTGACCGTCATGTTGTTGACCGGGTTCCTATTGATCGGTTCGGGTGTCTATGGACAGTCCGAAACCGATGAGGAAAAAACCCTATCCCCCTATTTTCTGGTGAAGAGCGATGATCCCGATGTGGATCAATTCCCTCTGAAATCCACGTCCGCGCGAGTCAGTATCTCCGGTGTCATCGCGGATGTGCAAGTCACTCAGGTCTACAAGAATGAAGGCCACAAGACGCTGGAGGCCATATATATCTTTCCGGCATCCACTAGGGCGGCAGTCTATGGGATGAAGATGACCATCGGGGAAAGAACCATTACAGCCAAAATCGCCGAACGAGAGGATGCGCGTCGTCAATACGAGACCGCCAAAGAAGAGGGCAGGAGTGCATCCCTTTTAGAACAGCAAAGGCCCAATGTTTTCCAAATGAACGTGGGCAACATCCTTCCCTCGGATATCATCAAAGTGGAGTTGCAATACACAGAACTATTGGTTCCCACTGATGGAGTATACGAGTTTGTCTATCCTACCGTGGTGGGGCCGCGCTATTCAGAAGAAAAAATGAGCGATATCCATTCAGAGGACGGGTGGATCAGTAACCCCTATCTTCATCAGGGAGAGTCGCCCACATACACCTTGGATATGTCGGTCGATCTCTCTTCAGGACTCCCCATCCAGGAGATTAGCTGTCCTTCCCATAAGGTCAATTTCAACTATGAAGGCCCTGCCTTCTCAAGCATAAGACTGGATCCATCAGAGACTGATGGAGGAAACCGCGATTTCATCTTGAAGTATCGACTGGCAGGTGGTCAGGTTGAAACCGGTCTGCTTCTTTTCGATGGGGAGAAGGAGAATTTTTTTCTCCTTATGATGCAGCCCCCAAAGAGGGTACTTGAACAGCAGATCCCTCCCCGGGAATACATATTCATCGTGGATATCTCGGGCTCCATGAACGGTTTTCCTTTGGATATCTCCAAAGAACTTCTCAAAGATCTGATCGGCAAGCTTCGTTCTACGGACCGTTTTAATGTGTTGCTTTTTGCCGGTAGTTCATCGGTTATGTCAGAGCAGTCTCTGCCGGCGACCACGGAAAACATCCATCGAGCCATAACCATGATTGAAAGACAAAACGGGGGAGGTGGCACACAGCTCTTACCCGCGTTGAAGAGGGCGCTGGCCCTGCCAAAGACCGAAGGGGTTTCCCGGA
The DNA here is from genome assembly GCA_016930795.1 of Deltaproteobacteria bacterium. GTDB lineage: Bacteria > Desulfobacterota > DSM-4660 > Desulfatiglandales > HGW-15 > JAFGFY01. Next base: position 11,006 of record JAFGFY010000101.1, read on the forward strand.
GCATTATTATCGCAACGGACGGGTATGTATCTGTCGAAGAGGAGGCCTTTGATCTGATTCGCCATAATCTCGGCAAGGCTAACGTATTCTCTTTCGGGATTGGATCCAGCGTGAACCGCCACCTTATCGAAGGCATGGCAAGAGTGGGCATGGGAGAACCCTTTGTCATCACTAAACCTCAAGAGGCGGCAGAGAAGGCGGAGAAGTTCAGGAGACTCATTCAGTCTCCGGTGCTTACGAGTATAGACGTGGATTTTGGAAAGTTTCAGGCCTATGACGTGGAACCTGCCGGCATTCCTGATGTTATGGCTGATCGTCCTGTGATTGTCTTTGGAAAATGGCATGATGAACCTCAGGGCTTGATCGAGGTGCGGGGTATTTCCGGAGAGGGTGAATTCGTCGAAAGGCTCAATGTGGAGCGAGTTAGGCCATTAAAAGCCAACTCTGCCCTGCGCTATCTCTGGGCGCGGCATCGGATTACACTCCTCGCCGATTACAGCCGACTCAGCCCTTCGGATGAGCGGATTAAAGAGGTCATAAATCTTGGTTTCACCTACAACCTTTTGACCGCCTATACCTCGTTTATTGCCGTGGACACCCAGGTTCGGATTGTGGATGGGAAGGCCGTGACCGTGAAGCAGCCTCTTCCGTTACCTCAAGGCGTTTCCGACCTGGCAGTCGGGAATCATGTATACAAAACAGCGGCAGTACCGACCTTCGCTGCCGGTCACTCAAGGGCATTTGGAGAAATGGCCCAGCCAGAGGTATGGCGAGGTCCTTCTCAACCCGAAGTGGATAGAGAAAAGGGAGAGAAGAAGAGGACATCAGAAATGATTCAGGTGGAGTTGAGAAAGGTTGAGGTCTCAAAAGGTCTATCAGAAACCCAAGTCAAAGAAGTGATCGAGAGGGCCATCCCCGTTATCGGGAATTGTGATAAATCGGCAACAGGGAGAGCGCCGATCCCAACAGGGGAGGTCGTCTTTTACCTGGTTATCGGCTCGGAGGGAAATGTCCTCAAGGCCTATATGGAAAAGGGACGAACAGAGTATGGTGATTTTGAGGAATGTGTGATCAAAACTCTAAAGACATTACGGTTTTTAGCAAAGACGGGGCGAAATGATGTGAATGTGAGGATTGTGCTCATTTTGAGGTAACACCTATCAGACTTGCAGTTTCTGGCGGCTCGTCCTTCACATCCTCAAGTGAGATTGAGAATGGAGAGCCGCGGGAAATGTATTCTATAGGGGGGATCCATTCTGGAAAGAGTCA
>JAFGFY010000102.1 GCA_016930795.1 Deltaproteobacteria bacterium
CATATACCCTATCTGGTAACAGGGTCGGTTGCGGCAATGGCTTTCGGAGAACCCAGGATGACCAAACGATATCGATATCGTTGCCGCGGTCGGGTACGAACACGTCAACGGCCTTATGGCCGCGTTCCCTGAAGAGGAATTTTACATTAGCGAGGATGCCATTTGGGATGCCGTCCGGCACCAGACACAGTTCAATATCATCCACCCTGCTTCAGGCATGAAGATTGATATCATTATTCGGAAGAATACACCGTTCAACGAAAGCCGGTTCAGTCGAATTCGCCGCATAAAAGCCGGTGAGAATTTTGAAACAAATTTTGCTGCGCCCGAAGATATCATTCTGATGAAGATGCAATATTATCGAGAAGGAGGATCCGAAAAGCATTTACGGGATATTTCCGGCATCCTGAAAATCAGCGGTCCTGAGGTTGATAAAGACTATATTGCCCTCTGGGCCGAAAGGCTCAATCTCACGGATATCTGGAATTTGATCCTGAACAAAATCGGCGAAAGGAATAAGTAACTGTTTTGAAGAACTGAAAGAAAAGGTGCCGAAGAAATAATTCAAGATTGAAGATTCAAGATTCGAAATTTGAGTTGCTGCGTTTTTTCTTTTAATCTCGAAGCCCGAATGTTGAATGAGAATTCTCTTGATCACTCTTTGCTAAAGCTATGGCGGACAAGTCGGCCTTAAAGATACGGCTGACAGGTCCGCCTTCACTTTCAGCTTAGGTTCCATTCAGCTTTCCATTTTGCTTCAATGATCGGGATACATCAAAACATAGAACCTAACAACGTCCCCATTTTCTTACACAAATTAGGGCTCCAAGGGTTTTAAACGTACATTCCGGGTTGCTTCACTGGTCGGTTTGCCGGTCACCGGATGCATGAAATGGTATGGCAGAATATAACCTGTGACGTAACGTAGGTCATTGGGATCCATTGGAACATCAGGTTCTATCCTCATACCACCCGGCCCGGACTGATTCCTCAGCATGGGCCCTGCAATATCTTCCGGCATAATCCATCCATCGGCTATCCGTACGCCATAGGGAATGTTCCAATTAACGGTCAGCATTTTCCATATGCCGTCTTCTTTAATATAGCCGATTTCATATATGCCGTTGATAAACGAGCGGCTGACGGATGGAGCCGCGCCTTCAACTCCCGGCGAGGACATCATGATGCCGCCGAAGGCGTACCATCTTCCTTTGGCCGTTTTCCCGTCCGGAGCGACGGTAATGACACCTGCCGACGGAATGAGTTGATGCTGAAATTCCACAGGCGGAACCTGGTTCACGTCAAAATATTCTCTTACGCCCTCCTTGCCTTTCCATTTACCTTCAAGCCAGTCCAACAGGACATCAGGACTGTCGGAAAAACAGTCAATGATCTCCTGTTTCATCATGTGTTCGACATAGTAGTTGTACGCGTACTGGAGTCTCTCGATCGCCTGGACGTCCTCAACACGCTGCAGCCTTTTTTCGAGTACGCCGTATTCGACATAACCTACGGCAAAAACTGCGATAAGAGCCAGAATCACAATGAATATAACAATCATTACCCCGGTTCCCGTTTGTGCTACACCCCCTTTTTGATTTTCACTCATGGCTGATGCCCTCCTGGTTTCAATCTCAGGCCGCTTTCGCGTTTATGTCATTCCCGCGAAAAAGTCTGTGTCACAGTTTGCTTAAAAGGTCATTCCTGACGAACGGAGCGAAGCGAAGTGAGATCCGGAATCCAGGAAAAGGGAATCCTCTCTCAAATCTCTGGATTCCGGCTCGCGACCCGCTACACGGGCCTTGGCCGGAATGACGACTTGATACCCCCCTCTGCAGCGGAGAGGTTTATTGCCTATTCATAATGGAGTCCCCAGGATTTAAACATCTGTTTATAGAGTTCAGGATGTTCAAAGTCCGACTCCATAAACATATGGTGATGACGATATGCGAAAGGTCCATTTTCGTTTTGTCTTAGGCCCGCCATCAAGGTTTTCATCCTGTCACGCGGCACGGCCAGCATCATTTCATCCTCTCCTGTCAGGGCCCTTTGATAATCTCCGGGATCGGGCAGGACGATCCAGATATTTCCGTCCTTCATCGGGTGCACGACCGAATAGGCGCATGAAGGAGGGAAGAAGTGGCCTTTTACGAGAGGGACATCCTTGATGGGCATGGTAAGAAGCAGCCCGCGTTGTTGGGCGGGATTGGAAAACATGATGACCACGTCAGGGATGAAATTGGCCAGCTTGAGGGGCCCGGTGACAATGCCCACATACTTCCCCTCCTCAAAAGATTCGTAGGGATGGCTCCATTGAGAAACCGACTCCGGTTTGGGCGCCATTCCATAAGCCATCATGGGATGCGGGCACCAATGATCCTCCTTCAGCATGGCTATGGTGGTCATCTCCCGGCGCGACAGAGCAAAGGCTTGGCACTGGGCCCAATGTTGCCCCCGGTCCTTGAACGGCCTGACGGCCCCCTCCGGAATATCGGATTCCTTTTCCAACATCTTTACGGCAATGGGAGAAGAGCGTAACAACAGAATCCTTTCCAGGTCTTCTCCATAACGGTTGAATTCACTTATTTCGGTCATTTTTTCTTCTTCATTGTTGACAGGTGACGGTTTCATGTCGGCGGCGGAAGCGATCCGACTGCCGGCAATCAAAGCGACAGAGCCCAATCCCAGCCCCAACACTTCACGACGAGAGTATGTATTCTTCATAACAACAGCCTCCTTGTAGTAGTTGATGGAAAGTCCCCTTTTCAGGGTTAAGATAAATGGATTTCCGGTCTGTATGATGAATGGTGTACCATTTTACGGTGAATTAATCAAGGGACGAGAAAGTAGGGAAGTTTTACTCCGTATTGTAATTGATCTCCAGGCGGCGGACGATCCGTGAGGTCACCCACAGGACCAGGGCTGTCAGAATAATAAACCCGAAAATAGCAGTGAAGGTAGAAGGGGGATCGGCCGGTGATATCAGCAGGCGGATTAAAACCGGCATGCTATCGTTGGTGGGGACTGGAACCGGGCATAGAGACTGCGCGTAGTGTAGTACGCTGAGTTTCTGCAGCCATGTAGGTAGTACACCGTTGATGTTCTCCCAGAACAGGATTACGATGGAAGGAAAGATCGGATTGCGAAAGAGGAGACCAAAGGCCAGAAAAATACTGCCATAGCCCATGCATCCCAGCGCTGCCGCGGAGATGTATGAGAAGAGGTGGGATAGACCTTGATCCTGCCAATAGGCCGTCACCTGCGCCGCGTGATGCGGCCAAAGCATCATAGCAAAGCCCAGAACAGCGCCCACGGTGAAAACAAGGAGAGCAGCGATGACGCTGGCCAGATACTTACCAGCCAGCAAAACCTCGCGCCGGGCCGGAGCCAGAAACCAGAAATGGAGTGTCTTATCCAGCATCTCGCCACGGAAAAGGTTCGCGAAGATCCCCAGACAACCGAAGAAGATGGCCAGGCGAAGATAGTAAAACTGGAACATGCCGGCGAAGGCTAAGCGGTCTTTGGTGAAATCAACTAGCTTCTGGTTGTGTTTGTACTGCAGGATGCCATCTCTGAAGCTCAGAAACCACCAGCGTTCACCGTCGAAGTATTCCATATTGCGAAGTTGCTTCTTTTGCTTACTCTGAAAGCTTCTGTCCTTAATGGGTATACCGGCTTTCTCTATGACTTCATCTTCTCTGGCGCCTTCCCGAATGGACTCCAGAAGGGCTGAAGGAGTGACTCGGGAAGGGGTCCATTGGTTTTGAATCTTCATCTGGATGCCATGGGCCAGGAAAACGACTGCAGGAAACATGGCCAGGAGATATACCCAGGAACTACGCCGGAATAAGAAAACCCGGCGCAAAAGCAAACGCGCGATGATCCAGGTTTGCCGAATTCGAAACACGGCGTTCATTCACTGCCTCCAATCAGGTATTTATAGAGAGCGTCAACGTTGGCATCGACTGCCATGACGCTCTCTATGGTATGCCCGTCCAGGGCTATCCCGGTCAGGGCGCGGGAAAATGCCACACGGTCACGAGTCATGACCAGCAGGCCCAGACGGTCGTCATGCAGTTTGACTTCAGTAATATGGTCCTGACCGAACAGCAGTGACGCGACGCGCGAGGCATCTCGACAGCGGATCATATATTGGCTGGGATGCTCATGAATCTCTTCCCGGACTCCGCGTATCTCTCCTTCGGCCACAATCATGCCGTTCGAAATGAAAATCACCCGGTCGGATATGATATCGACTTCCTGGAGAACGTGGCTGGAAAGGATCACGTGACGACCTTGAGCGGCGAAGTCCTGAAAGAGAGCGACGGTTTCCGCGCGTATTAACGGATCGAGACCGTTAAGGGGCTCATCCAGAACCAGCACGTCCGGATCTCCGGCAATGGCCTGGGCTAATCGCACCCGCTGGCGCATCCCTTTAGAATAGGAAGCCACTTTTCGATGGGCGGCTTCAGTCATGCCTATATGTTCCAGGGCCTTCCAGGCCAAATCGGCGGCCTGTTTCTTGGTGTTGCCGGCGACAATAAGCCCGGTGGAGACAAAGTCAAATCCGGTGGTGCCCCGAGGCGCCGTATCGTACTGCGTGGCATATCCGGTAATACGCATCAACCGCTCGGGATCCCGCGGTGAGAGACCACGAACCATAATGGTCCCGCGGTCAGGATGAATCAGCCCGGTCAGCAGGTTCATAAGGGTGGTCTTTCCTGATCCATTGGGTCCGACCAGGCTGGTAATACCGGGAAGGATTCTGAGTTCCACCTTGTTGACACCCAGCACTTCACCGTAGAATTTGGAAACATCATGGAAAAGGATTTCCGGTACGGTCATGAAACCACCTCCACTGGTCGAAGCTTGCGCGTCAAAATCATCAGAGGCAAAGTCATCATAACCATGAGTGCGATCCAACATCCAAAAACAGCCGGACCCGATTCCGGCGTGATACCGAGTAACCCGTTCCATATCCGGTCTATGACCTGCCTTGGATTGAAAAACGAAGCCCATGTCACGCCAAGGACGTTATTGCCAATGGTCGCTACGGCATTTAACACGAAAAAGACCCCGAGTATCGACAATTCTGCCATGATCTTCCTGCGTATATAGGCCCAACAGGTCAATGCAATCAAACTGATGAGCAGGATCCATAGGAGTGAACCGATGAAAACACTTAACCCCAGATTCCAATTTTGTGCAAACCAGCTCCAGCCGGCCATTCCCGATTGGAGAGAAAAGACAAGAAGACCGGGAATCCATGTGATCAGAGAGAGGAGGCCCAGAAGGACCAGCAACCGCGCAAGAACATAATCGGCACGGGAAAGGGGGCGGCTGAAATACAATTGGAGGGCGCCGTTTGAAAGGTCGGGAGCAATCAACTTCTGTCCGGAGACGATCGTAAGAACGATGGCAAAAATCCCCTGGACATGCATGAATATGAGAAAGAAGTTGCCATCGATCTCTAAGAAATCCTTTATTCCCGATCCAAAACCTTTAAGCAGTTCAACATGATTGGATAGGTATACAAAGGCGATACAACCCAGTGGATAGAACATGGCCATTATCAGAAGAATCACCACCAATCGTTGCTGCAGTACGCGATGCCAGGAGTACTTGGGAAGTACCAATAGCCGTGACAAGCGTCCGGTTATCGGACCCTGGTAGCGGTTATATCCTCGTCTATAGACGGTCATGGGCTGTTTCCTTTTCCGTAAGTTCAGAGGTGCTCTGCTCAGACGGATCGAGGTGTCCGACTGCCTTGAGGAAGATTTCCTCAAGCGAATCGCGGCGGTGAGTAAGATGGTGGATCGCCAGATTCTGGCGGGCAACCAGCTGCCATAGGACATCAAGCTCCATGCCGGGTGGAAATACAATGCGCCAGCGTCCACTTCCCTCACTAACTCCCTCAGCACCCTCTTCTTTAAGGGCGTCAGCCAGTTCGCTGTCATCACCGGTCACTTCCAGCTCAATGAATCGACGATTGGTATGGCGCTCTTCCTCAAGATTGGCTTGATGTACCAAACGGCCTTCATCGAGGATAATCACTTCGTCGCAGACTTCTTCCACATCCCGCAGCAAGTGGGAACAGAGGACGATATTCATGTGATGTTCTTCTTTCATCTCGCGGATCAGCTTCAGCATACGGAGGCGTGCTGCCGGATCGAGTCCATTGGTGGGTTCATCAAGAATAAGGACTTCCGGACCGTGTAGAATGGACTGGGCAAGTTTGGCCATCTGTTTCATACCCAATGAATAGGTGCCGAGGGTTCGGTAGCGGGCCTCTCCTAGGCCGACATGGAACAGGACTTCATGGGCCTTTTCCAGGGCAACACGCTGAGGCAAGCCGGAGAGCTCTCCCATGATTCTAAGGAAATGGACGGCTGTCATATCGGCAATGAAGGCCTCATTTTCCGGCATATAGCCAATACGAGCCTTTATTTCCCGGGAATGGGAACGGCAATCATGGCCTAAAACCCGGGCGCTGCCGGCGGAGATTTGATGGAAACCCAAAAGAGTAAGAATGAGGGTGGACTTACCGGCGCCGTTTGGGCCCAGCAATCCGACGGCCTTACCGGTCCCGAAGACACCAAGACAGCAGGAAATTCCCTGAAGAATTTCCTGCTGTCCCAGTCTGACTCGCAGATCCTGGAGTTCGATGATCGGTGTTGTGTGCAATGGCCTGCCCTTTGCTGCTTCAATTCTGCTGGATAGGATCGTGGGCGAACAGAGAGCCGAGAAGCAGATTCGCAAAGCCTAAGTGTGTGCGACTGGCCACTCGAATCTTTTCCATTTCCGCGTTCACCATTACCAGAGTGGGCTCCTGGCTGTCAATCAGTTCGGACAGCGCCGGACTCTCAATTATGGACGCCATTTCAGCCAACACCTCATTGCTATTGAACCAGAGAAAACCAGAGTTATGCAGACCAGCGCTGATTGGGAGACGTTGTTGGAACTCGGTCGAGTAGATCAGCTGTAAGCCGGAGTCGCGTACGGCGATGGCGCGTTCAGCCAGGGCCCGGTCCATGGCAGCAATAAGGTAGCCACGATCATGGGTCCAGTAAAGTGTAACGGGGGCGATCTCGGTGCTCAAGGAGTTCCAGGGTCGTCCGTCGATGATTTCCTGGGTAAAAACCAGGATGGACTCGGCTTTCTCAGGCGGCAACCACTCGTTATACGCATCAACCAGGCGGTGAATCGTCTCATCCAGAATATCCGAGCTGAGTACTTCGAAAACCATCGCCCATTCCGGTATGGGTATGGAAACACGCTCAACCGCTAGGGTGAAATCGGTGCCCAAAGATGAAGCAATGTCTTCATCTACCCAGATACCGGTTATCGACTCGAATTCTTCCAGCCGAGTGATGAACTCGTTATCTTGGCCGATGATCTCCAGCAATTCGTCAAAGGCCTCACGCGGATTGCGTGTAGAGGCCGAAAGAACAGCGAGCGCCTCAGTGGAAATATAATCAATAGATCCCGCCGCCGCCGGTAAAGCCAACCAGGACAATATACCGCTGCGGGGCCCCTGAAAAGACAGAGTGGTTTCTATTTCGTCCTGTTCATCGCTGAAGCCCGCTTCAGAGAAGATATACTGCATGTTGGACAGGCCAATGACTTGACTCGGCAGACTCTGCTGGAATTTCGTGGTGAGTGCGTTGACATCAATTCCTATCAGACAACTCACACCTTCCTGATAGTAATTCTCGATCTCCAGGGCGAAGGGTGATGAAGCTCCACTGCCGAGTAGAGGGATAATGCTTTGCAAATTCGATTTTTTTCCGGAAACCAACAACAGGTCTCGAATAATTTCATATGGCGCTTCAGGACTGGTACTGAAAATGTTATCCAAAGCCTCTCGCAGGGCAGATTCGCTGCCCGGCTGAACATGGGCCATTAGAAGCGGGATCTTGCGATCGCTGTCATCCGGATCTTCTATTATCAGGGCGACGACCTCTTCACCCAGTAGCGAGGCGAAACCCTGCGTTTTTTCAAGGGCTTCCATCAGCCTTTGCCCCTCGTTGGAAGTCCACCATTCCTGAAACACATCACTTTCAAGGGAATATTCTTCAATCAGAGCCAAGGCATGGTGGAGCCTATCTTCCAGGTTTGGAACGGCAAAGTAGCCCTGAGTGCCGGCAGGTATATAGGGCAACAGGCGGGCTTCAGTACGGAGAGCGGGTCCAGGAATGTCGGCGAGTTGTTCCTCGATTCGGATGAAGCCCGCAAGGAGGCTGTGGTATTTCTCAGCATCCTGGCTCCAGGAAATAGCGTCCTCTATAGCGACCTGCTTCATGGCGCGACTGGTAGAAGACTGTCGGCCCGGGGTCAGTACTTCCTCTTTTCCGGATTGAGAAACAGAAACAGAACCTTCGAGTACTGAAACAAGGGAACCGGCTGCGCCGCTGGATACGGAAAAGATCGTACCTTTTACCGAGACGATTGAATCATGGGTTATGACTCGCATATGTCCACGCCCCTGTTTGGCAGCCTGCACCATGATATCACCGCGATTGAGACGGATAGTGGCGCCACTCCAGGCGGTCTGTACGGCGAGTTCAGTCCGTTCATTCAATTCTATTCGTGAATCGTCATTCAATTTCAGAACGGCGCGGCCTCCTCTTGCTGTCCGGATGACATCCCCTTTCTGTAGTGTACTGCCGACCGGCAGGTTTTCCTGCGGAAGCCGGTAAAGGTCACCGGAAAGAGAAACAACTCTAGCGCTCGGTCCGGAAGTGGCCAGCCATGAGTCAAGATGACCGCGTCCCATATAGAGTACCATGAGGATGACTGCTGCGGCGGCAGCCCAGTGCATCCAACCAGTCCAGCGGAATGATCTCCCCTGGGGTATCACAACTACCTTTTTTTCACCTTTGAGCTCGGCAAGGGTATGGCGGCATTCCACGCAACGACTGAGATGATCGTCAACCAGCAAACGCCGGGATTCCATGAGACGTCCCGCAGCATAATCGGTCAACTGGGGACGGATCTCGGCACATGCCAGTGAAACGGATCCGGCCAGCCGCCTCCAAACGCGCTCCGTCGCAGTAGCGACTTGTTCCGCCGGAATCTCCTCCTCACGGATTTCATTCACCAATTCATCGAAAATTTTGTCTGTCATAATGCGGCCTCCTTTACAGGCTCAATTCTTTTTTCAGGACAGCCCTAATACGATGAAGCCTACTGGCTATGGTCCCGCGTTCTATTCCGAACTGACCGGCCAGTTCTTCATAGGTATAGCCTTCCAGGTAGCAGAGCACGAAAATCTCCGCGTCCTGTGGCGCGAGCTTGGCGAGCGCCCTTCGCAGCATTTCCTTGAGAAAGGGGGAACTCCTCGGCGTGCTTTTGTCCCTTCCTTCTTCCAAATCGGTCTCCCGCTTGGCAGCCCTACGTCGCAGCAGATCGATCGAGGCGTTGGTGGCCACGCGGCGCATATAGGCTTTTGGGGAACGGCTGGGATCGAGTGTAACCCTGCGGTTCAGGAAGCGCAGGAATACATTATGCAGAACATCCTCGGCGTCCTCAGGATTACCGGTTACCCGTAGCGCGGTTCGGTATACCGGCTCCGAGTAGAGCTGGTAGAATTCATGAAAATCATCTGTTATTGACCGACCTTGGTGTGCGGCCGCTGCCGCGATGCTGACTACTTTCATATTCAACGTCCCTTACCTAGATATACGCACCCGGGCGCCGAAAAATTCCCTGGCCAGGCATTTTTTGAGGCACTCCATTAGCGTAACATAGGGATCATACCTTTATTCTTTATTTAAAGGCAAATCCGTGACACAACATGGTGTGATCGGCCTCTACTTGACATACAAGTCGGGACTCTCCTATACTCACATCCGAAAATGGAACTTCTTATCAATCGACTCAACTCACGAAATATACGAATCACACGAATTCCGGCATGAGGATTTGTGTCATCCGTGTGTTTTGAGGTTATTTTTGAACTCTTGGAGCGGTCTTTACAGGGGTTTTCGCATTTCCTTTCTTTTGGCTGATTGATACTTCCAGTCCCGTCCTTTTGTGTCTTGCGCTTATCCCGGTTGCTCTGGGATTGTGAAAAAACTATATGTCCCTTTTGGGTGGTTTGATAGCGGGTCAATATTTGAGAGGAGAAACTAATATGCCCAACTATAAAATGATACAGATAGTCGCCTCTGAAAGCACGCCGGACAAGGAGGCGGGATTCAACAAATGGTATACCGAGGTCCATCTCCCCATGCTCTTCGCGTATGAAGGCGTAAAACAGGCGAGCCGGTATCAGCGCATAGGGGATGACGAACAGGGGGCCAAGTTCCTGGCTATTTACGAGTTTGAGACCAAAGAGGCCATGGCGGCTTTCCCCGAGAGTGATGCATTTGCTGATGCTATTGAGGATTTTGAGAATAATAAGGAAGCCCTGGGTTTTACAGCGAAGTGGGTGGCCTCGTACGAACTCCTGAGATCCTATGAGAAGTAATCGTTCAACACAACCCCTGAGGCGAGGGAACTCGGCCTGGGCGAAGACTGGGCCAAGATCGCGGATATGGGCGAGCCGAAGATGTGGATGGTGGAGGAGCACGTCATTAAGGAGTAGGTTTTTTTAGGTGTCCTTTGGCGCGATTCAGCATCAAATGGCCTTTAACAGAGAGGAGGGAAAACTATGAAAAAATGTATCTTTTTGATTATACTGGCTATTTTAAGTCTAAACCTGCTTATCTGTCTTTCCGTTCTTGATCATCAAGTACAGGCAAAGGGAAATGCCGGAGAAGACAAGATTACCGTACTCAGTCCCAAGGGGCAGCCGCCACCCATTCAATTGAAACCCATGGCTCCCCGGCTGGATACACTGGATGGTAAGACCGTGTATCTGATTAATGACGGGTATCTGGGAACCGATATCCTGCTGGGTGAGATGCAGGCGTGGTTCAAAGCGAACATGCCGGAGGTGACCGCTGTATATAAAATGAAGGGAGGCGGGGGATTTACCGCGGAAGATCCCGTCTTGTGGGCGGAGATTGAGGAAAAAGCGGACGCGGTGGTTATGGGAATGGGGCATTGAAGTCTCTGTGTGGCCGCGGTCGTTGGCCATTGTGTGAATATCGAATCCAAACTCGGCGTACCTACCGTTCCACTGATAACCTCCGAGTTTTACGAACAGGTTAAAACCCATCATACCATACAGAAAGGAATGCCCGGTTTGCGGGTGACCTATCTCATACCGCCGGTATGGGGCAAGACCGCTGAACAGATCCGCGATGACATTGTCGGCAACAGCCCCCCCACCGGAAAAATGATTATGCGGGAGATTGTCGAAAACTTGACCAAGCCGCTGACCGCCGAGGAAAAGAAGACGGGTATTATCGAGCAGTCGTCCGGGCCAGCCAGTTTTACAGATACTACTGATCATCTCCAACAGATGTTTTTGGAAAACCGGATGACTGATTACATGCCGATCATTCTGCCGACCGAGGAAAGGGTTGCCGAAATGCTGAAAGGGACCAGCCATGATCCCGATGAAGTGGTCGGTAAAATGGCGGCGCATACTGCCATGCCGGGTGACAACAACGTAGAGGTTTTCGAGCACTGGTTCTATACGGTCAGGACGGTGGCCATCAATGCCGTTATGGCCGGCGCTAGACCGGAATACCTGCCGGTGATATTGGCCGTGGCTTCCACCGGAAAGGAAGGGATTTCTGTATCCGATAATTCCTTTACCGAGGGTCTGATCATCAATGGACCTATCCGAGATGAAATAGGCCTCAATTACGGTATTGGTGCTTTAGGTCCTTTCAGTCAGGCCAATTCTACCATTGGAAGGGCGTGGAATCTGTTGTCTATAAATGCCGGCAATTGCGGACGGGTGGGGACAACCTACATGGGTGTTATCGGGAATCCCATGAATTGGAATAATGTGATCATGGCCGAGAATGAGGAAGCCTCTCCCTGGAAACCTTTTCATGTACGCAGGGGTTTCAAACCGAGTGACAGTGTGGTGACCCTGTGCGAGGGATGGGGAATTCTCTCTGCGAAAAACTCCCGGTATAGCGTCTGGGCAAGGGAGATGGATTTTTCCGGAACGCTTAAGAAAATCGTCGCGGATCAGGATATGCTTTTCGGGGCCATGGCGGTGCTTAGTCCGCCGGTCGCCAATTATATCAGAGATGAAGGCTTTGATACGGTTGAGAAGCTCGTTCAATTTCTGTCCGAGTCCGCCGGGGGACAGGGAGGTTTCCCCCAAGCGAAAGAGATGCCTCCTTTTCCAAAAGGAAAACTCCCCCAGGGGAAAATGCCGTTCCCCAGGGGGCCGCAGATCAACATTGTGGTTACCGGAGGAGCGAACAATAATTACTGGAGTTATGGAGGCATGGCACCCCGTCAAAGTGTCCTGATTGATGACTGGCGGTAAAAAGAGGGAAGATTCTTATATCAGCCCGGCTTTGACGGCTGAAAGGGTAATAAACCCATAAGCCATTGAAAATATTAGGGCGATAATCTCCGGCCGTCACGGTAAGACCCTGGCCTGACTCTGCCTTGGGATCGTGACATTTTGTTTTTATTATCAGTGAGTTATCACATTATCTATCCTTTTGAATAACGGCGGTTTTCATGACCAATCTGTTCAGGCTGTTTGCCTATTTGAGAAAATTTGCCTCTTTTATGTCCTTTGCCCTGATATTTCTTGCCATCTCCGTTGTCTTAAACCTCACACAACCGAAGTTGATTGAATGGGCGATTGACAGCGGGATCACCGCCGGGATTGTCCGCAATCTTGTCGTGGGTGGTGTCGGCATTTTCCTGTTGGGTATCGTGGGAAACCTGGCCAACCTTGTCAGCGGTTATCTGTTTATTCGGTCCGGCCAAGGAATGGCTCATGAACTCCGAGGGAGTATGTTCAGAAAAGTCGTCTCTTTCTCCTTCATAAACTTCGACAAATGGCGGACGGGAGAGCTTATGGTCAGACTCAACTCAGACGTAAACACCGTCCGCATGTTTGTTAGAATGGGGCTTTTCATGATCGCCCAGTCCGTCGTCATGATCATCGGCAGCGTGATTTTCATGTTCCATACCGACGTACGGCTCGCGTCGATCATGGCGCTGTTAATGGGGGGTACACTGGCATTCTCTATCACGATTGTTTCTTTTCTGCGTCCTCTTTTTTTGAAAATGCGGGCCAAACTGGATGACCTGAACAATACCCTTCAGGAGAATCTCGCTGGCGCCAAGGTGGTACGCGCGTTTAACAGGCAGTCATTTGAGAAAGAAAAGTTCGAGTTAAAGAATCGGGGATTTTACATGATGGCCGTAAAGATAGGATATTTTTTTAGTATTGTCCTACCCTTTATGTTGTTTATTGGGAATTTCGCGATCACATTGATTCTATGGGTGGGAGGCACCGAGATCATTCAGAATTATCATGCCGGCACCACGGGTTTCACACTGGGTCAGCTCATCGCGTTTAACAACTATGCCATGATGGCCATATTCCCCCTCATTATGCTGGGCATGGTACTGAATTTTATCTCCATGGCAAGCGCCTCAGCAGAACGGATATTTCAAGTTTTAAAGGAGAAACCGGGGATCTCAATGCCGGAAAATCCGGTGCTCCCAGAGAAAATCAGGGGCAAAATCGAGTTCGATGGAATTTCTTTCGGATATGGTGAGGGTGAAGACGCGGTGCAGGATGTCAACCTCACTATTGCACCAGGAGAGAAGATCGGCATTATCGGGGGAACCGGAAGCGGAAAATCGAGTCTGGCCAGCCTCATTCCCAGGCTCTACGATCCCCGCAAGGGAATCATCCGCATCGATGGGGTTGACATAAGGGAATACAATCCCATCGAGCTTCGAAAGAAGATCGGTATTGTTCTCCAGGACCCGATACTCTTTTCCGGTGGAATAAGGCAAAACATTCTTTACGGGAATCCAGAGGGCGGGGAGAGTGTCGCTGAGTGGGCGGCCGGGATTGCTCAGGCCATGCCCTTTATTGATGAGAAGGGATGGGATAGCAGCATCGGTGAGCGTGGGACCCACCTATCCGGCGGGCAAAGACAAAGAGTGGCCATTGCCAGGGCCTTGGCATCAAAGCCCGCCATTCTTATTCTGGATGATGTGACCTCTTCCCTTGATCTTGAGACCGAAAGGAATGTGACCAAGGGGATATATGAAAAATTGGATGGTATGACCGTATTGATCATCAGCCAGAAGATTCAGACCATCAAAATGAGTGATAGAATCATCGTGATGGATAAGGGCAGAATCAGTGGGATCGGGACCCATGATACACTTATTCAAGACAATGAAATATATCGGAAGATCGCTGAAACTCAGGATGAATTTATACACTAAGGCGATTGGGGAGTTGCTCGTCAATGAGTAGTGGAAAAACAGAGTCAGAGCAATCCCGTCCTCCCATGAAGAGGAGGCCGGGAGGACCGGTTCGTGGACCGCGAGGTCCCCACAATGTGACGGTAGAATCAGCTAGGGATTTTCGGGGGGCACTAAAACGTTTGCTGGCCTACTTTGGTACACAAAAGATATTCCTTGCCATATCCGGTTTCATTGTTCTGATCGGGGTTATTCTGGGAGTGATCGGACCGGCTGTCCTAGGAAATGCCATCACGAATTATTTGGAAAGGGATTTTAATCTGACTCTTTTCATGCGGCAGGTTTTTATCCTCCTGGCCATCTATGTTTCAGCATGGATCGCTGAGGTTGGCAGCAGGGTCATGCTGGTCAAGGTATCCAACAATATCATATTCAATTTGAGGCGGAATGCTTTCAATCACATTCAAACCCTTTCAATGACATACTTTGACAAAGAGGATGTGGGAGAAATCATGTCCCGCTTGACAAATGATATTGAGGCCATAGAGGGCGCCGTATCCAACAGTTTCAACGAAGCGCTGCGTGGTGTTTTCAGCATCATTGGAATTCTCTTCGCCATGGTCATGCTCAACATCCGCCTTCTTCTTATAGTGATTGCCACGGTCCCCATCATGGTCATTATCGCGGCCATTATCGGAATGAAGGTCCGGGCCGCTTTTCGAATAAACCAGCAGAAGGTAGGCGATTTGAGCACCAGGATTCAGGAATCGGTTACCGGTGTGAAGGTGATTAAAACCTATGGCCGTGAACAGGAAGAAATTGTCGGGTTTGAACGGGTGAGTGAAGAAGCCAGGGATGCGGGGATCAGAGCGGAATTTGTAGCACATCTCTTTTCCCCGGTGATGCAGTTTGTGTCATCATGTATCCTGGCGATGTTGGTAGGGATCGGGGGGTTTCTGGTCCTCAGAAATAGCGCCGTCTTTTCAGTGGGGCTTCTGACGACCTTTATCATGTACTCCAGGAATTTTATCGTACCGTTACAGCAGATTACCGGTGTCTATAATATTATACAATCCGGACTTGCAGGGGCGGAACGTGTTTTTGAAATCATGGACACAAGACCGGTGGTGATAGAAGGCCCCAATGCCATACCATTTCGGCAGGGTGATATCACTTTCTCAGATGTCCATTTTGCCTATGAGAAGGACAAACCCGTGCTCAAAGGAATCACCTTCACGGTCCCACTCGGGCATGTGACAGCCATCGTGGGCCCCACAGGCGCAGGGAAAACCACCCTAATAAACCTTCTTGGACGATTTTATGATGTGGACAAAGGCTCCATTAGGATCAACGGGACCGATATTCGCGATATGAGCATCAATACCTTGAGGTCTTCCTTAGGGGTCGTGCTTCAGGAACCCTTTTTCTTTGCCACCACGGTTCGAGAAAACCTGCTCTATGGGAATCAGGACGCTACGGAAGGACAGATGTTCGAGGCCGCCAAGCTCGCGAACGCCAGTCATTTCATCAGCAGACTACCAAAGGGCTACGACACGTTCCTTACTGAACGCGGCCAGAATATTTCACAGGGTGAAAGACAGCTCCTTGCCATTACGCGTGCCATACTCAGGAATCCGTCCATCCTGATCCTGGACGAGGCAACAAGCAACGTCGACAGTTTGATTGAAATGCAGATACAGGAAGCTGTATTGAAGCTCATGAAAGGGAGGACCAGCTTTATTATCGCACACCGACTATCCACGATCAAAAACGCGGACAGGATTCTGGTGATTCACAATCACCACATCATCGAAGAAGGGACCTATTCCGAACTCATTGAGAAAAACGGGTTTTACGCGAATCTGCAGGCAATGCAGCAGAGCCAGGTGAACATTACCGAAGATATGGTCAGTTAGAAAAGGTAGCTCTATCTTGAGAGGAAAGAAACAATGCGATTGGATGATCTGCTGGAGAAACAGGGGTTCACAGAGTACAAACCATTAGATGTGAGTCTGATCAGGGTTGATCCAGCGGTGAGAAAGTTATGTGAAGCGAACGCTTGCGGGAGCTATGGAAAAAACCATATGTGTCCCCCTTCTGTGGATGGTATCGATCAATGGCGTGACGTTATTATGGGATTTGACCACGCGATGATTGTCTCCAAGGTATACGCCATGGAGAACAAATATGATATGAAGGTCATGTTTGAGGGCGCCAGGGATTTTGAAGTCTCCTTACGCAAGGCGAGAGAATCGATCAAGGAAGAACACCCGGGCATGGATGTGTTGGTCCTTGGAGCCGGACCCTGCATGTTTTGTAAGAGGTGCTCAAAATTGGATGATTTGCCCTGTCTTCATCCGGATAAGGCCTATCCTTCCGTCGAGGCCTGCGGCATCGATGTCATGAGCCTAAGCAAAGACACCGGTGTTAAGTACAACAATGGGGCCCATACAGTCACCTATTTTGGATTGGTATTATATTCATCCTCCTAGATGTTTACTCATTACACTCTCTGGCCTGATTGAAAATACATATGACCGGAGAAGAAACCATCGGGTCTCAAGAGAATGTCGACAGAAATGGGCTCTCATCAACCCGGGTATGTCATCGCCATTTCCGCATTTCTCGACGCACTAGCCATGGCCGGATTTTCATTGACGGACCGACTGACGGTCTCTTGGGCGCTGGGCGTTGTTCCTATGTTTAACCGGGTAGAATGACGCCCTGGTTTTTGAGGCTGGCCTGTAAAGCCCGGTAATCAACCTTTCTCAGATCCACACCACTGCTTATCGACTGCGCCGCAGCGGTTCCCGCTGCCTGCCCAAGGGCGATACAGTGGGGTATGAGGTTGAAATAATTGTTGAAAATAGCCTCTGATGAGAATCCCCGACATGCAACAAGCAGGTTCTTCACATCGCGCGGTATCATACAACGATATGGAATGTATGTTACGGGATATTTCTGCGAGTCTTCACCACGATCGACATCCGGGAATATCGCGATCGTATCTTCGAAGACATCATTTGAGTTCATGTCTTTCTCGGTGAGCAGGTATTCCCCCATCACCCGTCTGCTGCCGCGGGTGCCGAGTTGTGGATTGGAAAGCACGATGTAGCTGTTTTCAAACCCGGGCGTATGCTTCTTACGATAGTCGTGAGTGATTAACATTTCCTTTCGGCCCAGAAACTCTACCCGGGTGAGTTCCTCAACATCCACTTGGCTGGAATTCGCGTAGCGGGGGAAGCACCAGATCAGGCTCTCCTGGTCCTTCAAATTGCTGGTCAAAAAGCCGGGGTGCCCGCCAAGCTCTGTGATCTCCCGGTTTTGTTCGGCCAATTTTTCCGGATGAGATGCCCTGAAATCCAGATATTTTTTCAGATCAACGTTGGCTATCCAGTAGGAAAAGGAGAGGTTCGCGATCCTTATCTTGGGGTCGATATCACTCTTAAATTCAGCCCCCGCATAAGGGAATAAGTCGCCGTCTCCGGTAGAATCGATGATGACTTTTCCCAGGACCGCCTGTCTGCCTGATTTGCTCTCGAAGATGACGCCCTTCACCGTATTCCCATCCATGATTGGCTCAGTACCCCACGAATGAAGATATGTTTTCACTCCGGCTTCTTGCACCATATCATTCAGCACGCATTTCGATGTCTCGGCATCAATGTGTACGGAAAATATAACTTTATTTTCTCGTACATTGAAGAAAGAACGGTCCCCGTAATAGTCAATCAGTTTCTTATCGCTTAGACCCCAATGCTCCTTGTTTGGATAATCAGCCGCTTGCCTAAGCTCCAGTCGATCTATCCACTCCTGGCAGATTCCGGCTATTTGCTGCTTCCCGTTGAGGTCACTCAAGTTCGGGATAATGGTCACCAGTCCACCCGTACCCATACCTCCCAGGTGCCCATACCTTTCAATCAGAACCGTATCAGCGCCGCTCCTTGCTGCTGACACGGCTGACCCAATGCCCCCGGGCCCGCCGCCTACCACCACCACATCCGCTTCCCGGCAGACTCTCGTCTCCCGGGCAGGTTCTCTGATGGTCTTCCCCGTTTTCTTTGCTGAAAGTTGCTCTGAATTGGCGGCCGTCGGCAGCGCTGCCCCTCCCGCTCCAATAACCAAGGCGGCTGCGCCCCTGAAGGCTGTCTCCCTGACGAACTCCCTGCGAGTGATTCCGTGCCCCACTTTTTTTGACTTTTTCATGGCAGATTCCCCTTTTTTGCCTAGTTACTATATTTCACACACACCCGAACGCCTGATAGGTGTCAAATCCATATCGAATGGATCATATTGGGGCTAATGATTCTTGTCAAGGAAAGGTCTGTGATGGAGATTTGATCCAGAGGTATAAAAGACTGAACCCAGAAGAATCCTGTCATGATCGGATATTATGTATCCAGCTTGGATATACAAATAGGATATTCTTTATCCACCATCTACTTGTCAATCGGTCAAATGATGATTATAATCATACCTTTTTTGTAGGTTTTATTAATTGATTCAGGATCCTACAGGGGATCCTCGGATTTCGGCATGCCCCGTGCAATTATAGAACAGACCAAAAAAATCGAAAGATGTGACGTTTCTGCTGAGTGCGTGGAAGCCCTGGCTCAGTGAATCGTCAACATGTTATCCATTCTCTGCCCCATCCATAGTCGGGAAGTTAAGGCAAAGCGTTGACTCCTTTTGTGTCGGCGATTGTAACGGACTAAAAAACCGATAGGAATAGGATAAAACATGGATTTCAAGAAGATATTATTACTGATCTTGTTTGCCCTTTTTATCAGCCTCCATTTGAGCGCAGAGGAATTGCCCGCAGCGCAGTGCAAGACACTACACACCATCAGAGTGGATACTCCGCCAGTGATTGATGGAGTGCTTGATGATAAAGCCTGGAAAGTGGCACCGGTCATCACCGATCTTCACCAGGTGGAGCCCGTGGAATTCGCCCCCCCATCTCAGCGCTCGGAGTTCTTTGTGGTCTACGATAGTGATGCCCTTTATATAGGCGCACATCTCTATGATGACCCGGATAAGATCATCGGCAATATAATGCGACAAGGCGATTTTATTTTTGACGACGATTTCATCGATATTATTATTGCGCCCTTTGACAACGACCGAAGCGGCTATTCTTTCATGTTGAATGTGAATAATGTACGAATGGATGGAATATTTGAGGGGCCCAGGAATATCAATTATGATTGGGATGGCATCTGGAAGACTAAGACGCATAGAACAGAGGACGGTTGGGTTGCCGAAATGGCCATCCCGTTTAAAAGCCTCTCTTTTCCCACGGAAAGCCACACTTGGCGCTTTTCTGTGGGCCGTAGCATATCCAGAAACCGTGAAATGATAAACTGGCATTCCCGAAACAGATGGACGACCCTGGATTGCATAGGCTCTCTGACCGGATTAGAGGGCATGGATGTGGGCAGAGGGTTGGACATTGTCCCCTCCGTCAGTTTCCGGCGAACTCACGACTACGATGTACCCATGACAGAGTACAAATTCGAACCCGCGGTGGATATTTTCTATCAGATTACCCCTGCTCTGAATGCATCACTGACCGTGAATACCGATTTTTCCGCCACCGAAGTGGATCAACGTCAGATCAATCTCACTCGATTCAGCCTCTTTTTTACTGAGAAGCGGGATTTCTTTTTGAAGGACGCGGACCTATTTAGTTTTGGCAGGATCTATAGTGAGGGTTTTGGCGGTGGCATTTCCCCTGTGGAAATGGAAAGTGGACGCCCTTATTTTTCACGGACCATTGGATTGAGCGCTAACGATGAACCCGTGGACCTTGAATTCGGGGGCAAGTTGAGCGGCCGTGCAGGGGAATGGGACTTTGCCGCCCAGTACATTAGACTGGATGAGCATCAGATTCAAATTCAGACTCTGCACGGACATAAAACTGAAATGGTAAACGGAACCGATATCCTGGTGGCGCGTGTGGCTCGGGATATATTGGAAGAGTCTACCTTTGGCGCTATTCTGACCCAGGGCGATCCCAGATCAAATGCCGACAACACCGTCGTTGGGCTGGATTTCCTTTACCGCAACACCAGGATTGAAGGGCACACCATTGAGGCAGAGGCCTGGTATCAAAAGAGTGATACGAAGCTTGGGGGAGAGAACATCGACGCGGAAATCTATTATTACACGAGACAGATAGAAGAACATGAGGGTAATGACGTGGCATGGGGCGTTTCCGCTCGATTACGCAACGAAACCAAACTTAGGGGACGCCTGATATATAAAGAGCTTAATGAGAATTTCAATCCGGCCCTGGGGTTTGTCAATAGGCACGGTGTACGCTACTATATCGGTGAATTGGGCTACAATTTCAGACCCCAGCATGATTTCTTGCGTGAAATCGACACAGGTGTAATGTATATGCGTATTGAAGATACCCAAGGGAATCTGCAAACATCTAACCTGGATGTCGATCTGCTGAATCTTGAGAATCATGCGGGAGACCATTTTAGCCTCGATTACAGTAGAAACAGAGAAGTACTGACCCAACCTTTCCCGATATTTGAGAACGTGATTATCCCTGTAGGGAGCTACAGTTTTGACACCTACTCTTTGAGGCTAATCGGGGCTGACCAGCGAAAACTATCGGCTAGAGGGAGCATATCCAAAGGGACAGACTTTAATGGAGACAGATTGGAATTTATGGGGGGGCTGACCTGGCGACCGACCAAGCATTTCGCCGTAGAAGCAGAGTACGACTATAATGACTTTAATCTTCCGTACGGGGATTTTGAAACCCGGCTGATGTCCCTGAATACAGATATTGTCTTTTCAGACACCCTGTCCTGGAGGACCATCATTCAATACGACAACATGTCAAAGAACCTGGGCATTCACAGTCGTTTGCACTTTCTCCCGGAAACCGGACAAGACCTCTACGTGGTGATTAATCACAACTTCCTCGATAAAGATGATGATTTTAGCTCCACGCGCTCTGATATCATCCTGAAAATCAATTATACCATTAGGTTTTAAAGGGGATCTAAACTTGACAAAGATCAACAGTCACCATACCATGCGTTGAGTATACTATGGATACACAGCCGTAGTTTTTGAAAAGTATGATTTTCCAAGAAGTTCTCCCTGTCAAAGACCAAGACATGAGGGTACAAATCCATTCTAGTAGATTAAAAGTAGCGGATCAAATATTGGGGATTTTTTTATGGCCTGACTATTCACAAGATCAAAATAGAGGGAATACGATTCCCTTGTACGAAAGGGCCTATTACGATAGCCGAGCTGGATAAGAAATCGAAAATCTTTGGGAGGAGATATCATGAAAAGAATAATCTGCGCGTTATCGATCCTGGGCATGTTCGTTTTAATGAATCCTTACCTGTCCTCAGCACAAGAGGAAGAAATCATCAAGCTTCCACCACCGCAGAAGGAGGGCGGCATGCCTTTGATGAAGGCACTGAGCCTAAGAAAGAGTACCAGGGGCAACTTTGGCCCGGATACTAAATTATCAATGCAGCAAATTTCCAACCTGCTCTGGGCTGCGAATGGTGTAAATCGAGATGGCGGTTACCGTACAGCGCCTTCGGCGATCGATTGGCGGAATATCGACATCTACATCACCACCGCTGACGGTCTTTTTCTTTATGACGCGGATAAAAATTTATTGAAGGTTCTTGGTAAGGAAGACGTCCGCGCAGTTTCAGGCCAACAGGAATTCGTGAAAACGGCCCCTTTGAACCTTATATATGTAGCCGATTTGGCCAAGGCAACGTTTCCAGGAGGCGACGGCAAACCTCTACCGCAAGCGGAGATGTGGTCGTTTGCCGGTGTGGGCTTTGTCGCGCAGAATGTGTATCTGTTCTGTGCTTCGGAAAACCTCGCCTGTATTGTCCGTGCCATGGCCGATGGGGAAGCTATCGCAAAGACGCTTAAACTGCGTCCGGATCAGAAATTCATTCTTGCTCAGACCGTGGCACACTTTAAAGAATAGGCGTCTAGGGCATGCCTCTCATTTCGGACAAGGATGATTCATGAAAGTGAAGGTCAATCTATACGGGACGCTAACTCAGACAGTACCCGGCTATCAACAATCACAGGGAATCGAAGTTGATGTCCCGGAAGGAGCAACAATCAAAGAGCTTCTCTCTGTTCTTCAAATCCCAGTCTTAGGACACGATAAGGCGGTTGTTGCCATTGACGGGCGCATACGAAAAGCAAACGATGAGATTCCATCGGATGCCCATGCCCAGATCTTTCAACCCATGCATGGCGGATAATACTGTTTGGGCATGACCGATGAGCTTTGATGAGAAAGGAGGGGAATAATGAAACCTGGAGCATTATTAACTCTGCTATTGACTATCCTTGTCGCCTTCTCAATTTCTGGTTGTTTAGGATCCATTCGGCACGAAGCGCATTCGGGCCGAATGATTGATCCTATCGTTTCCACCGAGTGGCTGGATGCGAACAGTCATCTGGAAGACCTCTTTATTATCGATATCAGGGATCCTGTCGATTATGCGGCAGGTCACATACCGGGATCGATCAACGAACCTTTTGTAACCTCTAACGATTCCTGTACCGGCCCCAGTTCTAATTGGATAACCGGCACTAAGGATTGCGTTTGGCTTGAGATACCTGATGGAAATGATCTATTTCGTTTCATCGGAGAGCTTGGAATAACTAAGGATTCTAGGGTGGTCATTGTCACCTCGCCCAATCCCAATGAACCCCCATTATTTGGTATCGCGAACGCGCTTAGAGTTGCCGACACCCTTATCTATGCCGGGGTTAAGAATGTGGCTGCTCTGGATGGGGGATACCCTAAGTGGGCGTTGGAGGGGCGGAGTACAACGAAGGAAGTCCCTACTTTGAAGTCTTCAGCGTACCAAAGTGAAATCAATAAGACCATGTTTGTTTCCATGGACTACGTGAATAAACAGATCGGGAAGGCAATCATTATCGATGCCAGAGACGAAATCGACTACTCTGGTCAAAGCGGCGATAGAACCGGAGGCGGACATATATCGACGGCCGTATCGTTGCCTGCTGCTTGGATATGGAATCATAATCCTGATGGAACATACACTTACAAGGACCCAAAGACGCTTGCCGAATTGATATCCCCTGTGATTGGCCGGTCTGAGGATTCAAAGAGTCAAGAGATTATTGTCTATTGCGGAGTGGGCGGATATGCCAGCGCCTGGTGGTATATCCTCACACAGGTGCTTGGATATGATGGTGTAAAGATCTATGACGGTTCAGCCCAGGAATGGATCAGAGATCACGATATGGTTATCGATTAACAGGACTCACCTTCTTCTCACCATCGAAAAACCGGACTTTCAACACGGGAAGAACCTGACATTCAGATCCACATGACCCAAGGGGAGGGCATCTCACAAAGGCTTACCCGTGGGATTTATTCTGTATAGCTCATTGATTGCCGGTAACAACAGGCACAGAGATTGACTCTTCCGTTATAAGAGTCATTTCCGTTCAGCTTGGGGCACCATGGCTTGCCTTAAGCAGCAACCAAGCTCTCCAGCCACAGTGAACAAAATGACTTGACAACGATTTGCGCACATCATACACCATGATATTGCCGTTCAGAGTCCATATTTGTTTGGGTTCGCTATAGGAAACAGTGTTTTATCTTTTCCGATGTTTTCCGTGTTACGGAATCTTTGAACATCGGAAAA
Source organism: Deltaproteobacteria bacterium (assembly GCA_016930795.1). GTDB lineage: Bacteria > Desulfobacterota > DSM-4660 > Desulfatiglandales > HGW-15 > JAFGFY01. The sequence goes on from JAFGFY010000102.1 coordinate 24,021, forward strand.
GTACATGAATAACAGTCTTTACACTTTTTGCCTGTCCCGCCATTTTGTACCGCCATAGCCATAGCACCCGTCCTCCGTCATACTATGTCATGACTACGGAGAATGGAACGGCGGACGCCTTTGCGGTGAACATAAGTTTCTACAATTAAGAGACTTTATCCAAGAGTTTTTTGCCGCATAAATGAGTGCCCATTAGGAAAGGAGGTAGCAATGATTGACAAAAAGAAACTGGAACAAATCGTCGGCCCCAGGAATGTGGTCTACAAGCAAAAAGCCTTGGAAGAGTATTCCAAGGACATGAGCTTCGTCAATCAGGTCAGACCGGCATGTATGGTTAGGCCTAAACAAGCGAATGAGGTTCAAAAAATCATCAGACTGGCCAATAAGACCCAAACGCCACTGATACCCGTCAGCTCGGGGCCTCCCCATTTCAGGGGGGATACCGTCCCCAGCGCGGGCGGGGCCGTTATCGTTGATCTCAGCCGGATGAACAAGGTAGTATTTGTTGACCGCCCCCGAAGGAATGCAATGATCGAACCGGGAGTGACGTTTGGTGACCTGATACCCAAGGCAAAGAAAGAAGGGATCAGGCTGAACATGCCCTTGCTGCCGCGAAAAACGAAGTCCGTTATCGGCAGTGTTCTCGAAAGAGAGCCTGTATTGATGCCGGGCTACCAATGGGACATATCAGACCCATTGGCTTGTGCCGGGCTCTACTTTGGGAATGGCGATGAGTTCAGGACCGGTCAGGCGGCAGGGCCAGGCACTATAAAGCAACAGTGGAAGGTCGGCGGCGTGCAGAAAGCACCGTATGGACCAGGTACGGCTTCCCTCCACAGGTTTATCCAGGGGGCTCAGGGATCTGTGGGTATCGTGACATGGATGTCCATAAGATGCGAACTGCTTCCCTCCCTTGAAGAACCTTTTTTGGTTGGCTCCTCCGATCTTGATAAGCTTCTTGATCTGACTTCATGGTTGGTGAGGCTCAGAATGGTTACCGAATGTTTTATTCTAAATGACACAAACGTTGCATCCATTTTCGCGCGGAATGTCGGTGATTATCGGAAAATAAAGGACTCACTCCCTCCATATGTTCTCTATTACACCCTGCCGGGCTATGATTACTTTCCTGAGGAGAGAATCAGTGCCAATGTTACAGACATTTCCAAGATAAACCAGCGTTTGGGTTTATCGGCGGAAAAGGCGATGGGAATCGTTTCAGCGATTGATGTGATAAAGGCCATCCAACAACCTTGTGAGGATCCCTACTGGAAGATTCGCCATAAAGGGGCAAGCGAGGACATCTTCTTCTTGACCATCCATGACAAAATCGATGACCAAATCGGGGCCATGAAGGATATAGCCAATAAAGCGGGATACCCGGCTTCCGACCTGGGCATCTATATCCAATCTACGGTTCAGGGCACCAGCTATCATTGTGAATTCAACCTGTTTTACGATCCTGAGAGTCAAGTGGAGGCAAACCGGGTCAAAGGCCTCTCCACAACCGCATTTAAAACCCTCATGAACAAAGGGGCCTTTTTTTCCAGGCCTTATGGAAACAACATAGGGGCGATCATGAACAGGGACTCGGCCACTCTTGACGTGGTAAACAAGTTGAAGAACATATTCGATCCAAACCATGTAATGAATCCGGGAAAGATATTCTAGCCCCGATGATATCGGATTTTAACGAAGGAGGTAGCAAAGATGGGATTAGAACAATATGAAGACGATGTAAATATTTGTTGTCGGTGTTCATGCTGCAAATTTATCCCGATGCAACAAATTGTCGGGCGCGAATATACGTATATATGTCCCAGTATATCAAGGTATCATTATCACAGTTATTCGGGTGGAGGGAGATTAAACATTTTGGCGGCAGGACTGAAGAACGGCTTCAACTATACCGACAGACTCCTGGATATTGTCTATAACTGCCAATTGTGTGGTGCTTGTGGCGCCTCATGCAATTATGCCATGGACATGGAGGTTCAACAGCCTCTGGAGGAGTTTAGAATCAAGTGTGTTGAAGAGGGGCAGACCAACCCTGCCCTGCAAAAGGTCATAAAGGGTCTCCGAAAGACAGGTTCCATGGTGGAAACTCAGGGGAAACGAGGCGCCTGGGCTTCGGGACTGAAACTTAAGGATGCTACCAAAGAGAAGGTGGACGTGCTCTATCACGTTGGCTGCCTTACCAGCTATGACAAGAATATGCAGAAGCTGGCTAAGGCCACAGCCAAGATCCTTAAGAAGGCAGGGGTCAAATTCGGTATTGCCGGCGACGCCGAAACCTGCTGCGGCGGCAGGGCTTACCAGATGGGCTACAGGAATGACTTTCTGAAACAAGCCAAAAAGAACATGGCCTTGATCAAGAAGGCCGGTGTCAAGACAGTCGTCACCTCCTGCGCCGATGGATACCATGCCTTTAAGGTCCTTTACGATCAGCACGACCTGAAGGGAAACGTGGAAGTGCTGCATATTTCGGAATACATCGACAGATTAATAAAACAGGGCAAGCTGAATCTAAAGAAAGACCTGGGCCTTTCGGTCACATACCATGATCCCTGCCGCTTGGGTAGGATGGGCGAGCCCTGGATACACTGGGAGGGTCAAAAAATTCCTGGCGGCCAGCACATTTTCGATCCGCCAAAGGAATACCGTCGCGGTACAAAAGGGACCTACGAGCCGCCCAGGGAAGTCATTCGGAGTATTCCCGGTGTGAATCTCACGGAGATGACCCGGATCAAGGAATACGCCTGGTGCTGCGGGGCCGGTGGTGGCGTTATTGATTCAAACCCTGAGTTTGCCCAATGGACTGCCAAGGAGAGAATAGACGAGGCCATGTCTACCGGCGCGGAGGCCATTGTGACCGCCTGCCCATGGTGTGAAAAGACCTTCAACGAGGCCATCAGGGGTAGCGGCAGCAGCATGAAGGTTTTTGATATCGTTGAACTTGTAGCAAAAGCAATCTGAGAAGGGAGGTCAGTGAATCATGGCTCTAAGCAAAGAGGTATACAGAGAGTTCGAAGATGTGGTCGGGCCTGAATATATATGCGATGATCCGACAATTATGCCCTCGTATCACGGCGTTGAGCATGCGGCTGTCATTTTTCCGGAAAACACAGCACAGGTTCAGGCCCTTGTTAAGCTATGCAACAAGCATAAGTTGCGGATTGCAGCCATAAGCACGGCCTGGACAGGGATGTTTCCCCCGGGCCTCATATATCTGGACATGAGACGGATGAACCGTATCATCGAGATTAATGAGAAAAACATGTACGCGGTGGTTGAGCCCTATGTGATCTCAGGACAGTTGCAGGCCGAGTTATTTAAGAGAGGACTGCATATGAACATGAAAGGGGCGGGATCGAATTGCACGGCCCTACTCAGGGGTCACGGTCATTTGGACCAAAGCACGGGCGGCGATGACAGAAACCACCTGGCCGTTGAATGGATAACGCCCGAAGGCGAAATCGTCCGTACAGGCGCCATGGGATCCACGGATGAGTGGTTCTGTGGTGACGGACCTGGTCCTTCCATGAGGGCCATTATCTCCAGTGCCGTACCGCCGGGAGTCACACCGGGGATATTCACTAAGACCGCGGTAAAACTTTATAACTGGCCGGGACCTTCAAAATGGCCGATACAGGGCATATCACCCAAATACACGCTTGCCGAACTTCCGTCCAATATGATGGCGCGTTATTACAGCTTTCCTTCAGTAGAAAAGATGTGGGAGGCTGAGATCAAGCTTGGAGAGAATGAAATCTGTCTCGAGCTGATGGGTTTTAATCCAGCCATGGTAGCCGCGAATATCACCACATGCAATGAAGATGACGCAAAGATGTTTCAGAAACTGAACGCGGAGAGTAAAGGGCCCGGCTTTTTCGTCATCATAGCCGGAAACTCTTCGGCAGATTTCGCGTATAGAAAGAAGGTGCTGGAACAGATTGTCAGGGATGCGGATGGTGAGTCCATGAAATCACTGGAAGATCCCGAGATTGAAGGTATCCTCCTTTGCCAGTGCACAAGGATTTCCGCATCCATCAGGGAGACATTCCGTCCAGGCGGAGCCTTTAACTCCATTCCCATCATGAGTCAGAGAGACTTGACCATCAGATGGGCGGTCGGCGCCGGTGAAGCCAAGTTGCCCTTGATAGAAAAGGGCTATATCGTGGATGACGGCGGCGCCTTCTTTGGATGGGGCGTTGAGCAGGGTCATCTGGGTAAAACCGAAATATTCTGCAAATTCAACCCTCGCGAGGAAGAAGCCGCCGCCGCGGTTACGAAATGGCAACAGGAGCAGAGCAAGAGGGCCTTTGATGAAAGCTACTTCGCGAGCCTCTTTGGCCCCATTTCGCCTGAAGTCTCGAAAAAGATGTCCGGGTTCAATGTATGGTGGCAAAAGATTGTGGAGGCTGTGGATCCAAACAAAGTCGCGCCACAGGGTGGTCCGCTGGTTTAAGGCTTAAATCCTGTCAATAAAAAGCCCCATCCTTTTAGTCGGGGCTTTTTATTATGGGGAATCCTCTCACAGACCGGCGGAAAGGAGCCGTCTGTGAAAGGCCTCCACTTCAATAAGAGGTGGAACTCATTGAACACACATGGATCTAGTCCCGGATCTCGACTTTGTTTTTCAGGAATTTTTTTACGGCATCCAGGGGCACTTCGCGCCTGTGGAAAATGCCCGCTGCCAGGGCCGATTCCACCCTAGTGTTGGAAAAGACCTCCAGAAAATGCTGGACAGACCCGGCGCCACTCGATGCAATGACAGGGATGGTTAACTCTTTTTTCACGGCGTTGATCAATTCCAGGTCAAATCCGGATTTGGTGCCGTCGCGATCAATGCAATTGAGCAGAATTTCACCGGCACCAAGCTTCTCACAGACTTTGGTCAATGTCACCGCGTCCACCGGCCGACCTTCTCGGCCCCCCTTGATCGTGCATTGATACCAGCAATACCTTTCGCCTTTGGGCCCCTTGGTTTGGGTGGGAATCACCACATAAGGCACCTCGTCTGGCGATTCGACATAAACCCGCCTTGGATCTACGGAAATGACAACGGCTTGGCTGCCATAAACCCTTGATATTTCTTCAATGGCGCTATTTCCACTTGCTTTGCCGGTTTGAAGGTAGGCCTCCACGATGGCTACAGCATCACTGCCAATGGATATTTTATCGGCACCGGAACGAAAATATTCGGCCGCCACTTCCAATGCCGAATAGTAACGGCCGGTGGTGTCCGTGTAGTCCCGGATGCCGCCGCCAATGGTTAATGGGACGAATACCTTGCGGGAAGTCTGCTTGAGCACTTCCATCATGGGCATGTCTTCCAAGGGGAAATTCCTGAACCCTGTAATGTTGAGAAACGTGATTTCATCGGCGCCCTCTTCATAATAGCGCTGTGCCAAACGCACCGGTTTGCCCAAATTGCGGATATGGCCTTTTTCCCGCACATCGTATTGATCGCCCTTGGTCACGACCAGATCATTCTGGTCATTGGCGCGAACATCCAGACAGGAGATGATGCGCTTAGCCAGTCTCGTAGGGCCGGTAGAGGGTGGACATGAAGCTGGTGTATTTATTGGATCAAGAAAATTTTTAAGCAGCGTAAGCCCTGCTGCGCCACTTTTTTCAGGGTGAAATTGTGTGCCGATTATATTGCCTCGTTGAACGCCGCTGACAAACTCATATCCGTAATCCGTAGTGGTCATGATGACGGATGCATCCTTGGGCACGACATGATATGAGTGGACGAAATAGAATTTCTCGTCTCCATTTAAGTTCTGAAAGATGCGAGAGGGTTGTTTGCATGTAATGCCGTTCCATCCGATGTGAGGTACGGCTAAATCGATCTTAAACCGCTGGAC
>JAFGFY010000103.1 GCA_016930795.1 Deltaproteobacteria bacterium
AAACCAATTGCATGGATTTGGGGATGACGTCCCTCGTCCCGGTGTCAACAACGAGGAGGTGAACGTGATTTGAAGTAAGTATGTAGTTGGGATGGTCAGTTTGTACTTCTTCTTGGCCTGGTACAACCATTGTAAATAGCGATGGCGATCCTTCGAGAACTTAAGAAGAAACTCCCGTTTATGACACCGGTGGTAATATGCCGGATATACCCCGGAATGAAATGTCGTTTTGCTCTTGCCATATACTCTCGGTCTAAAAGGCTCTTTTTACCTCCTGAAAAAGTCAATATAGACCTCTTTCAGGGGGCAGAATCGAAAATTATTCAGCTTATATCAATTAGTTCCTGCGGCCCGACCCCATTTTATCGACATATCTATCATATTTTCCCCTTGGCAATAATATTACCTCATACTGAAATGTTTCAAACGACTATCAGATATCACAAATGTCCAGGATTTTACCCTTTAAGAGGGATACTCACTGATTCAGGTCATTTTTGCGAAACAGCGTTCAAGCCAGCCGTTCGTCCGAAGTGTATAGCCATTCCGTGGCTGAGCCCGGGACACATTGTCGGGTAATCACCGGAGAATCGGTTACCCATGGTGTTTCCAGCAAGATAGATTCCGGGAATGACTTTCCAGTCTTTATCCAGAGGTTGCAGCATCTGATTGATATTCAGGCCACCCAGGACAGTAAGCAATGAATAACCGCTTTTACCGGCATAGTATGGCGGCTTGTCAATGGGAGACAGGCGGTCAGGCCTTTTTCCGAAGTCCAGGTCTTTTCCCAGACGAGCCAGCTTATTATACCTTTTTACGGTAGCCCTGAAGGTTTTGACAGGCAAATTCATCTTCGCTGCCAGTTCTTCAATGGAATCAGCCATTATCGCGGCTTTGGTTACTTTCTGACGAATATTTTCTGTGGCAATAATGATTTTCCCGAGACCTATCCCATGGTAGGGGAGTTCCTCCGTATACTTGGAGTCGAACACCTGCCAGGTCATCTTACCGGGCTGTCGCTCCACGGCATTCACATTGCTTTGAATCGGCACATCTTCATTTTGAAATCTTTCCCCCATGATATTCACTTGCAGGAAGGCGGAACTGAGAAGAGGGCCGGCAGGACCATGGATCATCGGCGTATGAGGCCCCGGTTCCATTATGGCGCCTATCCACATCGCCATCATATGCCCATCGCCGGTAGATGTAGTCATCATCGGCGCGAGATACGAAGATTGAGGACAGTATTTTGCCATCATTTCAGCATTATTCCCGTAATCTCCTGTGCAGAGAATAACAGCTTTGGTGGCATTAAACTGCAGATATTCTCCGGCCGCATTTTGAGCAATGACGCCGGTGACCCGGTCTCTCTTTTTTCTCAAAAGCTGTTTTGCACGGATCTCAAAAAAGGCGGCAACACCTTTCTTCAAAGCGTTGTCCAGCAGGCATTTTGCCACCGGCCGTTCACTACGGTAATGGTGAGTGACCTGATATTGAGGATAGTATTCCGTTGCGTTATCGAAAACCGGCGGCGGAGGATGTTGTTTTATAATCACCTTAAGACCTGCAGCATCCGTCATATCCATCAGCCAGTCTGCGGTTTCGCCGCTTCCCTCCGCCCACATTCTTATCAGTCTTTGATCGGGTTTGTTTGATCCGTATTTCATGAGATTCAGTATGACTTCGTCTTTATCGATTTCTATTCCTAACTTTTCTTGAAGCCGGCTGCCGATAAAGGCGTTATCGTGACCACGGGCTTGGACTGTCGCCGTCTTTTCCAATAAAATGGTCTTGGCTCCCGCCTCTGCCGCTGAAAGAGCGGCACTCAACCCGGCTATTCCGGCGCCTACAACCACAACTTCGGCATTTATGTTTTCTTTGATATCATCGGCCCGAATCGGTTCAGGCGGCGCCTCGAAATCATATTTTTTTTCCGGGATCACGTCTTTTCTTTTTCGAATAGGCGGCGCTTTTAAGGGCGGCAGGTATCCAACTTTGGTCAAAATGACTTCTTTATCTTCAGAAAGAAAAGGTTTTTGACCTTTTTCAGAGTCAATATGAGTTACAGGTTTGGAATCGCAGACGCGGGGTTTGCCTGATGGCTTTTTGTTTGATTTTCTGCTCAAAGCTTGCCTCTCATGAAATCTGCTCAATAAATTATGAAACGAAAGCCGGCAGGCCGGCTATTAAGTGCTACTAATAATTGGGATATGAAGGTATTCTAGGCGCCTTCGAAGAAATTCCTGGGGCCCTTTACGCAAAGAGTGTCTAATATGGCTTTTGGCACCCCCATCTCCTCAAGCTGGGTAAAAACCACTTTTTTCAAATAAAGATATCCGTATGGATTGCCTTTTAAGATGCTTTCTTTCACTTCAGGCGGAAAAAAGGTGTCCGGAGTAGCCAGGCTGCAATCATGGGAGGGAAGGAGGCGGTCAGTCCATCCCGCGTCAATCAGTTTCTTCATGGTTTCGGTGCGGGAACGGGAACTCAGATTAAGCCCTGGATAGCGGTCCATGCCGAGGTAGCATCCCTGATCCAGTAGCCAAATGAGGTATTCCAAATCGGTTGTATCGTTAACATGGTCTACGGCAACCCATTTCAGGTCAACACCTTCCTCTTTTAAGATAGACAACTGATGCCTTGCCACCTGTTCCGGAGCGTAGGAATGAAGTATGATAGGGACCATCGCCCGGATATGAGCCCTGGCCACGGCGCGCAGCATGATTTCTCCCTCCGGCATTACACCGCCAAAATCAGCAGCCGATTTGAGGATCCCCGCCTTTATGCCGGTACCGGCAATGCCTTCTTGGATCTCGCGGACAAATAAATCAGCATACACGTCAGGAGAAGTTCCGTCGATAAACTGAGGCATATTCATCCACCACCCTGTGCAGGCGATGATGTTGACCTTGGTTTTGCGGCTGATCTCTGCCAGGGCGGCTGCATCCCGCCCGAGGTCGAAAGTCGTCGCATCGATGATGGTGTCAACTCCACCTTTTTTTGCGTCGGATATTCCGGAAATAATTTTGTCCATAAAATGATCATCGAAGAGTTCAGGGTAATTTTGCGCAACAAAACCCTGGCTTATGACATGTTCGTGCATAAGTGTAAAACCAAGGTCTTTGGTTTCAAGCGGCCCCAAGACGGAATTGATAAGGCTCATTGTATAGAGGCTCCTTTTTTACCGATGGCTTAACCCATCCGGTCGGTTATTTCTTCAAGCTTTTCTTCTATGAACATTTGCGCTTTAAGCAGATCTCTTTCATCAGGTCTGCCTCTGATATCGCCGTGGAAAGTCCGAGGCATAGGGTCATCGACATACTTGCCCGGGCAGCAGAAACTGCCAATATATTGAAAACCGATATGTTCAAGTTCCAATGCCAGCAACTGTACGGCCGGCTCTGCCTCCTTGGGGCCAAATTCATATCCGGCGTAGGTGATAAAAACTGCCGCTCTGGGGGAATCTGGACCAAGGATTATTTTTGCATGATCAGTCTTAGGGCTTTTGTGTTGAGGGATCTCGGGTATTGGTTCGTTAATATAGGGTATAGTCTCATCCCTGAACCGCAATGTAATTCTGGGATCCATTCCCGTTCTGAATCCTCTTAACATGTTCAATATTTCGTTATATGGCAGGTGTGCCCTGAGTCCGGATCCGGCACAGACGAAATCATATGAAGGGAGATTAAAAGGAGGTCTTAGAATATCTTCGGCGTTTTTACGGACTTTAAAAATGTCACATCGCCAGCCTTTATTTTCAAATGTTTCTTTGAATTTAAACGCCACTTTTTCCGTGTTACCTGTAATTGAAGAATATGTGATCAAGCATCTATTACCCATTTTCGCCTCTATTCATTTTTTAAGTCTGAACACACCTGCTATGCACCCAACGGGAAAGTTGTTGACCGAAAAATTCCCGAACAATTACATCAGCCGGATGAAAATCGATTTCATCCTGTTCCAGATCAATTGTCAAGGTCAAAAAATCGTCTGTTTTGATGTGTCCGGCTGTATCTTCGAAAGGTCGGAGAACCCGGTTTTTATCTGAAGAGGATCTGTAATCAGCAGGTATTCATTAGCAGCAGGTTTATAAGCCGGCCATTCGATGAGTCCTTCAACACAGGGATTGCCGGATTTCGCGAAGCTGGTCCATATTCTCATGATATTTTCATCGACGGCCCTGTCGGAATCGGATATCGTGGATACTGTGGATTTTGACCCCTTATCAGTTAGGGCAAAACCACATGTTCTCATCTCCTGCCAAATAGGATTAGACTGCCACAGGCTGTTTTATAATACGACATTACGGCATCATAAATGGGATATGATGCGGATCTGACAGTCTAGGGGCCAATGGTCAACGGCAGATTT
>JAFGFY010000013.1 GCA_016930795.1 Deltaproteobacteria bacterium
ATCTGAATGGATACTTCGACTCTGCCCCTTCTTACGCTCGAAAAGATGTGTGATCGTATCTCCTCCTCGAGGGCTTGGAGAGTCTTGGGCATCCGAAGGACAATATCCCGAAAGCGGTTGTTAAAGGACTTTAATTCGACAGTGAAGACCGATGTTCCTTGAGTATACTCACCATGCCCGTAGGCCGTCATGCTCTTAATCACTATTCATGTCCCTTCTTAAATGACCCCTCTTAGTTGCCGTTTGTATCGCTCCCGTACATCGTTGAACAGGCTGATGATCTCAGGAGTTGCATAATCCTTGAACGTCCATTCAAGGGGTCTAAAACTCCTTCTGTTGAAAACGAGGGTCAGATCAGCAAAAATTCCTTTCGACAAATAGACGCGATGAGTATAGTTCTTTCCCGTTACCAGAATGAGCCTCTCCAGAGAAATATACCCTGGATCGATATTAATCTTTCTTTTGCCGTCTTCAGAATACTCTGCTTCTATTCTATTTGTTTCTAATTTGATTTCAACCGCATCCTGCGGCCTAATCAATTCTTTAAAAGAGACAAAACGGCGGTGCAACGGCCATCCCATTTCTTTCGCATAATACTGGGTTCGGTCAAAAAAGAGTTCCGGAGATATCCAGTCTACAGAACCGAACCGGCGTTCCAGTTCGTGAATGATCTCATCGATAAATGCCTTGTCGGCGGAGAACAGGCTTGAAATCAATTTTACGTCATCAGCCCTGGATGGTTGGCTCATCTTTCGCCTTTTTCTCCCCGTGTTTTTTTATTCCGCAAAAAGCTGCGGAATTTCATCCACGATCATCCTGCGATTTCCAAAATCCGGCCGCCAATAGCCTTCTTAAGGTCCTCTACCCCAACGGTTGAAGTCCCCACCTCTCCGACCACGATACCGGCCGCAAAATTGGCGATCATGGCCGCGGATTTCAGATCCATGCCCGATGCCAACCCAAGACACAGAGCGCTGATAACCGTATCCCCCGCTCCGGTGACGTCAAAAACTTTTCTGGCCACCGTGGGAACATGGCTGATCTCTCCGTTCCCCTCAAAAAGGGTCATGCCATCCTTGCCCTGGGTGATCAGAACGCTACGGCAATTGAGTTCATGGAGCATGCGCCTTCCTGCCTGTACAAGGCTTTCCTCATCCGCAATCTCTATTCTGCAAAAAGCCGCCGCCTCATGATGATTGGGTGTAATGACATCAACACCCTGATAAAACTCAAAATTCCCTATCTTCGGATCCACGGCGATAAGGGTCCCGGGATCTGAAAGGTTTTCTCTCAGCCCTTCCATCAACTCAGCGGAGATGACACCCTTGCCGTAATCGGAGACAATGATCGCCTCATAGTTCCCTTCCATTTGTCGAATAAAATCGAGAATCCGCTTTATACTTTCACGCTCCAACCGCTTACGTTTTTCCCGATCAAAACGGACCACCTGCTGGTTGTGGGCCACCACCCTTGTCTTGATGCTTGTGGGTCTGTCTGGCTCACTGATGAGTCCATCGGTCCTCAGGCCCTTTTGCATCATTGTATCCACAATCTCCCGACCCGTCTGATCATCACCTATCACGCCGCATAGAATTGGTATTCCCCCGAGAGAAGCGATGTTGTTGACAACATTAGCGGCTCCACCCAACATTTTGGTCTCCTGTCTGACCTCTACGACGGGAACAGGGGCTTCTGGAGATATGCGGGAGACGTCTCCCCAGATGTATTCATCCATCAGGATATCTCCCACGACAATGACCTTGGTATCGGACAGGTCATCGACATGCCTTCTCAAGACCTCTCCATGAGAGTAAATATCAATTTCCCGTATCATCACTCTTCCCTGCTCCTGCGATCCCGACACTCATGAATCAGCCATGATTCATATCAGGATATATCTGTAAAGATTGCTGTTCAAGAATACTTCTGATGTATCATAATGCCGGAAAAGTCACACTCGTTCAAGGTATGGATACGTCTAGCATTACAGATCTATATTGTCCATATAAATCATTCATCCCTTCACGACAATCTCAATAGGTACATTCTAGCACATTATGGACAAAGGTAACTGACTTTTGAAGCATGTGCAATGACGTTGACTTTTTTCTTCTGCTCCTCTAAATATGGCCATGGTCGTCTGAGTCACCCATTTATCCTGCACGGGCCTTTATCGACCGTCCCAATGGATGCTCAAGCTACCGACAGCGTACGACCTCTATTGAGGAGGTAGAGTCAGTGAGAATCATCATGAAGTCCTATATTTCCGAATCATTCCAGAGTGCGGTTGAGAGACTACGGCTAAATGACAGCACGATCATGCTGGCCATTGCGTCGATCATCGGTATCATCGGCGGCTTTGGCGCAGTCGGTTTTCGCACTCTTATAGGATGCATACAGGCTGTTTCTGTTGGCGGAAGCGATAATATTCTGGAAAGGGTGATCGCTCTGCCCTGGTATCATAAGCTGTTCATCCCATCCCTGGGTGGTCTGATCGTCGGCCCCCTGGTCTACTATTTCGGAAGAGAGACGAGAGGCCACGGTGTGCCTGAGGTGATGGAGACAGTAGCACTGAGGGGCGGCAGAATCAGATCCAGGGTGATGTTCCTAAAGGCCCTGGTCTCTGCCATCACCATAGGAACCGGCGGATCCGTAGGAAGGGAAGGACCCATTGTCCAGATCGGTTCCAGCCTCGGCTCAACAATCGGCCAGTTTCTTAAGATGGGACAAGACAAACTCAGAATTCTTGTGGCATGCGGCGCGGCAGCCGGTATCGCCGCGACCTTTAACGCCCCCATTGCGGGTGTGCTGTTTGCCATAGAAATCATCATAGGAAATTATGCGATTATCACCCTCGTTCCCTTGATCATGTCTTCTGTTCTCGCCACTATCATAGGCAGATGGTACTTCGGAGACATTCCTGCATTTGAAATCCCGCACTATACGCTGGCCAGCGGATGGGAAATCGGTCCATATATCTTTCTTGGCCTTGCGTCAGGCGTCGTTGCCGTGGTCTTCGTAAAATTGCTCTATTTCCTCGAAGACTTGGCAAACCGTCCATATCTAGAAAAAATGAAATGGGCAAGAACCCCGCTGATCCTGATGATTATCGGCGTGATGATTCTACAATTTCCCCAAATCTATGGAGTCGGGTATGATACGATTACACAGGTTTTAAAGGAGGACCTCACATGGCAGATCCTGCTCTTGTTGGTCCCCGTAAAGATGCTGGCCACCTCCATAACCCTTGCCGCGGGGGGATCCGGTGGCATATTCGCGCCGTCTCTTTTTCTAGGAGCCGTCTTCGGCGGATCAGTGGGATATGTGATAGAATATCTCTTCCCTGGAGTAGTCGGATCCCCTGGGGCCTACGCTGTAGTGGGAATGAGCGCCATGGTCGCGGCAACCACCCACGCGCCCATTACAGCGTTTATGGTCATCTTTGAGATGACCGGTGACTACAAGTTGATTCTTCCTTTGATGATATGCGCCATCCTTGCGTCCTTTATTGCTTCGGCATTGAAAAAAGACTCAATCTATACACAGAAATTGACGCGCAGAGGCATTGACCTGTCAAAGGGGATGGAAGTCACTGTCATGCAGGCCACAAGAATAGGCGATGTCATGAAGACCGATATGGTTGTCCTCAATGAAAGTGAAAAATTCAACAACCTGCTTCAAAGGGTGATTAATGAGAACGCGATCAACTACTATGTGGTGGATGAGACGGGAAAATATCGAGGGTATTTCACCGTGCATGATGTGAAAGAATTCTTGAACGAAAAATCTCTGGCAAGCCTCATTGTAGCCAAGGATATTGTATCGAGTTCCCCCAAGCTGGCCGTCACAATGGATGCAACCCTTGCTGATTGCATGAAGAAGTTTAGCTCTTACGAGACCGAAGAACTCCCCGTTATTGACAACAGGGATTCGGCCAAATTGATAGGGACTGCGAGTCGTCGGGATATCATCAATGTCTATAATCGGGAAATCCTTAGACAAGATTCATTGGGTCTCAAATTTATACAGGGAAAGCTGCCCGGAAGGTCTCCCGCTCACAGCTATGTGGACCTCCCTGAGGGGTGCGAGACAAATGTCATCCCCGTCACAAAGATGATGCGGGGAAAGACACTCAAGGAGCTTGACATCCGTCGTCACTTCAATGTAACGGTCGTGGCTATCAACCGAAGAGGTGAACGGGGGGAACGAAAGGTCATACTCCCCTCACCCGAGGAGGTGCTTGAAGTCAGAGATATGCTGGTTGTGATTGGCGACAGCGGCGCCTTGAAGAATATCAGAGAGGTCTACGGTATAGTGACCTGATTGTCATGTCGGCCCATAAAGAGTAACAGGCTTTTGGCACGCACGGAAAGGCTGGCCCGTGACTTCCCGGACCGTGATGGAGAACGAAATGCGACATCAGTTACATAGGATGGGAGCCATATTTGATGTCCTGTTTGACCAGCGTCTCAAGTGAGGCGTCAAAATAGTCCTTCTTACAGTCCAATGCATTGATGTTGCCGTCTTTGATGTATGTCATGTACCTGCATCCCCCAAAACACATGGGCAGATACTCACAATCCGCGCAATGCCCATTCTTCCATGCGCCCAGTTTATAAGAGACGCGATAGTCCCGAATACCGGTTCGCAGGTCTCCCACCTCAAAACCTTCTTTGCCGATGAATCCCGGGCACTTGTAAATGACTCCATCATAGTTGACCACATAGCACGACGTATTTTCCACAGCACAGTATACAGGACCCGCCTTTGGGGTATTGAAACCCCTTCTCAGGATTTCTCCCCTCAAGAAGGCCTCGGCCTCTATCAGCCACGGCTCGCTTGAGGACATGCATCCGGCCATATAGTCCACGGGAGAGATGTCTCCTTCTGGTCGGTTTACAATAGGGGCAAACTTGATGCTGGAAATCTTGTCCGGCGTAAGACCGGCCCACTCGAGATCGTCCAGAAGTTGGAAGAATTCTTTGTAGCTCTTCTCGTCGAAATTCCCGCCGATCCCGATCTTCACGAGGTCCCAAGTCTCCTGGATGTTCTTGATGAGTATATCAAAGCTCTCGGCCCCCGATTTGAAGGGCCGGTACTTGTTGTGATTTTCAGCCGGGCCGTCCAAGGTGATTTGAACGTTGGTCAGTCCGAGCCTCTTCAGTTCCCGCGCCACCTTTCTCTTGAAGAGAGAGCCGTTTGTCACAAGGGTAAATCGATAAGAAGCCCCTCGACTCTTGGCATAAGATTTCAGGCGTCTGGAAATGGACTTGATCAGGCCGAGGCTCAAGAGGGGCTCGCCCCCGTAGAAATCGACAACAAGGGATTTCTTGTGGTCCTGGAAATGGCCCTTGATGAATTCAATCAGGCGATCCGCCGTCTCCTCGGTCATGTACAGGGACCCCTTCATACTCCCTTCATAGCAGTATATGCAGGCAAAATTGCAGTCCAGGTTAAGGACCACGGTGATGTTCAATTCGGGATTAGTCCCATTCATTCTGTCAAAGAGACTAAGGACCTCCCGCTTTTCCTCTTCTCTGTCCTCCACGATCATGCCGAGCCTGGAGAGCAGGGTCTCGTCCTCAGGTGAAAGGATGTCTTGTTTGATGGATTGAAGCGTCTCCGGAGAAACCAGGGCCTTGGAGGCCTTTTTTGTGGAAAAGAGGAGCTGTTGTTCAGAGCTCTGTTCAGACGGGTAGACCTTTACGTATCGAGAAAGCTGAATCATTCCTGGAAATCCTTTTCTGAATTGAACGAGGGGGGCTTGCCCCCCCTCTTCTCAAAGCCCTCTTAAAGGCATAAAGTTGGCCCAACAGCACATGCCCCATTCGCGCGCACCATCTCCCGAGGCGTTCACATTCAGGCCTTCGTCCAGCACAATGATCTCTTTTTTCTGACCCTTCTTCACTTTTTCCATTTGACCCCTCCTCTCGCGGCAAAAGGTTCAACCCAACAAGAAATACCTGGTTTCCGTTATTTCCTAGGGGGTTTTCCCTGATTTGTATATCCGTAGAAATACGTTTTTTGCGATCCGTAGAAACACGTATTCCCGATGGTTCATGAGCGGACCATGGGGTTATATTATTGGTCCTATGGTTAAAGGGACAACCTACCGAGTCGCATCTCGTCATACCTGTGAAGGAGGTGATGCCATAATACGATAAACATGTCATTCCAGACGAACCGAGCGAAGCAAAGTGCCCGTCCTTGCCGCAGTTGCGATGCTACGGGTGTAAGATCCGGAATCCAGGGATGAGGGCAAGTTATAGGATTCTCCGCTGAGCTTGGCTAGAATAGGAGCCGTATCCCCGCCTCAATCCATGTTTCCGGATTCCTATGATCCTCACCGACAAATTGTTCCCCATCAAAGAGGTTGTGGGCGGTCAGGAAGACTTCCGTGTTCATGGTTTTCCCGGAAAGGATTTTTTTATTGAGATTCAGTTCCCAGATAAAATCATCGTAACTTGCATTATAGACAGGAGCAACGTCCCACTTGACAAAGCGGCCAAAGAGTTCGGCCCTGAAGGACGCCTTGTCGTCATATCTGAGACCGATGTTCCACGCGTAAGGTTCTTCAGCCCCGGACTCGGCGGAGGGACTGATATCCACATAGGAGAACCCGGCCTGGAGAGAAAAATGATGGAAAGGGAGGGTCTGGAATTCCAGTTCCAGGCCCTGGCGTCTGACTTCTCCATCATTGATAATCAAATCATTGTAAGCGGGCGGCCCTCCTCCATACGGTTCCAATATCAGGGCATTGTCCAGATCGTGTCGAAAGAGGGTCGCTCTTGCCCAGAGATATTTCAAGGCCCCTGATTCGATCCCGGCCTGAAAGGACCAGACCTCTTCGGGATCCAGAGCGGGGTTGGGATCCAGGAATAATCCCCCGCCCGAGGAAGAGGAGAGGGGGGGGATGGTAAAGCCCCTGGCCGCGGAGGCCCTGAACAGGGATTCCTTTCCCCACTTGCGGGTCAACCCGAGGCTCGGACTCACAAAAGAGCCTGTAATGCTGTTGTCGTCCACGCGAATGCCGGGTGTAAGGGACCATTCCCCAATGAGAATCGTGTCATTGGCATAGACCGCCCTTTGGTCGATCTCCGGATGGGTGGCGGAGCTTGCCGGAACCCCCCAGTAGTCTTGAAGGTACGATCCGGCATTCAGGGTCTGGTCGAGCCTTCCCTGGTCAAAGTCTACACCCAACACGGCCGTGTGTCTCCCCTTTTCCCACACCAGTTTGGCACTCCCCCCGGTGGTCTCTTCGTCGAAAATTGACTCCAAGAATAGTTCTCCGGGCGGATCTGGGATCATGCCCAAGCCCAAGACATCATTCATGTGTTGGGATTTCTGCTTCAACGTGTGATAGGAAACCTTGAGACTGAGCCCCCGGGCGAGAAAGGCCTCGATCGAGGCGGCTACGAAAAAAGAGTGTAAAGACGCAGTTGCGTTGAAATCCCGAGCAGGAAATTCGCCGAGTTTTATGTCAGGGCGGCTGTACCCCATGCTCAGGTCGGCCTCCACATAGTCTGAAACGGGGAGGTGAAATTTTCCGTACAGGCTGTAGTTGTCAAAGTATCTCGCGTCCCTGAGACCTTTGGAATCCTGCCTGCCCGCGAAGAGATAATACCCCACAGGGCCGGCCATTCCGGAGACCTGGGCCCTGTAATCCTGGGAGTTTTTCTCCCCATAGGAGGCCCTGATGGACCCGGTAGGCCTTTGTCTATCACCGGTGGGCTTTGTCAGAATGTTGACGACGCCGCCAAGGGAAGAGCCCCAGGCAGACGAGGCCGGGCCCTTGACGATTTCAATGCGATCGATGGTCCCAACGGGAATGGAATTGGTCTCAGCGCCCCCCTCTGAGAGAAAATTCCAGGGTATTCCATCCACCAGAACAAGGACGTGCCTCTGCTCAGAGCCCTGTATGTAAAGCAGCGACGAAGCTCCAAAATCCTGGTTGAACCCCACATAAAGGCCGGGCACCCTGGAGAGGACCTCCGCCACGGTGTGGGCGTTCATTGCCTCGATTTCTCTCTCCGTGATGACCGAGATATTTTCTGCCACCTGGGAGATGGGCTTAGGGTACCTCGTGGGCGTCACCACCAGGTCCTTTTCTTCATAGAAGAGAGAGAGGACTATCATCTCATCTTGTGTCTGCGCACCCATGGGAAGGCATGAAAAGATAATGACAGACAAGAAGCAAAATGAGAGAATAGGAGTGATCAAGCGATATAGAGACATGGAACTCCTGAACGCTTCAAGCTTTTTGCGTTTACTATCTGAAGAGGCTGTGATAAATATACAATCTTAACTTATATCCTGCTTTGTCTTTTTAATCAAGCTTTGAATGATACTTTTTCATGGGACCGCAAAGTCTGATATCGCTCCATTGTGTGAGTTTAAAAGAGAAAACAATGTGTTAGATCAAACAAACAAAAACCTGAAATCCTCCAGGGGGGTGTTTTGATGAAAAGGCTTTTTTCTGTATTGTTTATCCTCATGCTTTGCCACGGCCCGGCCGAAGCCGGACATGAGATCGTTGTCGTGCAAAGCGCCCATGTCAAACCATTTGAAGAGGCCATCAAGGGCTTTGAACAAATGTGTGATGCCGACCTCAACAGAATCATCATTTCAGAATCGCAGGGCGTGGACGTGGTCAGGGAGATCAAGCTGAAGCGTCCTGATTTGGTCCTTGCCGTAGGTGGGGATGCCCTGTCCGAAATTAAAAGAATCAAAGATATCCCCATCGTCTATGTCATGGTCCTGAATCCTCAAGTCGCCCTTTTGGGACAAGAGAATATCACCGGCGTCAGCATGAACATCCCTCCCAACAAACAATTGCAGGCCCTTGTTCAAACCCTGCCCCGCGCAAAGCGTGTGGGCCTCTTGTATGACCCGAAAAACACGGGCTATCTGGTTGAGGAGGCTCAGCAGGAAGCCGCGAAAATGGGCATCGTGCTGACAGCTAGGGAGATCCATCATGCCAGGGACGTCGCGACATCAGCCATTGAGATGAAAGGGGATATAGACGTTTTCTGGATGCTTCCGGATGTCACGGTGATGACCCCTGAAACGGTGGAGTTTTTGCTCCTCTTTTCACTGAAATATCGTATTCCTCTCCTCGCTTTCTCGGAAAAGTATCTTGACTTGGGGGCTTTTTTATCGACAGGGATAGACGCCTTTGATATGGGGGCCCAAGCAGGAGATATGGCCGACAAGATCCTCTCCGGAATGGAGGTGAAACGGGTTCAGCAGGCCCTTGCTCGAAAGTATGTGGTGTCCACGAATCTGATGATAGCCGGAAAGCTGGGAATCGGTCTGAACTTGGCAATGACCTCAGATGATCACAACGAGAAGATTGTCAAACACACCCTGACGCTCCAATAGGCTTGTGTTAAAAGCGCCTAACCCTGTTTGCTGAGGGTATTTTCCATGCTTCCTTTGCGCCCCCGCCATGACCCTAGTGGGCGGTGTGCTCGGTTCTTCCAGGTCTCCGGGTCTTTAGCCCCTTTTCGTTAGGATCGATTTCAGTCTTCGAGTGTGTGATTTTCCTCGCGCCCGGTTATCAACAGGGGAGTCCGGTTGGGACATATGAAGATTCGTCTTCCGAAGATCTTAAAAGAGAGTTTTGGCATTCGCGTCTTTGCCGTGTTTGCGTCTCTCATAGCCGTCATTTCCATCTCCTTCACCGCTTTCCTCATCTACTCCGAGCGAGAATCCCTGACAGACAACTTGATCAAAGAAGGGAACTTGCTCGCAAAACTCCTTGCCCATAACTCAAGGATCGGCGTTTTTTCTGAGAACGATGCGCTGCTGCAAGATCCAATGAGAGGCGCCCTTATGCAAGAAGGGTTATTGGAAGCCTCAATATATAACCTGAAAGGAGATTTATTAAAGAAGGA
>JAFGFY010000104.1 GCA_016930795.1 Deltaproteobacteria bacterium
ACGGAAACTTATTATGATAGGTCCAATGGACTCTCTACTTCAAGTCTGTTCTTATTTGGTAAGCGGCATGCGAATATCCTCGAAACTCCTAAATCATCTTGATATTATTGCCATATTCCGAAATTTTCTTTGGGTGCTTGTCAAGATTCAGCCTCGATTCAGTGATATAAAAGCTAGTTTAGGCAGGTTAATGGGAAAAGTTGAATCATCTACAATAGGGTTGTTTATTCTATGAACGGAACCAGCCCTTTTTCTTGGCGACATTCTTTCTCTGAAGATCAAGGACGAAGGCAATATCGTGTTTCTGAAGAAGCTCCTCCAAGACTTGGGAACCTTTACGAAGCTTCAGGTCCATCTCTTCCTTATAAAGAGGGATGAGGAGATAGAACAGGATACTCACACCCTGTCGAATTTGCAGATGGGAAAATTCAGGGGGAAGACCGAAAGGAGGTGAAACAAGGACACCCGTGAAGTCTGTGTCGGCAATGGGTTCCCATGGATCCCCATTTGAGATCGTATGCCCTTTTCCTATCCAGGTCTTTTGATCCTGAGGCAAACGTCCGACCCGCTTCAACCACCTCACGGGCCAAATGCTTTCTTCATTCCTTATTGATGTTCCACCCAGAGGCCAGGATTGAGGAAGGGCGATAACGAGTTCGGCACGACTATACTCAGCCATCCCTTCAGGAACATTCATGGGATTATCACTCACTCCGCTTGTAACAAAAATATGGTAGGGTCGCTCCAGAGTCGCCCGAACGAATAGGATATCCGGAGAACTGGTATCGCCCCATCTCTCCTGGAATCCAGATCTGATCTTCCCAAGATGTTCTTCAACGTGGGCCTTGATCTCTTCTTCGTATATAGCTCCTTTCCCTGATACCGACCGTTTCTTAGCCTTTTCCTCCATCTCATCCCTCCGTCCGGTTGAATATCTCCGTTTACGGTCTCTGAAATGCTGATATTTTTCCCTGGGAATGAATTCCATGATCTTGAGTTCTATGGAGCTAATATTCTCCATCCCCTTTGACCCACTGGTCCAGCCAGCCTATGACGGTTTCATGCCACTGAATGCTGTTCTGGGGCTTGAGTACCCAGTGGCTTTCATCCGGGAAATAGAGAAACTTGCTGGGTATTCCACGACGCTGTAGAGCGGTAAACGTAGACATTCCCTGGGTTTCCACAACCCTGAAATCCAAAGCGCCATGAATCAGCAGCATGGGGGTCTTCCAGTTTTGGACAAAGTTTATGGGATTGTCTTTTTCATACCCTTCAGGGTTGTCCCAAGGGGTCCCTTCGTGGTCCCACTCCGGAAACCAGAGTTCTTCCGTATCAAAGTAGGCCATACGCTCGTCTAGATTTCCATCGTGATTGACCAGGCACCTGAAACGATCCGGCCAGTTTCCCTCGATCCAGTTGATCATATAGCCGCCGAAAGAGGCGCCCAACGCGCCGACGCGTTCAGGGTCCATCCAGGGATATTTTTCCAATGCGGCGGCCAGACCCTTTTGCAGGTCCTCTAATGGCTTCCCCCCATAGTCTCCTCTGATGGAATCCGTGAATGCCTGGCCATATCCCACTGAGCCGTGAAAATCGACCATTACAGCGGCATACCCGGCGCCCGCATAGGCTTGAGGGCTCCACCGGTAATGAAAATCATTGCTGAAAGTGCCTTGAGGACCGCCGTGAATCAGGAAAGCGACCGGGTATTTCTTGCCCGGATCAAAATCAACGGGTCTCACCACGTAGCCGTAGACCGTCTCATCATTCCAACCCTTAAAGGTAAACTGTTCCGGTTCCCCCATGTTCGCGGCTGCCAACCTTTCTTGGTTAATCCCGGTGAGGCCCTGAAAATCCAATCCATTCGTTTGAATAGAGTAGAGTTCCACGGGAGACTTTAAATGGTCCATGCCAAAAACGATACGGTCTCCTTTTACCGCGACCGACCGGACCGTGCCCTTTTTGATCAGGGGGGTCACCTTTCCGGACCTCACATTGATGGCGTAAAGAGAGCATTGCCCCAAGTTGTTTGCAGTGGCGTATATGGTTTTGCCGTCTTCCGCCCAGGCCATTGTATTGACGGAGCGATCCCAATCTTCTGTCAGCACGCGTTTCTTTCCCTCCGGCCATGATTGAAGCACGATTCGAAACCGATCGGCCTCATAACCAGGGCGTTCCATGGCCAAATAGGCCAATGTCTTTCCACTCTGTGAGAACAACGGGTGGGCGTCCCAGGCCTCATTCTTCTCTGTCAAACATTGAGGGGGCTTTGATCCGTCGGCAGGTGAAAAATAGAGGTCGAAATCCGTGGACCATGCCTCTGTGCGTCCCGCGTCCCGGGCCGAAAAAACGATTCCCTCGCCGTCAGCAGTAAAGGCCATATCTTCAACACCGCCGAATGGTTTTGACGGAGAGTCGGCGTCCATCCCTTTCATTATATCGATTGCTGTGCCGCCATCAACGGGTCTCACAAAAATATGGGAACGTCGACCGTCTTTCCATGTATCCCAATGACGAATAAACAGTCTGTCGAAGACGATGCCGGTTACCTTCCTCTCTTCAACCTCCTTTAATCTCTTCTCAGTGCATTCTATGTCAGGGCAATCCGCAAAGACCTCCATAGTGAAGGCCAGCCGCTTTCCATCCGGCGACAGAATCAGATTACTCACATCTAAGGGCTGATCCGTGATCTGTTTTAGGGACTGATCATGAAGATTGATCTTCCAGACCTGAGAAGAACCGCTTCGCGTGGATAAAAAGTAGATACTCTGACCATCCGCCGACCATCGCGGATCGGAATCGTTTGCCGGATCTTCTGTTAGTTTCCTTAACCTTGTTCCATCCGGGGCGACCAACCAGATATCCGTTCGTCCCTTATTGGCCTCAAGATCAGTGGTGCGTAAAACAAACGCCACTAAGTCACCGTTCGGTGAGACCCGGGGATCACTGATTCGCTCCATGGCAAGCATATCGCGCACGGAAAACGGGTGTTTCTCTTGGGCGTATGCCCCGATCGCCGAAAGACAGCACATCATGACAATATATCTACAGACTCTTGAGATGAACATCTTCCCCTCCACTATTTGCCCAACTCTCTCAACGCGGCCAACGCCTCTTCAAATTGTTGTTCACTTTTCTCCATGTACTCTGTCACTTCATCGATATACCCGTCCGCGGAAGCGGACCATACCCGGTTCAGATACCTCTCCGCCGTGGCAAAATAGTTCATCACATGCCCATAGGCCTGCAACCCGTGCACATGGCCGATTGTCTTACGCGATTCAATAAACATCTCCAGATGCTCCGGAAGTTGTCGGTCAATCCTCTGGTGAACTTCCTGCGGCTTCTTCGGATCAAGTTCAGATCGGATCAATTTGACATCATCAACA
Organism: Deltaproteobacteria bacterium; assembly: GCA_016930795.1. Classification (GTDB taxonomy): domain Bacteria; phylum Desulfobacterota; class DSM-4660; order Desulfatiglandales; family HGW-15; genus JAFGFY01. The sequence continues at coordinate 3,390 of JAFGFY010000104.1, forward strand.
ATTCGTTCCAGGCTTTTCTCAATCACCTTCATGTTTTTTGAAAGGGTTTCCTCATGCATGGTTTCTTTCTTTTCACTGCGACGAATCAACCAGATCCCTATGATGCTGATGATCAGAAAAATGATGAAGCAGACCCAGTTGACTCGAAGGACGTCTGTGACTGAAACCAGAGAGGCCGCTACAAACCCGACAAAAACGAGAAGATATCCCAGTTTTTTCATGTTTCCTCCTATACGCCCATGCCCTTGATGATGAAGCTGACCGCAAAACCCACACCCACAAGCGCTTCACCCACAATGAGACCCGCAGCCGCGGGAACACCATATTGTTCACTCCATTGATGACCCATCTTCCAATCCGATAGAAGACGCAGGAGGATACCGATGGTGTAGGTCAGCACAATATTGAAAGGGAGATAAAAGCCCAGGCCGACCAGGATCCCGAGGCCCCCAATACCCGTCGCGCTGAGCGCGGCGCCCAGACCGGCTCCGGCCGCGTATTTTTGTACGGGAACATCTCCTCCGAGAATTCCCTGGATCACACTGGCCAACGCCGTTCCTTGAGGAGCGGGCAAGCGGTCACTGCCCATGATATAGGCATGATGTAGGATAAAGATCAAAGCCATGACCACAATGGGGCCAAGCCATGTGGCGGCGAATTGAGCGATCTGTTGCCTCTTGGGAGTCGCACCGACGAGATAACCTGTTTTCAGGTCCATCATTAAATCCGTGGCCTGTGACATGGCCACGCAGGCCGCCGCGCCTACCAGGAGAGAAGAGATCATTGCCGCGTGATCACCCAGTCCGGAACTGATGACGATGAGAATGGTCACGGCGATCAGGGTCATGCCGCTTAAGGGAGACCAGTTGGTCCTGCCGATACATTCCGACAAAACCACGCCGGCCATCCAGATCCATATGGTCCCCAAGAGGGCCATCATGGACCCTCGAAACCATCCCATTTCATGGGTTGAATAGATGGCGATGATGAACAATAGGATGGCCGCGCCCGCAATGGCCATGTAAAGGAGTTTAATGGGCATTTCGTCGGAGGAACCCGAAGTTTTCAGCTTCGAGGCAGTTTGCATGCTTTTGATGGCGGTGATAATAAGCGGAAGAGCAAGTACAATGCCCGTTATGGCCCCTCCGATCAACATGCCGATACCCACAGGACGAAAGAGCTGAAGGCGCAAGTATTCGGACATGCTTTGTCCAGCCGCGTCCAGGGTCTCCGCAGTGGGCAGGATCCCCATAAATGACATGATAGGGGCCAAGACCCAATAGCAAAGAAATCCTCCCACGATAAAGAAGACCCCCCCCTTGCCTGCAATAAAGGCGACGCCTATGGTCATCAATGAGATGTACCAAACACCGTTCATGTAATCCGGCATACCGATCATCTCGCCCAGATGAAGGTCTTCAACGCCAAAAGACTGACTGAGGAAGTGAACGACGGCGCTGACAAGCGCTCCGGCCACCAGATAAAGGGCTTTTCTCGTACCGGCGCCGGGTGATTTCAAAATGGTCGCAACGGCGACGCCTCCAGGATAGGTCAGCCGCTCAAAATCAATCATTTGCTTACGCAAGGGGATAATAAAGGCAATCCCCAATACCCCCCCCGCGATGCAGGCAAATACCATCACAACAGGATTGAAATCCGTCGTTCCGAGAATAAACAGGGCCGGAATAGAAAACATCATTCCTGATGAAGCACCGTTTACAGCGCTCGCAATGGTCTGATTGATATTGTTTTCAATTATGCTGCTTCGGCCCATCAGCCCCCGTAGAATGGCGAAACCAAGTATCGCCGCCAGCTCAGAGCCCTCTATTGAAAATCCTAACATCAAACTTGCGTATCCAATACTCAGGGCGATGAGAATCCCAAGACCGTATCCGACCAAAACGGCCGGTAGAGTGAGTTCAGGGTAAGGTCCTCTGCGGATCACATACTCAGAAGTCGCTGACATCATTATCCTCCTGTCGTTTCTATAAAAACCACTTTTTACAAAGATAGATATAGGTGTTATAAAGATGGACTGTCAAGGCAAAAGACGATACAAGATATGGTATTTCGCGGTCCCCTATTCCTGTTTCCGGCAGAGAATATTCATGAAGGCAAAACGACAAGGAGGATCCAATGACAAAATACTTCAATAATCCCCATGATATACTGGAAGCGACCTCCCTGGTCAAGAGATTCAC
>JAFGFY010000105.1 GCA_016930795.1 Deltaproteobacteria bacterium
AACCTTAAGCATTGCACTCTGAGATAATACAAGGCTCCAGAAATATTATTCACTTTGCCGGTCTTATACTTCTTCCCCTTGACCCCTGGAATCCTTGAATCCTGATCATCAATCAACTAATTTGGAGATGATCCAAAAAAAGGCTCTATTATTTTGTCGGATCGAATAGATTATGAAAAAGTTTTGAATCCCGCGCAACTCAAGGCGGTCATGACCCTGGAGGGTCCCGTCCTGGTTATTGCCGGGGCAGGGAGCGGGAAGACCAGGACATTGGTTTACAGAGTGGCTCGCCTTGTAGAGACGGGGGTGCCGCCTGAGTCCATCCTTCTCCTTACATTCACAAGAAAGGCAGCGGGAGAGATGCTGGAGCGGGCCGCGGGACTGGCGGATGAAAGGTGTACCCGAGTCTCAGGAGGGACTTTCCACTCACTGGCCCACCGCGTACTCAGACAAAATGCCTCGGTCTTAGGCTTTCACAGTTCTTTTACGGTCCTGGATCGGGCAGATATGGAAGAAGTGATTCAGTCTCTGGTGAAAGAGAACCAGATCGACAAGGATTCCGTCAGGTTCCCAAAGCGAGGCACCCTGGCCAATATTCTGAGCAAATCAGCAAACCTTCAGCAATCCATCGAAGCCCTCATGATCGAGGAGTATGCACAGTTTGTGGAGTGTGTGCCGCATATGAAAAGACTCTCTGAGGCCTATGTGGAACACAAGAAGAAGAATCAGCTTATGGACTATGATGATCTGATTATCCTCTTCAGGCAGCTTTTGTCCGAGAACGAAGAAATCCGCCGCCAACTCAATGAACAGTATCAATACGTCATGGTGGACGAATATCAGGATACGAATGCCATTCAGGCCGACATCGTCAAGTGGCTCGCTTCACGACATCGAAATATCATGGTTGTAGGGGACGATTCCCAGTCCATCTACTCTTTTCGCGGGGCCAACTACAAAAACATGTTTGATTTTCCTGTCCTGTTTCCGGAAACTAGGGTGGTCAAACTCGAAGAGAACTACAGATCGACCCAACCCATCCTTACCTTCACCAATGCCCTGATGGCCCAGGCCCAGGAGAAGTACACCAAGTGTCTGTTCACAGAACGCACTCATGGTGAAATTCCCAGGGTCGTTGACACCCGATCTGAACCGGAACAGGCCCTGTTCATCTGTCGATTCGTAAAAGAGCAGATGAAAGAGGGTCGATCGATCAAAGACTTTGCGGTCCTGTTTCGGGCGGCGCATCACTCCTTTGAATTGGAGATGGAGCTTACTCGACAGGGGATCCCGTATGTCAAATACGGGGGCTTCAAATTTATGGAATCCGCTCATATCAAGGATGTCCTGGCCCATCTTCGGGTGATTATGAACAGGAATGACACGGTGAGTTGGGGGCGGATTCTGAGGCTCGTAAAGGGTGTCGGACAGGTGAAGAGTCAGTCCATTATAGAATGGCTGCAATCCAATAAATCCTTGGGTCAGGATATCTCCGAGTGGCCGGGAACAAAAAGAAAAGACAAAGGCCTAAAATCCCTTTCCAAGGTCCTAACCCGGATATCCGAAAAAGGTGTGTCCCCGCGGCAGGCGATAGAGTCGGCCATTCAGTATTATGAACCTATCCTGAAAGAAAGGTTTGATGATTTTCCGAAACGACAGAAAGATCTGGAACAACTGATTACAATGGCGGGGCGCTATAAGAGATTGAGGACTTTTGTGGACGATCTGATCCTGGAGCCTCCCACCAGTTCTGCTGATATAGACCCCGAAGAGAGAGGGGACACCCTGACTTTGTCCACGGTGCATTCCGCGAAAGGCCTCGAGTGGTCTGTTGTTTTTATCATATGGGCCATGGAGGGATATTTCCCTTCCACAAAGGCCTATTCAAACCAGGAAGGGATTGAAGAAGAACGGCGTCTCATGTACGTGGCTGCGACCAGGGCCAAGGATCGCATCTTGATCTGTTATCCCAGTGCGGAGTCTCGGCCTGCTTGGCAATGGGGCGATGTGGGCTACAGGAGCGGCCTCTCCTCTTTTGTGAGAGCCCTCCCGAATGATGTCGTCGATTATGGTTCAAGCATCTCTTCGCGAGGGAGCACCGTGGTTCATAGGGTTGCGCCGGAGCCCGTCAAATATCGAGCAGCCCGAACGCATTCCTCAGAACTTCGCCCTGGGGACAGGGTTGCCCACCCGGCCTTTGGCCGAGGAGTGGTCTCCAAACTCATTGACGATGAAAAGGTGGAAGTGCTCTTCAGGGACTGGGGCCGGAAACTGCTTCATCTCGGGTATACGAGTCTTGAGAAAATCTAGGCGCAGGGCGCAAGGCACAGGGCACAGGGCGCAAGATTCAACCCTGAACCCTGAACGTTGAACCCGGAACTCCGAAGGATCAGGAGGACCTGATCTGTTTAAGCCAGAGTGATACCTATTATGAAAAAAACCAAGATGTCATACGAAGAGGCGATTGATTATCTGTTCGGCCTTCAGAAATACGGGATTAAGTTCGGTCTTAACAAGACATCCAACCTTCTCAAGGCATTTGGGAATCCGCATCACGGGAAAAAATATATCCATATCGCGGGAACCAACGGCAAGGGATCGGTAGCTGCCATGGCGGAGAGCATTCTTATTAAGTCGGGCCTGAAAGTGGGTTTCTATTCTTCTCCCCACTTGGTGAGGTTCACGGAGAGGTTTCGGATCAACGGCCGCGAAATGGCGACTGAAAAAGCCGCGGCCCTGACAGAAGAGCTGACCAGTATCATGCCACCGAAAGATCCGCCGACGTTTTTCGAGGTGGTTACAGCCATGGCCCTCATCTACTTCGCACGAGAGGCGGTGGATATAGCTCTCATAGAGGTCGGTATGGGAGGGCGGCTGGATGCCACCAATGTGATCAGACCCCTTGTCTCGGTGATTACGAACATTTCACTTGAACACCAGTTTTTTCTCGGGTCTCGTCTGTTGGATATTGCTGGAGAAAAGGGGGGAATCATCAAGAAGGGAGTCGATATAGTGACGGCGGCTACCCAACCCTCCGTGATCAAACGTTTCGAGGCCCTATGTGAGGAGAAAAAGGCCCCCTTCTGGAGGGTGGGCAAGGATATTCGCTATCGCTCCAATCATTCGGGATTCAATTACTATGGACTTGATCAGGACCTTAAAGGACTGGAGCTGGGACTCAGCGGTGAGTTCCAGAAACGAAATGCAACCTTATCGTTGGGTGTGATAGAACTGCTCATGCGAAAGGGATTCGACATTTACACCTTTCATATCGTGGAAGGGATAAAGGAGGCGTTTTGGCCCGGAAGGATGCAGGTTGTATCAAAACACCCCCTGATCATGCTCGATGGAGCCCATAACCCAGGAGCCATCAGAGAACTCGCCCGTTCGGTCAAGGAGAACTTCTCCTATCAACGTCTGATCCTGGTTATTGGAGTGATGGGAGACAAGGATATCCGAAAGATGATGCGAGAGATTCTGCCCATCGCGGATGAAGTCATCTTTACCAGGGCACGGTACTTTCGATCGGCAAGTCCTGAAAGGCTGATGCAGGAGGCATCATCCATGGGGGGATCCGGGGAGATTGCCCCCCTGTTATCAGAAGCCATTGACAGGGCCAGGGAAATGGCCCGGCCTGAAGATATGATACTGATTTGCGGTTCATTGTTCACGGTGGGTGAGGCCATGAGCTATTTTGATCCTGAGGGGTGTAAACCCGACGGGCTCTAGCGGGACGGCTTCGAAAAAACTCCAACTCCTGTTCGAGATGCTCATCGCTCTGCCCTCGGCCATTAGCTCGGGCCGAATGGAGTAGAGCCGATGAGCTGTGTTATGCTGCATTCCCGCCCTGTTAAATCCTCGCAAGCGAGAAGACAAAGCCAATTTAACAGGGTAAGTCATTGCGGCGTACATTAATGTACGCCTCACTCCAAAAAATGCAGCAAGCCTTGCATTTGGAGCTTTTTCGAAGCCGTCACATTTTTGATTTCCAATATCAGCACTAAGTCTAGATCTTGAAAATCCAAAAGTCTCATCCTCCTTTCCAAAATCATCACACCAAGACATAGATTGATGTTCGTTCTTCAACTCATAGGGATGAGGCCTTTGAAAAATGCTCAATTTTGCTCAAGGTCAAGGAAAGCGACAAGCTTAACCCTCCAGATTTCATCGGGAAATCCAGGAATACCTTTAAGTATTTCGAGGATTAAGATTTGAGCCTGACGCCGCCTGTCCCGCCATAGCCTTGGCGACGGCGGAAGATTGGGGAAAAGGGAGCGTTTTTCAGAGGTCTCCAAATATTTTGCCGGGATTCAGGATGTTATTGGGGTCAAAGGCCTTTTTGACGCGTACCATGAGATCAAGGCTTGGGCCGGATATTTCCATGTCCAGGTAGGGCGCCTTGGTAATCCCAATGCCATGTTCCCCGGAAATGGTCCCTCCCATGTTGATTACCTTTCTGAACAGGTCTTTCACGACAGCCCCAACATTCTCCTTTTCTTGTCGAACGTTTTCATCGTACATGATATTCACGTGAAGATTGCCGTCACCCGCATGGCCGAAGGCAGGGATGGGAATCCCATACTTCTCCCCCAATTGACCCAGGAATAAGACTAATTCGGGCAAACGGGTCCTCGGCACCACGACGTCTTCACTGACCTTGTTCGGTCTCAGTCGCATCATGGAGGGGGAGGCATTTCTCCTGGCCTCCCACAGCCTCTCTGCCTCTTCTTCTCCTGATGAGGCCTGAAAATGGGTCGCTCCCGATCGGGTGCATGTGTCTTGAATCCTTTTCGCCTCTTGGGAAACCATGTTTTCATGACCATCCACCTCTATGAGAAGAAGAGCGCCGGTTTCATGGGGAATGGGAAACCCGGTCTCTTCCCGTACGCAGTCAATAGATAACTTGTCCATGAATTCCATTACAGAAGGGACAATCCTGTTGCGGATGATATTCGAAACCGCCTGGACGGCGGATAATACATCAGGGAAGAAGGACAGCATGGTCCTTTGGGTCGCCGGTTTTGGAACCAGACGAAGAATGACTGACGTGACAACGGCCAGTGTGCCTTCCGAACCCACGATGAGTCGGGTCAGATCATACCCCACCACGCCCTTGACTGTTTCCACGCCTGTTTGAATGATTTCACCGGTGGGGAGGACAACAGTCAGGCCCAGGACATAATCCCTGGTCACACCGTATTTGACGGCCCTCAATCCTCCCGCGCATTCCGCGATATTTCCTCCAATGCTTGAGATTTTGACGCTGGCAGGATCGGGGGGATAAAAGAGACCGACTTTCTCAACCTCTTCCTGAAGACGGGCGGTGATAACACCGGACTCAACCCTAGTGATGAGGTTGTCCTGATCAATGGCGAGGATACGGTCAAACCGGTCCATGGTCAAGACAAGGCCGCCTTTTGTGGGTAAAGCTCCGCCGCTGATGCCGCTTCCAGCACCCCTCGGGATCACAGGAAATCTTTCTCTGTTTGCCAGAACCAGGATTTGGGAGATTTCTTCGGCATTTCCGGGGAAGACCACGGCATCCGGCATGAACTGCAATTTGGTTGCGTCTTTGGAATAATCGGTGAGATCTTCAGGCAGGGACTTCATGTGTCCGGGGCCGACGATCCTCGATAATTCTTGAAGAACCGTCTCGGAAATCATGGGACCACTGGGCTTCGGGTTTTCAGACAGTACTGCAGGGTCATAGAGTCCATATATTTCAGGTCTCCTCCCATGGGTATACCAAGAGCGATACGCGTAATCTTGACCCCCTTTCCGCTCAAGATTTTGACCAAGAAAGAAGCGGTTGTTTCCCCTTGCGCTGTGGGATTGGTGGCCAAGATGACTTCCTCTATATTTTCTTTGTCGAGCCGGGCAACCAGTTCGGCTATTTTCAGATCCTCCGGACCCACACCATCCAGAGGGGCGAGGACACCATGAAGAACATGATACTTTCCTTTGAAAACTCCGGATTCTTCAATAGCCAGTTGATCTCCAGGACCTTCAACCACGCAGATGATCCCATTAATCCGATTTTCGTTCCTGCAGATGGCACAGGGGTCTTCATCTGTCAGACTAAAACAGGTAGAACATAACTCGATCTTCTCCTTGACCTCTATCAGACTCGCAGCCAGGCTTTGCGACAATTCCTTGTGACTCTTCAGTATAAAGAGAGCGAGCCTTGTGGCAGATTTTTGACCAATCCCCGGCAACCTGGAGAATTGCTCGATCAGTCTTTCAAGAGGAGGCGGATAGATTTCCATAATCGTCCTAAAATTTGTCCTGCATCATTCGGTTTCAGATACTCATGTCGTGTTTCAGAATTAACTTCAATCATTTTGAGAAGGCACGACAGCACGTGGGGGGTATGGGGGTCTCTTTTCAGTTCCGTCACCATCTGTCCAGAGGTCGTGGAGCGGCACCATAATTTTGCATATTATGAAGCAGTCCCACGTAGCCATCTCGCAGAAGCGACGGGCATTCTTTGTGCCTGTCCTCAGAACCTTGTCCTCTTTGGGGGCGGTTACAGGCTCGGGTTTCTTTTGGGTGGCGAAACTGAAAAGAGACCCCCATGCCCCCCCTTGAATCCGCAGTAAGTACTCATTAGTGTGAATTATTTCCGGGATGAACACTAAGTCAGCCCCGGAATATGGGGGAGATTCAACCCTCCGGTCAGTTTTCCCATCTCTTCATTGACCATGTTTCTGGCCTTGGCCAGTCCGTCGTTGATAGCAGCCAGAATAAGGTCCTGGAGCATCTCTTGATCATCCGGATTAATGACCTCCGGTTCGATATTGATGGACAGAATCTCTTGACGGCCATTAATGACTGCTGTGACCATGCCTCCTCCGGAGGATGCCTCCACTGTTTTCTCCTCTAACTCCTCCTGAAGTCTAGCCATCTTGGTCTGGAGCTGCTGGGCTTGTTTCAGAAGATTTCCCATGTCAGGTCTTCCTTTCACGCTTTGTTCCTCCTTAATAGTCTGCTATGCATGAGACAAAGATTGTCCCGTCCCTTACCCCTTTATTTCACCTTGAAAGATCTGAAGGACGTCTTGAATGGGTTGGGGTAGGTCTGAGTGGTTCTTCTTATCAGGTTCTCCATCCTTTTCTTCCAAGGGTTTCTCCGATGTTTTGATGCCCACGGGAGCATTGACGACCCTAATGATATAATCCTTCTCAAAGAATTCTCTGCATAAGTGAGTAAACTTGTCCAGTCTCTCCGAATCGTCAAAATAGCTGGAGGAGAAAGCATTACCACCCCCCGCAATCTCAATAGTGTTTCCGTTAACATCCACTAAATGCCAGTCTTTGAGCACATTGGCCATGGCTTTGTTTTTTGATGCTAAGTGCTTCAAGAAACCGTCCCAATCTTCTTTGCCGAGAGGCTCATCGGTCGTCTCCGCCTCCCTGTCTCCTTCTTTCTCAATTTCCCAGCCTCTTCCCTGTTCAGCGATTTGCCCTATCCGATTCAATTCTCCGGCGGGAAGGGCAGTCAACCTTTTTTCAAGGGCATCGATTTTCCCTATCAAGTCATCAAAGGAAAGGACTTCTCCCAGACGACATAGTTTGATTATGATGGTTTCAAGGACCAGTCGGGGGTGGGATGTGAATTTCAAATCTTGTTCGCGAGCTATGAGAAGGTTCAGGGATTGATGTAACTTTTCAAGTCCTGCTTTTTTGGCCTGGCGGTCAATTTCGGTTCTATCACTGCCGGCTGTATTGAGCAGATCGCTTTCCGGAACAACCAGACTGATCAAGAGGTCTCTGAACTGGTCCATAAGGATCCGATAGAATTCCTTAATGTCAAACCCATAGGTGTAGATCCTTTCCACAATCTCCATGCATTTTTCAGGGGAACCATCTATGATAGCCCGGGAGCATTCAAGGACAAGGTCTCTGTCGATGATGCCCAATATATCCGAAATATCTTTGTTCTCAATTCTGGGGCCCGTAAAGGAGACGACCTGATCCAGAAGAGACTCCGCGTCCCTCATGCTCCCTTCAGATTCTCTGGCAATAAGGGCCAAGGCGGATTGGTCTGCCTCAATCCCTTCTTCCCTTGCGATCCGCTCGAGTTGTTCCAGGATCTTTCCAACAGGTATGCGTTTGAAATCGAACCTCTGGCACCTGGAGAGGATGGTTATGGGGACCTTATGCGGCTCCGTTGTGGCAAAAATGAATTTGACATGGGCCGGAGGCTCTTCAAGGGTTTTCAGAAGGGCGTTGAACGCCGGCAATGTGAGCATGTGCACTTCATCAATGATGTAGACACGGAACTTGCTCGACGAAGGCATGTACTTGATGTTCTCTCTGAGTTCTCTGATTTCATCAATCCCGCGGTTTGAGGCCCCATCGATTTCCTGGACGTCGATGGATGAACCGTTCGCGATCTCAATGCATGGCTGGCATTGACCGCAGGGAATTCCCGGCTCCCCCTTCTTACAGTTTATGGCCCTGGCCAGGATCCGGGCCACTGAAGTTTTTCCGACACCCCTCGCGCCACTGAATAGATAGGCATGAGCCAACCGGTCTGTCTTGATGGCGTTTATGAGTGTCTGTGTGATGTGTTCCTGGCCAATGACATCCCCAAAGACCTTGGGACGCCATTTTCTGGCTAAGACTTCATAGGACATGGCAGATTCTCACATGGAACCGTTGGGCGATTGTATACATATTTGGCGGAGAGAGAGGGATTCGAACCCTCGGTACCACTTTTGGCAGTACACGCGATTTCCAGTCGCGCTCCTTCAGCCAACTCGGACA
>JAFGFY010000106.1 GCA_016930795.1 Deltaproteobacteria bacterium
AAGAGCATTCCTCCCCGCATAAATGCGGGGTTTCCTGCGAAGGCGGATGAAAGGAACCGGTCAACGCTTTGATCCATCCTGCGAAAAACGATCTCACATAATCCCCGATATTTCCGAAGGAGTTGATCATGCCGACCGCGCCCGGAATTTCGAAGAGGACGTAGCCGGCAAAAAATCCCGGCTCCCATGCTGTATATTGAGGCGGAAAAACCTAATTCCTGATTCATGGTCAGGGCGGCATAGGCGATGTTAACCCGGTCTAGATAAGCGATAACCGAGCCGATGAACAAAGGCAGAATGACGTAAAACCAGCGTTTTTGATTCAGAGTTTGTGGGTTGTTTTTTCCCATGACTTGTCATCAGATTATCAGACCTGTCCTATTTTTCCTGTTTCTTTATTCTTCCAGTATCCTCTGGATTGAAGAGGCCAGTTGAATATGATGGCGCCGGGACGGGGGCAATCATTTGCGCAGCAACCGCAGTACCAGCATTCATCAGGGTGAAGAATTATGGGCGGTTTTCCCTTTTCGGGGTTGGGAATATAAACATCTATTTGGCAAACCTCAACGCAGTGGTTACATCCGTTGCATATTTCCGGATTAAAAAGCACTGGCTGGTTTGGTGTGACGACATTGGGGATGGCCATAAGTTTCTGTTGAGACATTTTTACCTCCGATATTGGATGTAGATATTTTGTTTTTTTCAATACAAAGGTGCTCAAGAGCTGTCAGTGATCAGCGGTCAGATCATCTAAACCTACTTAAAGCTGACCGTTGAGTGCTGATGGCCGGAATCGATTGGATTTCTTAATCTCCCTTGTAAACCCCCTCATAATCAGCATTACGCTTCTCATATTCCTCTTTCATGTTCCCCCAGAATCTTTGCTCTTGCAGCCTAGTCGTAAACTTATCGTTTATAAGCTTCACGACCAGGAACTTGTTCCATTCCGGCGGATCCATATCGGGATAGTCGATGCGCGTAAATCCCATGCGGCTCGCCTTTCGGACCAATGAGGCCTGCATGATCATTTTTGAGTGTTCAAGCATGGTGAGATCCTCAATGGTTCGCAGAAGCTTATGCGGGTCCAGCGCGTAGAGTTGTGGGACGAATTCCATTTCCATCCTTTCCAGGGCCCCAAGCCCCATTTTGAAGAGGGTTTCCGTCTTGAACTCGCTGTTGTAGTACTGGTTGATCCTGGCGATGCCCGCATGGAACTCCTTCCACTCGATGCCGCTGTCCCGACGGGCCGGCGCGTAAATCCTCTCCTTTTCTTTCCGTATCTGATCACGGAAGACTTTACCCTGCGCGACTTCTTTCACGTACGCCGCGGCTTTTCTCCCGGCGTATCTTCCGGTCGCGGCGCAGTAACTGTGATCCTGACCGCCGACGAGCTGCGTACCCGCCACATAGAGTCCATCCAGATTGGTTTTCAGGTCCCAGTCCATCATGAAATTACCCCCACCGTTTCGCCATTGGGGAAGACCGGCCCCTTCTATGAATTTATAACTCTGCTGAAGGTCCCTTTTTTCGTCAAAACCCGAACGGTTAAAGGTGTCTATAATTATTTTTGTTGTGGACTCCTCTCCTAACATCAGATTCCATGTAGCCCTTCTTTCCACATCAGACATTGATGGCCAGTCACCATAAAACGGCAGCTCATAAACGCCTTTCTTCACGTCTTCAGCAATCTTGGCCTGCACATCCGGCGCCGGTATCATGGCGCCGGCATCCTCCCAGCCCTGAATAGGATAGGGCAATCTTTTCCCATTCGCGTCGACAATGGGCACGTTTTCATAGCTGGCGTCACCCGCGCCGGAATACCATTTGTGTTTGAGACCCGTGGCGATTCCAATCGGCATACTCATTTCCAGATTCGTAATTTCTGCGCCCGCCTTAAACGCCATGACCAGACCTTCACCGGTCCAGGTCCTGGGATGCATGCTGGACATTCCGCAGAGTTCCGTGTTCATAAGCCACAGATCTCCCGCGCCGCCGGTGGCAATAATGGTCGCTTTGGACTTGACGATGACAAACTCGCCCGTACGGCTGTTGAGTCCTGTCGCCCCGACCACGCGTTCCCCCTGAACACCATTTTCCGTCAGCAGGCTTGTACCGGCGACACGGTCCATGATTTTAACGCCCAATCGCTTGCATTCTTTTTTTAGAGCGGGCTTAAAGGTCGATCCCCAGATCCGGATAACCACATTTGATCTCTCTTCCGGGGGATTGAAGCCGGGCTCGCCCGCGCCGGGCTCGGGCCAAAGGTTATGCTTGACGCCATACCTGGGAGAAATCATGAGTTTGGTATCGTCGTACCGTCCTTCGGCTCCGACGTACTCATCATCGATATCCCGGATCTTTCCCCCCATTTGCTCCATTTCCAACAGGGTGTCCCAGTCTTCCCGGCATTGGATCTGGAGCCCGATTCCACAGCTGTATGGAACATCCGCCATATGCTCCGCCCACTCATCCGGATCGACTCTGGAATGGGGGTTGGCCGGCACGTTACACCAGTGATCACAACCCGGTCCACCGGCGCCGCTTCTGACTGTGTCCCCTTTTTCCAGCAACACCACCTTCACTCCTGTCCTGGACGCGCTGATCGCGGCCCAACAGCCCGCGATCCCGCCACCAATCACCAGTACGTCCGTCTCGACTTCCTGTTCTTCCTCAAAGCGAATCGGATATGGCCAACTCGGCGGCTGACCCTCTTTCTTCAAATAATCATGCCATGTCGTCATTTTCACTCTCCATTAGAATAGGTGTTAATTGAACGCGGATTCCTTCACCGAGGAGCTGATGAATCAACCGCGGGCCCGGTTTTTTCTTTTTTCATGAATGTCTTAATCGCGACTCCTATTAGTCCTGCCGCCAGGAATATCATAATGATATCGGCCGTAAGCAGGATATAATTGTCCCTAGCTAAATAACGCTGAGCAAGAAAGACAAGCGCGAAGATGGTCGTGACTATCATAAAGAAAGCGGGAAGCAGGAGAAATCCGGTCTTCTTCCGCTTTGCCATGAGCCACGCAGCTAAAGTCACCAGGGTCAAGGCGGCGAGAAGCTGATTGGCCGTTCCGAAAATAGGCCATATGGCGTTGAACGCATTGGTAAATGCCAGTACCAGCATGAGAGCGACTGATAATCCTGAATTAAAAAGATACGACTTTATCCATGCCGGCGGTTTCTTAAAGATAATAGACCAGAGTTCCTCAAACAGATAGCGGTTTATGCGTACCGCTGTGTCAAGTGTGGTCGCGACAAATCCCTCGACCATGAGTATGCCGAAGACGGTTCCGTATACCATGGGAATGTGGAGACCTTTATACATCAGCCCGCTCATCGCGAGGGCGAAGGCGAGAATCGGATTCGAACTGCCGGATGTGGGATGAACGATCCGTGCATATTCATCAAAGGGAATCCCTGCCGCCAGAGCGATAATGACCCCCACTGCGAGCATGGTCTCAAGAAGCATACCGCCGTAACCGATAATGCGTGCATGAGGCTCGCAGATAACCTGTTTTGAAACTGTCCCGCCGGCTACAAGCGCATGGAATCCCGAAATAGCCCCGCAGGCAACAGTAATAAAAAGAAACGGCCATATCAGTCCGAGAGCAGGTGCTGACGCGCCCCCGGTGAGATTGAAGGCCGGAGCCGCGGCAGTAACACCTTGAAATCCGGAACCAATTGTACCTATTACAAGCAGTGCAAGGCCGAAGTAAAGAATAAATACATTTGTAAAATCCCTCGGCTGCAGCAATATCCACACAGGCACACCGGCAGCGATCAGGGTATATATGCTAAGTACAATCATCCAGGTATTGACATTCAAAGAAACCGGCGCCCTCACGCCGATGACAATAGAGATAAGACAGACAAGAACGGCAAGCGGCATGGTTATGCCGAGCGAAATATTTTTGCGGTAATTTAAAAAACCGATTACCGGCGCGAACATCGTGATGACAATAACAGAAGTCGAGGCAATTCCCCCGATCTTTCCCATAGCAGCACCATCTTTCATGACAGTCTTCAAGATACCCTGATTAGAAGGCAGGTTCATATGTTCAAGAGAAACAAGTGAGGTAAGGGAAGTTGCCGATGCCACCAGGAATGCCGATGTTACAAGGAGTATCATCACAATGATAAAGGCGATCATCAATCCAAAGCCGCTGTCACCAAGGGATTTACGGGCGATCTCAGCTATTGATTTGCCGCGCTCGCGAATAGATACAAAGAGCGTGACATAATCATGTACCGCACCGAAAAAAATACCGCCTATTAGCACCCACAGCCAGACGGGAATAGTGCCGTACATGAGTGCCATGGTTGGTCCGAGAATGGGACCCGCTCCCGCAATGGACGCGAAATGGTGGGCAAATACGATCGGGCTTTTGGTAGGACAGTAGTCGACGCCGTCATTAATCTCGATTGCCGGCGTGATCCTGTTTTTGTCTTCGCCAAGAATCCTGGCAATACGACCTGAATAAAACCGGTATCCCAGCAGGATAAAGAAAAACGCGCCGATAAGTAACCAGAGAACATTCATGGGGAAACCTCCAAACAACATCAATGATTATAAATGGTTCGGAATGATTGAATGTTTTTCTTTAAAAGAATACCCTTTTCAAGAAAAAACGATACGGTTTTCCGATTTGGATGTCAATATAAACACCTGTCTTGATAGAGGCGTGTGAATAATAAGAGTCTACCCTTCCTATCTTTTTAATTGAAGATATGATGGTCCTTGCCGGGTCATGTTTTAGGGTTCTCCATACCCTGCCGTCTTTATCGCACGGGTTTTATGGAATGAGCTCCGAGGAGATAGAGCGCTCCAAAATTATAGCCTGACACATCACCCGATACAAAGATGTTCAGGTGTTCCGGTGAAACGATCACGGGTATTTTGCCTCCGGGCTTAAGGTTTCCCCAGAACAGAGGTACGCGGTGTTCAGGAATATTATCGGTTCCCCCAAAGGCTTCGCTCTTTTCCGAAAGCCTCCTTTTGAGGCCCTGTATCTCCGCTTCGCTTAAGTCCTCATAGGGTACGGATGTCTTGTCAATAATGTAATCCTGAAAGCTCTGCCTGGTGAAGCCCCGTTTCTTCAGTTCCTGTGCCGTATCAGGACTCAATACGAAAATATAGTTGAAAGGTCTGGCAAAGGCACCCGCGCCGATACCCGGCATGTAGGCAGCAAACATACGGCGGTTGGGAGTGATTTGATTCACCATGCTTTCCAAAAGACCCTCAACGGTCCAGGCGCCCCCGGTGCCGCCGCCGTAAATGGTAAAATCGCCGCCCAAACCTATGCCGGACACGGTGACATAACTCTCTTCCGCCCGGTAACCCAGCACAGTGTGATAAGGGGCCCAGGGACTTAGACCATCATTTTCAGCCAGCACATAAAAGGTATGGGATGATGCCCTGCCGGTTAATGCCGTATCAAGCCTTCCCGGTTTTAAATGGCCTATATTGTTCATGCACAGCCTCACGGCGCGTCCGATGGTATTATTGGCCCGCCATCCGTGACCCAGCAGACCTGTTCCTGAGTGCATGTTGATTTTTTTCGCAATGGGGCCGCTTACGGCTATTAAAAGGTTAAAGGAACCGTCGGATGAAAAAACGTGATGGGAAAATCCTTTGTCGGATATCCCTTCCATGGCAGCGATAATAACCGGAAAATACTCCGGTTTGGCGCCGGCCATCACCGCATTGACAGCAACCTTCTCCACAGTGACATTCGCCAGGTCGGAACTCCCGTCCGGTGCTTTTATCCTACCCAGTACCGTATCAGGTGAAAGGCCGGTCGCCTTTAGCATCTGTTCGACATGATAGGGAGTGGGAGGAACAAGCGGGAGTCCATCACCCCATTCATTATTCGTGAATACTTGATAGAATTTCTCATAGGCGGATTCCAGACTATCACCTGTGATACTAACAAATTCAGGAGCCGGCTTTTTCGGTCTCAAACCGGCCTCTTTCTCGGAGGGCTGTATGGGACGGGTTAACGCATCGATTATATTGTCCAGAACCGCCTCGGCACAGGGCATCATGCTCTCCGCGCTTGACCTGTTCGGGTAAAATTCCATACTGGGTAAAGGGGCCATACGTACCGACGGCATGCCAAGATGGTCTGAGGCTACTTTCGCATTATACATCAGGTGTTCGCCAAAAACAGCCACACCGGGTTTGCCGAGTTTTTCCAGTTTTACTGTCATCGCTACGCTGTCCCAGGCTCCCTGGCCTGAATCTCCCACTGCATAAACAAAGGTATCCACTTCCCTCAATATCCTCTCCTCCGCATCACCCACACCCCGTGTATATCTTGAGATCGTGGCCAAGGGATATTTCTTCTTCAGAAGGACCTCTAATGCATCGAGAAAAAACTCTCCGCCCGATTTTCCGGCCCAAATCAATCCGATATTCCCATCGGACAGGTCCTTAACCCGGGGAGTAATCATGGAGATTTCAGATGCCATCATCATCTCGGCCTCAGGATTTAGCACCTCAAAGGAAACACCTTGTGCCTTCCCTGCAGGCTCAGCAGCAAAGGTATTCGCACGCGCCAGGATGATTAAACAAAACAGGAATAGACCTGTTAATGATTTCAACCCTTTTGTTTTAACCCTATCCATTTTTCACTCCTT
>JAFGFY010000107.1 GCA_016930795.1 Deltaproteobacteria bacterium
AATCCACTCGGCCTCAGGATTAAGCACCTCAAATGAAACACCTTCTACCTTCATTGCGGGCTCAGCAGCAAAAGTATTTGCATGCACCAGGGTTATAGAACAAATAAAAAACAAACCTATCACTGATCTCAACCATACTGTTTTTGACTTTCCCATTTTTTCCTCCTTCTAATGAGTCTGAAGATTGAAAACCGTTCAATGTTTAGTATATCTTTGAGATTCATTTGTTCATATTGCACTTTCGAATCTTAACCTATCTCTGGACTCTCACTGCCCAGTTCGGGAAGAAACATCTCACAGAATGCAATGGACACATTCCAGAAGGACGTACTTTAGCGGCCTCCGGCCACCTGCTTGGCTTTGTGGGGGAATAGATCAATGAAATATCCTATATTCTCAAGAAGATATCATGTAATACGGGGCGTGCCCCCGATTCCGGCTATTTATAATGCCTGAAAAGATCTTTTCGCTGTCGCCGATATCCCGTGACGTATCGAAGTCATGAATCCCCATCTCCAATGCACGGGAGACCTCTTCCGTCACGGGCACGAAGCCGATCCCGTAACCTACTCCGCAAACCTTCGGGCCTGTTTTACCTAAAGTGCCATTAACAACATTTGTAGGCGGTTGAAATGCGGTTTTAGGGCCTGTTGTTGAAGCACATCCGGCGGGCAGGCACTAATAACCCCGCGCCCGCAGCCTTTAGGAATTTCCTCCTTGATATCTTGATACTCATAAGACCTCTTATTATAGTGAACTGCCTTTAAGGTTTCGAAAAATAACCAATCATATCGCCCGAGAAGGTTCCAACCCATATCTCATTGCCCAGTGCAAGTGCCGTAGTGCCGTTTTGCTGAGCTGCCGTTTGATCAACACCCGTTACTCGTTTCAATTTCAAGGTTTCAGGATGGATACTAAATACGGACCATCCAGTCCGACACGGTGGGTTTTTGCATTCCTCAGGCGGCACATAATTATTACCTACGGTATAAAGCATACCATCATCACCCCAACGGATGTTATCAGGCATGATGTCGATTTTAACTTTCTCTATTGAAATAGGACTTTTTGTACGGTTGTAACGGCCTATCTCGCGTGTACCAAAGGCCGTCACATAAACCCATTCATTATCCGGAGATAACACGATCCCGTTTGCACCTGAAAGCTCCGTACCGTGTACGGCTTTAACGTTGCCGCCGGGATGCCATTCATAAACACCACCCGTGATCTTGCCCTGTATGAGCTCTCTTATGGAGTTCTTCACAGTCGGATCGAAATATTTGGTTGTCAAAAATCCGCCATCTGGTAGAATCGCGACACTGTTCGCCATGAGGTCTTCGGGTAACAATACACAACCCACCCAACTAATCGCTGGTTTAGCATCCTTAACAGTTATTTTAAATGCTTCTATGGCTTCCCTTTCTCCATGATTGATCATGTACAGGCGATACAGCCCTGATGATTGTTGCTGCAGGCCTATTCCATGGGCGGAAAAATCATTGGGATTTATAGGGCCCGGGCAGGTATTGTACATTTCCTTATCGTGATCAAAGCTCGGTTTTTTCCCCGGGAATAATTCTTCGAATGTCTTCTCCTTGTGATTGATCAGGTAGATATGGCCATTATCATCCGTGTTTGAAGCCTCACCGTTCAAGCCGGAGGTAACCAACCATTGAGTATCAGCAAGCGGTTGGAGATCCTCGACATTCCTGGGGCCGTGAAGATATTTAATATCACCGGAGTCTGGACGAGCATCCGCAATAGCGGTACCCCCGTAAACCATTAGGATACAACTCATGAATATCACTAGCTTTTGCATCATGTTTAACTCTCGATTTTTCATCTGCAGTACCTCCTATTGGTAAACATTCTTTTAAATTATACGATGCCTGGTTTTCCACTATCCCGGAGTATCTCTATCATCCTCTCCAGATCCGGCTCTTTTTTTTGAACCGTTGTAAGGGCATCGGCGGCTGAAAGCCGCGTCAATACTGGACAACTACCGGAGAAATGCCAGCGCTGAGGCAGTCCACCGCTCGACTGCCTCAGCATACCACCATTACCACCGACCAATCCATCTATGTATTTAATCCCCACATAACCACCACTCTGATAAAGATCTATCTTCATCATTGATAGAGACTATGTTAGATTTTAAGCTGTAACGAATCCCCTTATGGGCTAAAAAGCCCTGTTAACAGATCTGTACAAAAGGAGTGACTTCCCATGGCTGCTAGAATAAAAGTTGATTCCAACAAATTGAACAGAGACTGTTATTCAACCTTTTCCTCTGCAGACATATTGATAGACTGTGCCGGTGTAGATTCCGGTTTGATTTCCGAAAAGCCGGTCTTTATCTCAAGGGGATCAGAAATATACATATATTGATCCTCCTCTTTACTATAAACCGGCCATTCTATCATTCCTTCAACACTGGGATCTCCTGTTCGAGCAAACTGAGTCCACATTTTCATCATGGCTTCGGAGACCCTCCTGTCAGCTTCAGTAAGGCCAGGATCATTAGAATCCTTAGCCCCTGATTGACTAGCAAGGCCGTGCATAAGAGGCCACCAGCCGGTTCTGTTGTCATAGTCCCCAAAGACATACAGGACTTCCATCGCGTGTGTGGACACCGCACCCTCGGCCCTCCATTTACTGGGGACCTGATCGAATATGGCGGCATATCCATTTACACCCGCCTTATTCTGGAATTCATGCATGTTCACATAGGCTGGAATAAGTTGCGGTAATAATAATCCTCCGGGGCCGGTTATTTCACCCAGGTTGGCTATGGTGATTAAAGGCACAGCGTTATATTCTCCGGATTGAAAAAGCTCTATCGGTGATTTCGGCAGGAACCATCCGTCAATAGTTGAGTCATCCAGACCCATACTCCTTCTGTCACCCTGAAATTCCTTCATCATGGCATCTCTTGCTTCCATGACCTTTTCAAATGGAAGTGCCCTTGCAGCCTTCAGGGGATCATCCGCACTATCAACACCCAGTTTGGCGAATAATTTGACCCCCAGTTCCTCCATTTCATTCAGGTTCTTGCCGTTTAAAAAACCCCCGATGGATGATCCGCTCTCGCAAATAGCACGATGAAAAAGACCTTTGGCAAGAGGAGAGGCCATGAGTGTGGAGACCTTTGATCCGCCTCCTGATTCTCCGAAGATAGTCACATTATCGGGATTTCCGCCGAAGACGGATATGTTTCTCTTGACCCACTCGAGAGCCGATATCATATCCAGAAACATGTAGTTGCCTGAAGAATGATGGGATGATTCCGCGGTCAAAAGGGGGTGCGCAAGCAGACCGAAAGTATTGAGCCTCATGGTTACGGTAACGACGACCACACCATGTTGCGGCAGACGGTGAAGGTTACAAAGCTGATCATTACCCGATCCGGAAGAGTATCCTCCTCCATGCAGCCATACCATTACAGGTAAGGCTTCCCCCACCGTCTTTGCCGGCGTCATCACATTCAGATAAAGGCAATCTTCACTCTGGGGCGTCTGTGGAAGACCGGGCATTCCCGTCTGTGGAGGTGTATTGGTGAATTCGGTGCATTGACGAATTTCATCCCATGAAGCCGACGGCTGAGGTGGTTTCCATCGTAGATCTCCCACAGGAGGTGCTGCATAGGGGATGCCTCGATAGGCCTTTACCGGATTATCGACATCCCCAATTAAAGTCCCTGAGATATAACCGGTATCAATTTTTAAGGGATCAGAGAGAGGTTTCGGAACAACAACTTTTTCAACTTCTTCTTGTTTTGTACAGCCTGACAGAGTAATCCCCATCGATAAAAAAAACATAAACAGTACTGCCAATAGTTTTCTAATAAACATTTTGTCACCCTCCTTTTAAAAAGTGATTAAGCGTTTGTGATGCATTCTCATGTTTATCATCTTCTTTCGTCCTGCATAGGTTTTCCAAGTTAAACAAAATAGGCAGCCTATCCAGCGACTCGGACGATAAGATCCTTGTGCTTTTCAGATGCCTACTATATTTAAATTCCCATTAAGATCATACCTATATAAATCAATAAATTTATAAAGGGCCAGATCAACAGACTGTTAAAGATCTTTGCACGTTTTTCTTCATGATCAACACAGGCCACCACAAGCCCGCCACTTCCGGAAAAAGGAGAGACGGAAGTGGCGATTGAGCCCACGGCTATTGCGGAAAAGAACAGTCCGGGGGAGAATGTCAATCCGGTTGCAAGCCCTGGAACGAGGGCAAAGAATGTGGTATTGACAACAAATCCACTCACAAACAGGCTCATAACACCGGAAAAAAATGAGAGTAAAACCTGTACTGTCACTCCGGACAAGCTGCTGTCTGACAGGTAATTGGACATTATTTCAATCACGCCGGTCTTTCCTGCGACTGCAATCAGCATTCCCATACCACAAATCGTTGTGAGGGCATGCCAAGGCACCCTTGCGAACACTTCTTTTTCATTTCCGAGTTTTAACAGTCGAGCCAGGATCGAGGAGATAAATGCAATAAATGTCAAATATATGTTGTCATTTAACCGACTAAAAAAGGGTATGTATGTGAATAAGGCCTCAAGCAGAGGCGGCGCAAGAAGAACAAAGATAAAAATGCCGATGACAATGAGCGTTTTTACTTGTTTTACGCTGTATGTCCCCGGTTTTTCCAGAGCAGGGGACTTGACCTTGTACCCTTTGAAAATAATGTATGAAAGAATGAAGACCAAGGAAAAGAGCAGTGCAGCCTGAAACATAGCCCGGTTACCATATGCATTGACTATATCAGGACCGTAACCACCTATCTGGTCAGCCAGTTCCCTGATAAAAATGCCGATTGTGCTAATGGGTGAAAATCCGCCAATGCTTATTCCCGAGATAACTGAAACCGACGCAAGGAGATAATGCATATTGGTTATTTTGGCTATGGATACGGCAATGGGAATCAGCATGACGGTCGCGCCGTCTCCGGCGCCAATACCAGATATCAGGATCGCAATTGCAAAAAGAGCAATCGCAATGAACCATGGCTTTTTCCTTGAAGCGTAGACGACCTTTAAGGAGAGTTTCTCCAGGGAACCATTTAGAACGGAATACCCGTAAAAAAAGGTCACTGAAAAGAGCATCATGAAAATCTTGATGGGCCAAAGAGTCACAATATCTCTGGGTTTTATTTCAAGTACGAAAACGCCCAGAATATAGGAAGCAGCAATGGCCCAAAGGCCGATATTGGTTCCAGTGAAGTAGCCAAGCAGAATCACCGCAATAATTGCTGCCGCGCAAATAAAAACAGTATCCGGCATTTCTTATCCTGTTTACTTCCTTAAATCAATCCTTCCCCTTTTATCCAAACCAGGAAAAGGTTTGGCCAGGCATCACTGGGGAGTCCTTGTGATCTCATACCGAACGGCCCAGTTCCCTCTGAAAACACATGAAGCTCAGCAGACTTACCTGCCTCGTTCCATACAGAATAGAGTGCAACACAGCCCATGGACACAGGTTTATGATTGGCTGCCACAGCAATAAACAATGGAGGTGCATTAGCAGGGACATGTACATCAACCATGGAAGGTCCGTATAGACTGACCACAAAATCGGGATAGCCTTCCGGATCATCCAGGAGGGCGGTTCCGACCGAAACACCGCCACCCGCTGAAAAGCCCATAATACCGATTTTTGACGAATCAATACGCCACTTCTCAGCATTTCGACGAACCAGACGAATCGCCTGCTGCCCGTCGGAAGTCGCCAGGCGAATAACATTGTTGAGTTCATGGTTGTCGGGCGCAGGATTAGCGTTTGCATACGTCAACGATAACTTGATTTCAGAAAGCACCTTGGGTGGAGCCATATTTTTAAAATCACCCGTTTTCAGTAAACGGTATTTAAGAACAAAGGCTGCAAATCCCTGCTTATTCAGCCAAGTGGCGACGTTTTTTCCCTCTCCATCAAGACTCAACATGCGAAATGCGCCTCCGGGGCAGACAATAACCGCTGCGCCATTGGCCGTGGATGGATCAGGTAGATATGCTGTTATTGTAGGATTAACCACATTTTGTACAATTGACCCACCGCCGGGAAAGGATGAGGCTTTTTCCTTGTGGTCCCAGTTCTCAGATCCCGGTGCCTTCCCTTCCCACAGTTGGATTGTTTCCTGGGCATTGCTTAAAGAAACGACACACATTATGAAAAGTAGAGCTAGGAATAGACTGCAGATTCTCTTAGTTAATATTCTTCGTCTCAATTTTCCACTCCGTATCCATGCATAAACCGCATTTTTCACCCTTGAACATGAATGCGGCCTCTTCATCGCCGTTAAGCTGCCACTTCAACCAGGCAATGGTCGGATCTGAAAAGGCGCCTCCATGGGGTTGTGCATAGGTTCCGCCGTGTCCCACATCAAGGTTTATGATGGCGACCGGTATGTTCTCTATGCGTTTGAAATCATCCATTGCGTTGGGGTAGGCAATATCCTTTTCCCCGCCAATAACATAAATAATGGGTGCATGTAACTGCTTGAGATTGTCTTTGGTTAATGTCGGCATCTTCAATCCTTCCGGTGGAGGACCATTCAGTATTCCGCTGTTGCAGATAACCGAGGTGTCAATACGGGGATCAGGTGAGACTTCCAGAGCCTGTAACCCGCCGCATGACATTCCCATGGCCGCGACCTTGTCTGTGTCCAGTTTCTCAAAATAAACACTCGATTCACGGCTGTTCTCCGCGACGGCCCAGTCGAGAGCCTCAAGCAGGCTGATCTCCTTTCGTTCGCCTCCCATTGGTCCCATTTGGGGCGGTTCATAAAGGGATGAAAAGGGACCCACAGCAAAAATGATGAAGCCATGGGAAGCGATTTCATTTAAAAACAACCTGTGCATGGCTGACGAATCCGCACAGGCGCCGTTTCCCCACAGAAGGATGGGCAGCTTTTGTTTGGGACCGAAATCGTCAAGGTCTTGAGGTCTGTATATGGTGAATTTTGTAAGTGTTTCCTCTCCCAGGGCAACGGCTTTGTAAGGACCGGTTCCCCCCTCTTCTATGGCCATCGGTGTTAGCTTTCGATTAGCTTCTTGCTCTTCAGCTAGAAGATTGAATGGTGTAGATAAGAATACGAAGACAACAACTGCAAAAAATAATGCGATAGGTTTCATGATATGTTCTCTCCTTAAATGAAAATTAACTCTATTCTTGATTTATTGAACTGTTATTTTAACAACTTTCAAATCCCTGACGTCGGAACTGTTCCCATAATAGACTTCATATTCCCCCGGTGTCACAACCATTTTTCTCTGTTCCCTGCTATAAAATTCAAATGAAGAAGGAGGAAGGTCAACAGCAACCTGTCCTGTTTTACCGGATCTGATATCCACACGCCTGAAACCCCGCAGGGTCCTGATCGGTCCGTCAATATCATCCGCTTTCCTGACATAAACCTGAACAATTTCAGTACCGTCACGTTTTCCAATATTTTTTACAGGAACCGTCAACCGGATGGTTTCGTCAGGCTTGATTACTTTTTTGTTTAATTTTGCAGAACCGATTTCAAACCGTGTATAGCTCAATCCATAGCCAAAGGGGAACAGGGCATCATTCATGTAACGGTAGGTTCTTCCTTCCATGGAATAGTCTTCAAAATCCCTGAGTTGGTCCGAGCTTTTATAGAAAGTAACGGGCAGTTTCCCTGAAGGATTATAGTCTCCAAAGAGTACATCGGCAACTGCCTCTCCTCCCGATTCACCAGCATACCAGGCCTGAAGAATAGCATCGCTGGTTTCGGTTTCAGGTGTCAGGGCAATGGCTGAACCCGAGCAGTTCACAAAAATAACCTTTTTTCCTTCCTCTTTAAGAGCTTTTAAGCAGTTACGCTGCACCATGGGAAGATCGATGTTAGTGCGGTCTCCCCCCTTGAAACCGGGATATGAAACAGGCATTTCTTCACCTTCAAGATTACCCGAAAGGCCGCCCACAAAGACTACCAGGTCAATTCCCTTAAGTTTTTTGATAAGACCGGTATAATCCATATCGACCTCTTTCCCGAAATCGAATTCGATGTTTGCCTGCCAGTCGTTCTGCTGGACGTACCGGATTTCAATTTTATATTTTTTCCCCTTTTCAACCTTTAAGGGAATCCTTGCAGGAAGAGTTCGCCAGTTGCTGTATTTTGTGATTGATTCGCCATTTACAAGCAGCTCAAATGAGCCTGTTGCCCCGCATTTGAATACAATTTCCTCGGTTACCGAAGGTATGAATTCCGTTTCGTATCTACCGGAAAAACCTTCCAGTTTTACCCCTGACGCAAATTCATGCTGCCCGGCAGTTGTAAGCTTAATAGGGTTTTCTATCTGTTGTGTGATAACAGCTTCGCCTTTAAGGTCAGGGTTATTCCAGTAGGTGGCCTTAAAACCCTGTTTACCCTCAAAGGAACATTGGCTGAAGTAACTCTCAGTAATCTTGTCTTCAACCAGATCGCAGCCTTTGTCATAGAGGATTTTACCGGGAGAAAGCTTTGATGTAATACCGTCAAGAATTGTGATTGTCCTTACCGGTGTTCCATTATAATTTCCCCACAGCACCGGTTTATCATTTGCATTGGGGCCGATAACAGCCAGTTTTTTAATGGATTTTTTTAAAGGAAGAATGTTGTTCGTATTCTGTAGAAGCGTCATTGATTCACGGGCCATATCAAGGGCAAGTTTTCGGTGTTTCTCATTGTTCACGATGGACACGGGAATTTTTGTCCATGGTACCAGTTCATCATCGTCCATCTCTCCCAGATCAAATCGTCCTGTCAGCACACGCATCAATCTTGTGTCGATCTCTTCCTCGGTTATAAGTCCCCTCTCAACAGCCTCAGGCAGGTTTTTAAAGTTATGACTCATCCACTGGCACTCCACATCTGTTCCTGCCAGAACACCTTTTGCAGATGCATGAATCCCATCAGATGAAACCTTATGGCTTCTGTAAAAATCGTCTATGGCTCCACAGTCGGAAACAACAACATATTTAAAACCCCAGTCGTCCCGCAGTATCTTCTGAAGCAGGCGCTCATTTCCACAGCAGGGCTCATCATCCAGACGCTGATAAGCGCACATCACCTGACGGACATCTGCTTCCTGAACAAGAGATTTAAATGCAGGCAGATAGGTTTCATAGAGGTCTCTCGGATCGACATTGTTGAGGTTGAGCGAGTGCCTACTCCATTCAGGCCCTGAATGTACAGCATAGTGCTTGGCGCAGGCCAGCAGTTTTCGGTACTTTGCATCGGGGGGCCCCTGCAAACCCCTTACAACAGAAACACCCATCCTGGAAGTAAGGTAAGGATCTTCCCCATAGGTTTCCTGCCCCCGTCCCCAGCGGGGATCACGAAAGATGTTGATATTGGGAGTCCAAACCGAGAGGCTTAGAAAACGCCGGTTTTCCAGTCCCTTTTGCTGAGACTCATTATACTTTGCACGGGTTTCATCCGACACGGCATCGAATATTTTATAGACAAGTTCATCATCAAAGGACGCAGCCATACCTATGGGCTCAGGAAATACAGTAACATCACCGTTATTTGCAAGACCATGCAGTGCCTCGCTCCACCAGTTGAATTTTTTTATCCCGAGGCGGGGAACGGCGTCTGATACGTCGCACATCAGGGCTGCCTTTTCTTCAAGGGTCAGCCTTGAAATCAGATCTTTTGCCCGCTCTTCCGAACTCAGGTCAGGATTCCTGAATGGAACAGTCTGCCCGAATGAGCTTAATGAAATAAAAAAACTTATTATAATTAAAAATAATTTTTTCATATTTTCTCCTGTTGGCCCTGTCTACCGGCTTTTTTAAATATCAGCGTATATGTTTTTCCTTTTTCAGTTGAAAGATCATATAAAAACGTCGGTAGAAGTTTGACTTCCTTTAGTTCTGATGATCTTTAAAGTATAGATTAAGGCCGCCTATTACCTGATACATGGAACCGTGAAGATTCCTCGCCCTGATTTTTTCATTAATCAGTGTTTCTGCCTCTTTATGTTTCCCTTGAAAAATCAGCCTTCGCACCTCAGACAGGGCATTAAGGGCATCGGGGTTATCGTTGCGCGACGGGCCTCCCGACCAGAAGGTTTCTTCATTTAACTGGATTTTTTCATTTACCGGATCACCAAAGACCATGGCCCCCAGACGACCGTTGCCTATAGGAACTGCTTCATTCCATACAGTGGCTGGTTTGTCATACCACATTTTCAATTTTCCCTGTTGCCCTATAACCTGGCTTGAAGAAAATATAAAAATGCAGATGACATAAAGAGGTATTAAAATTACTAGCTTAAGTTTCATATTAATGAATATTCATTTTCCCAAATTTTTTAGCTAAGAGCTTAGCCCGATTCTTTATTCAGAATATATAAAGAGTAAAGCGCATAGAGCATGGCGCATAGCGAAAGAATTAAGTTTTATCGGATTTTACTCTCTGCGCTCTGCCCTATGCGCCTACCCCTCTGCTTTATTGCACTTTATATACACCTATAATTACATAGGGTTTATCCTGAGGCATTTCCCGGGGCATTGTGAGCGTACCGAGAAAAATCGCATGGTTAAGCCATGCATGTTTGCTTTCAGAAGGCGCCTCAAAGTCTATAACCGAACGTGAATAAGGTGGTTTTCCGTCCTTTGGCATATGAAACAGGACACGGTTTTGTACTTGTATCAGAGCACCGTCATTTGTTTTAAGGGTGTATCTCGCGTAAAGTTCAACATCCTCGTCCGGTCTTGTAAGTTGCCAGTCCGCGCCGCCGGGAAGCACTTCTCCCTCTATGTCCGGCCCTTTAAATGTTCCACCGGTTATGGGAATGATTCTGCGCTCTCCATATTTGCTCTTACCGAAATTTAGCAGGCTTCCTATGGTGACATTGGCGTCAAACACATGTTCCGCGTGAAGCATTTTATCCTCAGTCCACTGAGTCGGGGTATCTGCTTCTGATGCGAAGGAGAAAGGAATAAACAGACTTAGGCATATAACAGTAATCAAAATGATAAATAACATTTTACTCATAAAAAACCTCCCTATCTTATTAAATGATTTACACCGCTCCCGTCCACAAAAGGGGATGTTTGAAATAATATATCATTACAGTTTTTCTTCCTGTTTGGGTGTTCTGTAGCGATCAAAAAAATTGAATACGTCAGGCATTACAAGGGGTATCATCCCTCCATGATCTGCATCCACCTCCATGTACTCTAATTTGAAACCGCGCTCTTTCATCCAGGCAGACATAGCCCTGCTTCCTACGAGAGATGGGGTAGCTCCTGTTCCTTCTGTCATGAAGACAGGCATTTTCCGTATGTTGTTCCATGGATAGTTCGTTTCGTCTACAAAGGGACCCGACATGGGTGCGATTGCAGCCCAGTATTGCGCATACTTGGCTCCGAGATACCACGTACCGCCGCTTCCCATGGAGTGCCCTGCCAGGAAGATGGATGATCGGTTTACAGGATACTCGTTGAGCACGATTTCTAGCACATTGATGACATCCTTCTCACTGAGTTCCAAAGTTTTTTCCCGTTCCGGGTTCACAGAAGCGCGCTGTTGTGCTGCAATTTCCGGATTTCCAAAGACCGCCGGAAGACGCAGGGGAGTTCCGTAAGCGCCCATGGGTGTGTATCCTAACGGTGAAAGTAAAATGTAGCCATGTTGTTCGGCCAGACGAATAAGTTGCCTGTCATTGGCTTCTAGATATCTGTTTTCGTCAGACATGGCGCCATGGAGGAATACGATCATTGACAGCCTGGAATTACCATCCCAAGAGGTCGGAACATACAAGCGATAGGGCATTTCCGCTTTTGCCGCGGGAAAATGATATTTACGGTGAAGGTCCCCTTTGGCACGCCGCTGCGGATCACTCGGATCAGCCATACTTTTTGCCAGAGTCCTGGATTCTTGAATCTGTTCCTGGGCATCAATAGCACAGCCGTATTCTATTGTTGAGAGTTCCTGCGCATTCGTAGCTACAGATAGTATGCTAAAAAAGATGAACAGGGTAATGACATCGATCAACCTGAAAAAACGTTTGTTCATAGATCCTCCTGTCCTTCATGGATGAGATTCATTCCGACTTCTCCACATTTTACTTTTCCCGTCAGTTCAATGCCCCGCACGATCCAACGTGCCTGACGAAAGACGGTCTCTCCCTCAATGCCAAATCTGCCGAGTGCTCGCGCGCTTCTTTCAGCATCCTTTTCATAGAGCGCGTCAAAGCGTCTTTGATCCGCAGGCGGGATATCGATAAAAACAATGCCCTGTCGTCGTCCCTCGGCTTCACCAGTAGTATCAGCCTCCGCGATTTCTTTGGACAGGGCTGCTTCCCAGACCGTAATGCTCGCCTCCAATATTTCCCGGTGCGCCTCCGACAAAGATTCCCAGCGCCGCAATCCCATGGCTCGCGCCGGATAGGCACCTCTCGGCACTTCAAGACGGGTATAGTAATGAGCAACCTCACTGAAATGCATGGACTTCATCGGATCGGGGGCCGCGACCACGCCGTCAAGAATTCCTTTAGCCAGAGCGGAGTAGACCTCGACCATCGGTGAGGTCACCGCGTCAACACCCAAATCGCGCATGACTCTGACAAGCTCAGAGGGAACCCGAATTCGCAATCCTTTCAGATCATCCAGTCGGTATATTGGTCGATTTCGAGTTAATATACCCGGTAGCGTCCCTCCTTGGATCGCGAGGATTATTAGCCCTTCGGTTTCGCGTGCATATTGTAGCGAGTCAGCGGCCAGACATCGATACAACGCAACTTGCTGCTCGAAGGTCTTCGCGCCGCTGTAAAAACCGGCTTGTGTGCGCAGCAAGTGCGTACCGCCACGCACATAAATGGGCGTAATTGTACCGATGTCGGCAATACCATGCCTCAGTTCAAGCAAAGACTGGTTCGAAGATATAAGCGCACCACCCCAGATGGCCCTAATGCGCAGAGTCCCGCCGGAAGCCTCTTCCACCCACCGAATCCAGATCTTGTCAGCACGACTGAACGGATGACTGGGGCTGTTCGTTGAG
Source organism: Deltaproteobacteria bacterium (assembly GCA_016930795.1). Taxonomy (GTDB): domain Bacteria; phylum Desulfobacterota; class DSM-4660; order Desulfatiglandales; family HGW-15; genus JAFGFY01. The sequence goes on from JAFGFY010000107.1 coordinate 13,033, forward strand.
GCATAAATCAGCCACGTGGTGGTTGATTGCGCCGTGGCCACACCCGCAACGAAGGAGAAAAGCAGTATCATCAATCCATGTTTCATGTCAGCCCCGCCTTTTCAAGAAAATCGGAAACATAATCGACCATCTGTTCATGGTTCCATCCTTTGGCATCCACCATGTCGGCGTCCAGCGTTAGGGTCGGCACGCCCGCCTGTTCCAGGGCGAGCTGTGTCAGCTTGGTGCCGCTTTGGGATAAGCGATTATCTGGCGGAACGAGCATGACCGCAGCATCAATCCCGCAGCGTTTGGACTCACTAATCATCCAGGCGTTCATCCATGGCGGCAGGTGAAGTACCTCATTCATTGAGCAAATGCGGCTGGCCAGTGCATGTAGGGGTTTGTTTCTGATATCTCGGATATACTGCACACGTGAAAAGGGTAAATACATCGACCACACGAATACGGCGCCGTATCGTTCTTCGAGTGAGTTATAAAAGCCCGGGTCATGCCACAGGCCGGCGCCGATCCACATAAGGCGGATCCGTTCGTTTGTGCTGACGCCGACACCCGCCTTGACGCGCTCGGCCACCTCATCCCGAAACCTTCTGGCATGGGCCACCGCCCAATCGGAACCGCGATGCCATTGGGGAATCATGGTGTTCGGCATTTGATCGGCAATAGAGACCGGGCATGGTCGGGCGCTGCCGATCATACTCGCCGCCTCCGCGAGATAGGTCTCCTGTTCGTTGATACGCTCCATTAACGTCATGAGTTTCGCTTCGCTGAAACGCCGGCCGCTTTTCCTTTCCAGCAACGCGATCAGTTCCCGCATCTCGGTCACAAACAACTCAATGCGGTCCGCCTGATACACTTCTTCCCACTGTTCCTTAGACTTTTCGAACCACGCGGCGTCCTTGTGGGTCCATGCCGTCGCTTCAAAAGGGAAAAAATCGGTGTCCAGCACCCGAGCCCATTGACCGAATACTTGCTGGATACAGTCGCAGGTCAGACGTGCCACCAGTGCAATGGGTTTGGGAAGTCCTCCCCAGGGCGCCGTCGCCGGATCGTTGTCCAGCGTACAGGCAAAACCCAGGGAACAATAGCGACAAATGTTCCCGGGATAGCCCTGTTCGTCCAGTACCTTGAAGTAATGGGTGGAGAGCTGCTTGGCCGAAATGTAGGCTGCCCACCACTGATTTGATATGAGCAGAATATCCATGACATGAAACAGTTCATGGGGGGTATCGGCCTGGGCCACCACAAAGGGCTCCCCCTGCTCCACCACGCGCTGTTTCAGCTCAGACACAAACTTGCTCTGAAACCCTGTGGCGTCTTTCGTGCACTGCAAATCCTTTCGGCTTCGTTTACCGGAGTTATTGCTCATCGGAACACTCCTAAGGATTCAAGCTCCTCAATACGTGATTCGCTCAGCCCTGCAAGGTCTCTGGCGATGCTTTTCGTGTGTTCGCCAATACCAGGGGCGCGAAACATTTCAACTTTGCTTCTGGAAAATTGCATGGGCGTTCGCATATGTCCGAATTCCCCCAGCAACGGATGATCTATGGGGACAAGCGGGCAGCGTGCGGCGATCTGCGGATCGGTCTCGAGCACGTCTTCGATGTCCTGCACAACACCTGCGGCAATGCCTGCCTCCTGCAGCTGTTCCACGAGCGATGTGTCGGACTTGTCGCAGGTCCACGCGGCGATGACGGTGTCCCGTGCCGCGGCATCGTTTGCCTGCGGCAAAGCAGCCAACTCACGCAGCTGTTTCCATGTAGCCTCCGTGGTCATGGTGATGGCCACCCATCGATCTTGGTCCAACGCCGGATATACACCCTGATGAAAAAAGCGCAGGTCTTGATTGCCCATACGCTGTGGTATACTTCCCTGTTGTGTTTGCAAAATCGCGTCATACATCTGCTGGACGCAGATTTCATACATGGAGGCATCAATGT
>JAFGFY010000108.1 GCA_016930795.1 Deltaproteobacteria bacterium
GTCTGGCTTTACCCTCTAAGAAAAAAGTTCAAAGAATTGCTTTGCTCTTAACTCTCACTGACTGATGGGATTACCGAATATTTACAAAAACCGGCTGAATTTTGGGGCTATAATGATGTTTTTGGTGGCAAAAAGAAGGTTATAGGAATCACCTGTGGCTAGAGCGAAAAGACATTACATCGCCGAGCAGGTTTGGCATATCACACATAGATGCCACAAAAGGGAGTTCTTTAATTAATAAAATGAAATTTAACCAATCAATTCATGCGACGGGAAGAAATGCAGCCGTGCTGACACGGCAAGTTCGGTTGCCCGAGTCTGATTTCTGTCGTTAGAACCCAAGGAGGTATTGTGGACGATCAAGAATATAAGCTTGCGCTCGATGAGCAGGTCGGCAAGTTTCTCGATGTCAGACACAAGCACACGTACTTCCTAGTCACAGCTGCGATCGTTGTCCTTGCGTTTGTGCTCAACTTCGCCGCAACCAATAAGCTCTTATCAGATCTGAATCCGTTGGCTCTTGTCATCATTATCATTGGCGCTTCATCGAGCTTGTCCGTTGCAGGCTTCGCATTATGGAGTTTGTCGCTCGATAATGCATCGCACAACTTGCACTTAAAATATCGGCATCTTTCCAAAAGCTGGGACGAGATTCCAGAAGTCGAACGGAATAGGTGGGATGCCATCAATCAGCGCGCGGCGAAGTTTCGTAACGTTGCGTTTATCCTGTTAACGGTAGGAGTTTTCGCGAATGCAACGTTTCTGGCCCATCAACTTTACACAAAAGGAGGACACGTCATGCACCACTACGGAAAAGAATCGACAGAGATCATACAACAGATTGATCAGTTCGAGGTTGTTTTTACAAACAAGGGGACTGGACAGAAGATCCGAATGACCATCCCCAAGACCGGATCGAGAAAAGACGCATCCGAGGGTCTCACCGCAGACGACGTAAAGGATTTGTCAGATCAAGTGAACGATGTTTTGCGGCGAACCCTTTAGAGACATAGATGGGACGTTCTTTGCTTTAATAGTTATTCAAAGAGGCTTGCGAATGGGCGATGTCCATAAAATCATAACTTTCATCAGATGGGAAGGGAAGACCTCCACATCGCGGTGGGCCAGAGGCGTTGGGAGGACAGGATGAACAAAAGACTTGGACACCGCAGGGAAGCCCTACATTCACTAAGCTCAACCGGCTCGCTGGGAGAGTTCGCCGAGATGTGCAGGACGTACAAGAAGCGGACCTCTGTTGTCTCAGAAGGTGACTCTTGGTTTGCATACCCGCCTAAATGGATCATTGCTGGGGGTACCAGTAATATCATTTCATTCCTTAAGAAAATGGACAAGTTCAACTTCTTAGAAATGGCAAGAAACGGAGATGAGATAGTCGATATCCTGTCCGGAGATAGCAAGTTCGACATTTTGAAGGCCATCTCAGAGAACCCGGTCGATTTCCTACTCATCTCAGGCGGAGGAAACGATTTAGTAGGTTCGTACGACTTTGAGTTCCTACTTCGACGAAACGAGAATGGAACGAAAGCCACCGATTTTATCAACAAACAGAGGTTTGATCGAAAGATATCCCAAATTACGAACGCCTATGCTGACCTTGTTGACTATTGCTCAGAATACTCAAAAAATTAGGCGATCAAAATCGTCACACACTGTTATGGGTACCCAATTCCACAGAACAAGCCGGCTCAATTTGTGGGAGGACTTATCCACCCCGGACCATGGATGTATCCGGGACTAAAAGAACTCAAGATTCCAGAGGAGCACTGGCGGCCTATAGCTGTGCTTCTAATCGACAGCCTAAAGGGGGCGTTGAAGTCTCTGCAGGGTCAGAGTGGCGGCCTTTTTCATCTCATAGACACCACGAGGATGATTGATGATGACGATTGGATTGATGAGATTCACTTGATTCCCGAGGCGTTTGAGCGTGTAGCCACGGCCTTTTATGACAAGATGAATGAACTGAAACCCTCCCACTGAGCTTCAAGGGACTTGCGTGGGCAAGGGGGAGGCGTCTCCAGGAACATTCCAAGAAGATGCGTTAGAAGTGTTCAAGGAGAGGTAGGTGGAATTCTTTGAAAGGCTATACAGGGGCTTTGAAGCCGAGCACTACGTGGCCGGGAAGCTGTTTTCGGTGGGCTACGAAGCGTTCAAACTGCCGGCTGATTTTGGCTTTGACCTAATGGTCACGAACCAAAAAGAACAGTCTATGGGGCCTCGTCAGAAAGGACGATTACTCGAACCGCCTTTTGCCGTTCAGGTGAAGTCCCGAAGCCTCAGGTCATCAGATTTTCAAACGGCCGCATCGGGTCGTGACGAAGCCCGGGTCTCCGTCTCGATAAAGAAAGAAAGCCTGGACCTATTGGTTGGCACAAAACGCAATTTTCTAGTCGTTGTGCTGTTCGTTGATGGCGATGCAAGGAGGTTTGAGGACCGCGCAATTCATTTTTGGTTTGGATCGGACCACATAAATGCTCTCCTTGAACGGGGATATTTCTTGCCAAACCAAGCCGATCGACGAGTCCGCAATCTCAGGTGCAGCTTGCGTATGCTCCCGATGCTGTCTGTCAGGGATCTTCTTGATAGTTTGGTATCTCAGAATCACCTGACTCAGGAGGGAAAAGGCATACTCGCTTCGGAACTTCCCGAACGGGTGCCCAGGAACTGGAATGCATCGGAATACGTTGCCTTAGCCCGCGAAGCGAGAAATGCCTCTGATGAACTTGTCTGGCGGTCAGTGCCACATGAACTGTGCGATTTTCGGAATATGGGATTTGATATCGGCTTGGGTCATTTGGACTAGAGTCGTAAACACTTCTAACGACTCACCGCGGCGGACGTGTAAACAGCTTAGCTGTCTTGCAAGCTGCTGAGTTGCACTGTTAGCAGGATACGAATAAAATTCTGTGCTTGACATCGGTCTTAATTTGGTACTATAAATAGACCGGAGGTGATAAAATGAATATTTCTCAAGATATAAAACCAGTTACCTATCTTAAATCAAAAGCAGCTGATTTGCTGAAGCAAATTAATGAAACCCATCGTCCGGTTATCATTACTCAAAACGGAGAACCGAGGGCTATATTACAGGATCCCAAAAGTTATGAGAATATGCGTAATGCGATTGGGTTATTAAAACTCATTTCGCAAGGTGAAGATGAGATAAGAAGCGGACGATCAAAGTCTCAGCAGGACGTCTTTGAGAACGTTGGAAATCTTCTGAAAAACAAGATGAAATGAAACAAAAATATCAAGTCCTATGGTCAAATATTGCCGAGAATGATTTAAAAAGCATTATTGAGTATATTGCCGACAATAACCCATCTAACGCCATTAAGATATTTAAAAACATAAAAAAAAAGGCGGCAAGCCTTTATAACTTTCCTGAAAGAGGCCGCATCGTCCCGGAGTTAAAGGATCAAGGAATATTGTCATATCGTGAATTAGTCATCCCTCCTTGGAGAGTCCTATATAGAGTATCAGAAAACAATGTCTATGTATTATCCGTGTTGGATTCACGTCGAAATATCGAAGATATCCTCTTAAAGAGGCTTACCAATTTACAAATATAAAACTGCTAACAACGGCATGGAGGGGGTATTAGGGGACATCCCCCTTATTCCCTATAGGATGATGCATATGATCGATCTTGGATTAAATGAAAAAGTCGTACTGATAACAGGTGGCAACAATCCCTATGGAATTGGTGCAGCGATCGCCAGGGAATTTGCCACTCATGGTGCTGAAGTTTTTATTCATGGATATTGCCAAGATGTTGATCATTCATCTATCAGCCAGAAACAAGAACCGGGATTGCCGTTCTTCTTTGAACAACAGAAAAAGAGTGCCGAGGAAGTGGCTGCATCAATACGGGAAGCCGGTGGAAAGGCAGAGCATTGGGACGGAGATCTGAGAGATCATCAAAACGTTACTCTATTGTTTGAAAAAGCGGAGAAGGCATTCGGGCAAATTGATATTCTCGTAAATAATGCAGCTGAATATGTGGCTGACACATTCATGCCGTCCGATTCTTCTGGAAAGATGGGTAAGCTGTGGGAGGGAGGGCCAAGCATTTCTACAATCAACGTTGAAACGCACGATCGTCATTTCATGGTAAACTCACGTGCCGTTGCCATGCTCATGGCCAAATTCGCCCACCGAATCATTGAAAGAAAGACTAATTGGGGTCGGATCATTAACATAAGTGCCGATTGCGCTTGGGGATGCCCAAAAGAAATATCTTATCGTGCAAGCAAATATGCCTTGGAATCGTTTAGCCGAAGTGCAGCGGCCGAATTGGGGCCATACGGAATTACAGTCAATATTGTATCGCCGGGACCGGTGCAATCAGGATATATCTCTCCTGAAATAGAAAAGGATCTTATTCCGGATATCCCATTAAGGAGAATTGGTCTGCCCAAAGACATCGCAAATGCAGTGGTCTTTTTTGCCTCTGAGCAGGCTGCCTGGATTACGGGGCAATTGCTTTTTGTTCATGGTGGGCATCGGATGGCTTTGGGACAATAGAGTAAGGAAGTGGGGGGTCAAACCTTTACAGGCTGTTGCCCAAATCCCTTTTCGCTTGGTCTAAAACGTTTTTTGACAAATCTAAGGCTCGCTCCAGGCGATGTCAAAACTCGCCCTTCGGGCTCAACTAGTTGACATCGCTTATCTTCCGCTTCGCCGAGACTTGTTGACAAAAAACGTTTTAAGAGGGTAATAGGGGACATCCATCGGATTATAGGTTTAGAATTCAGTAGATCTATGTTACGAAAATCTTATGCCACGAAAAGCCCGCATAGACGCCCCCGGCACCCTTCATCATATCATTGTCAGGAACATAAAAGACTAAAAGGGTCTACATTCTTCACTACGCTGAACACAAAGGTCACCCATTGGATTTTTAGAAGTGTTTTAGGGAAACGAGATGGAATTCTTTGAAAGGCTATATAGGGGCTTTGAAGCCGAGTGGCATTCAGAGTATTGAACAAATAATTCTAAATCTGATCATAAACGCCAGCCAGGCTATCGACCACGACAGGGGCAAGGTTGAGATCGTGACCGGATTTGAAAAGAGGTAACCGTTCACAGGTTACATTCATGCCGTACGGAATTGTTTTGAAAGATGAACGTCGAACGTCGAACATCGAACGTCCAACGTCGA
>JAFGFY010000109.1 GCA_016930795.1 Deltaproteobacteria bacterium
GGCCTTCAGAATCATTTGGCACTCGGCCTCGGAGACATAATCTTTCGCTATCTTCTTGATAGAAAAATCGGGGGCTTGAAAGAGTTTTTTGACCTGATCATCTGCCCAGATAAGTAAGGGAGAATCAAAAGAATCCGCGTGCTCACTCTCTTGCTTCGGGCTATCCAGGCTCAACTCATTGAATAGAAAATCCCAACTCCTCAAGACAATGGCCCTCCGAATGATGTTCTCCAGTTCTCTCACATTTCCCGGCCAGTGATAAGACATGAGGAAGTCAGAGACATGAACCGGGATTTCAAGGGGGACTCTTCTGAGTTCAAAACAGTATCGATTCAGGTAGTAATCGACCAGAAGGAGAATATCCTCTTTTCGCTCTCTTAAAGGCGGGACTCTGATATGCATGATGTTGAGACGATAGTAAAGGTCTTTTCTGAAGGTCCCTTCCTTGACCATCTGTCTTAACTCCGCGTTGGTGGCCGCCACACACCTGACGTCTACGTTTTGATCCCGTGTTCCGCCAAGTCTTGAAAAAACTTTATCTTCGAGTATTTGAAGGAATTTTGCCTGAAGAGAGAGGGAAACGGCCCCGATTTCATCTATGAAAAGGGTCCCTCCATTGGCCATTTCAAGCTGCCCCGGTTTCGGTTTGAGGGCGCCGGTAAACGCGCCTTTTTGAAACCCAAAAATCTCACTCTCAAGCAGTTGCTCGGGAATAGCCGCGCAATTGATCTTGACCAGAGGGTTCTTGTTTCGTGGGGAATAGAGGTGGAGGGACCGAGCAATCAGCTCTTTCCCTGTCCCGGTCTCCCCTGAGACCAGCACTGTAATATCCTTGGCTGAGACTGTCCGGAGTTTCTGTCTAATACCCAGCATCTCCGAACTCTGGCCTATGAGTAGAGGAAGATCAGGCCCTTGTTCATTCTCTGCCCGGTATGCCATAGCCTTCTCAATGCTTAGAGAGATCTCGTTGGATCTATAGCGAGGGTCTATGCTATGGAGACCATCAAAGGCTGTAGTGACGGACCCGCCTGAATCGCAAAGATCCGTGCAAGAAAGCAGAATGGCCGTGGACGAGTCCACAATCTTCAGTTTATGAATAGACTTCAGACAGGTCTGAGCATCCAGAGAACGCCCTAAAATGGCCAGGTCAGGTTTCAGATTGTCTAATTGGGCTATGGGACAGCCAGGCAAGGCAGTGACACAAAGCGGAAAACCAAGCCGGGTCATCTTTTTTTCCAGATCTGCCTGAACGGTCGGATCGGGATCGATAATCAGAATGTTGAGATCAGTATTCATGGTTTAACGGTCTCACCTTCGGCTCTTCCCCCTCTACCACCCTGCCTAAGGAGGCAAAGGACGAGCAGACTGGCCTTTATTCCTCCATCGTCACCTATTTTAACGCGTCATTGATTGCAGCGCTTAATGCCTCAAGCTTAAAAGGCTTCGTAAGATACCCCTTGGTCAGTCTTCTGACGTCTTCATCGATCCCATCAGGACCTGAACCGTCATAACCGGAAACCATAATGATCCTAGCGTTTGGATCCATTTTGATCAATTCTTTGACACATTTGCTTCCATTCATCTCGGGCATGTTACGATCCATCAAAACGACATCCGGCGCCCATTTTCCGTAATTCTTGAGGGCCTCCGCGGGATGGTCAAAAGGGATGGCCTCATAGCCCAGACTTCTTGACAAATGGGTGAGGGCATCCAGGGCGGGCTTTTCATCATCAACAATAAGGACTCTTTGTCCGTTTTTACCGCGTATGAGTTCTTTTTGGGGGCTTGACTTGGGCAAATCTTTTCCTTCTGACAAAGGGAAACAGACAGTAAATGTCGTGCCTTTCCCAAGCTCAGACCTTACCGAAATGGTGCCGTTATGCTGTTCAACAATGCCGAGTGTTGTGGAGAGGCCTAGGCCTGTCCCCTTGCCCACTTCTTTGAGGGTGAAGAATGGGTCAAATATCCTCTCAAGGGTCTCTTTGTCCATACCGCAACCCATATCAGATACATGCGCGATGACCTTGTCTCCTTGCCTTGCGGCCTCAACGCGCAATTTCCCGCCTTCAGGCATGGCATCCCTCGCATTGGTGAACAAGTTCATAAAGATTTGGCTCAAAAGAGCGTGGTTTCCCCTGACAAACAGATCCTCTTTCAGATCAAGCTCGATCTGGATGCTCTTATCAAAAACGCGGGATATAATATTGTACGCCTCGGTAATGACACGGGCCAAATCCGTATCCGCAAATTCACAATTCTCCTCTCTCTGAGAGAAATGCAGCAGGTTGTTGATCAGATCCACGCCCTTTCCCACCGAGTCATATACATTACCGGCCAACTCTTTGACCTCGGGCATCTCCGCGTAGAGCATTTCCAGATACTCAATGTTTCCGGAGATGGCCTGCAGTATATTCCTGAAATTGTGCGCGGTCCCTCCCGCGAAGGCACCGATGGACTCCATCTTCTGAGACCTAAAAAGCTGCTCCTGCAACGCCTTTTGCTCTGCCTCCGCCTTAAACTTATCTGTCACATCATCGTATATGGCCACAATCTCGCCGGTAGGTAATAAATAAACGGAGTATTCTCTCGAGGCCCTGATTTTTTCCCCGTCCAATACGGTAATGGTTTGACGCTCCGGTTTTTCTGTTTCCCATACTCTTCTAAGAAGTTCTAAAAGGGATAGATAAAGATCATTCAGTTCAGGAGGTGCGCTTTGGAGCACACTTTTCCCCAATTTATCACCTTTCTTGAATTCTCCGGCTTTTGCATCCGCCGTGTTGACGTCTAGGACGATAAAATTCTCCCCATTATCGATCGCTTTGTAGACCACGACACCACTGCTCATATTATTAAATATGGCTTTAAACCTGGCTTCACTCTCTCGGAGTCTTTCCTGGGTCTTTTTCAGCTTCTTTGTCCGCTCTTCCACCATCTGCTCCAGATTGGAATAGAGTCCTGCGTTCTCTAAGGCAACCGCTGCGGAACTACTGATAGCCGTAAGCAGATAAAGATCTTCCTTTCGAAAACCATTGGGTCTATTCAGGGAGTCCACGTAGATCACTCCGCGAACCTGCGATTTGCTGATTAAAGGGACACACAGGACTGAGCGAATACATTCCATGCTGTCCGAGAGATGAGTCTCCCCTTTTTGTCCCGTATCCTGAACGACTATGGATTGCCCTTTCTCTATAGTCCTGTTCACGATCGATCGGCTGTAACCATAGATGGTCTTCTCGTCACGACCATACTTTGATTTGGCGGTAATCTGTTTGAGTTCACCGGTCTTTTCATCAATAAGCAGGACGGCCGCCCGGTCTATTCGTTTGAGAAGGCCAAAGACATAGTCAATAATGTTTTGAAAGATCTCAGAAATATTTAATGAGCCCATCAGGATCATGGAAATCTTATAGAGCAACTCCATGTTCTTGAAGTGGCTCAAGGGCCTGTCTTGATCAAAAAGGGCAAGGTCTTCCGCATTCAGTTCTGTCGTTGTATCATCATAGCCCACGCCCCCCCATTCTTCTTCAAGAGATCCATTTCCAAGAACAACAAGGGTTTTGCCTACAGTGATGCGATGTCCCGCGTGTACCCTGTATTCTCTGGAAGGATCGATTTGCACACCGTTCAGTAGGGTACCGCTTGAAGTCTCCAGATCTTCGATGAAGTAGTCCTTTCCTTTCCGGCATATCTTTAGGTGCTTTCGTGATACACTCTTATCTTGGATGTGGATCTGGCTCTCCCGAGAGCGCCCCAAGATCGTTACGGCATTCTCTAGGAAAAAAGACTCCCCTCTATGTGGTCCATTCAGGATATGAAGTTCCATCATGGCTTGCTCTCCATTTCGGAGACCTCCAACAGTTTGGCAACATGTTTCTTGAGATCAGACATCCTAACCGGCTTGGAAAGAACGAGATCCGCCTTCTTCTCCATGGCCATAGTCTCGGGGATCTCGCCATAACCGGTGACCGCGATGACGGGGATGTGGGGCTCACTCTCTTTGAGGGCGCTCACCACGCCGGTCCCGCTTACATAAGGCATGACAATATCTGTGATCACCAAGCTGTAACCCCCGGACTTGATCTTCTTCAATCCCTCCATGCCGTCGGCAGCCGTAATAACCTTGTATCCCGCAAGCTCTAAATTCTTGACCATCACGGAGAGGACGTCCGGATCATCTTCTACCACAAGGATGGTTTTCCGTTCTTCTTCATTCATTTCTCTTTACCGAAATGGTGTCAGTCTTTTTATCTTTGACTTAGGGACGACCAACGGCCTTATGACGCTGTCTTTGCCGCCTCTATCCTTTCCAGAATCTTACGTGCGTCCTCAGCCCCTTTGAAGTCCGGATCAATCTCCAAGGCATTTTCCAGAGATTCCCTGGCCGCGTCCAACTGGTTATTCCTATGATAGGCCAGGCCCAAATGGTAATGGACGGTCACATTATCCGGATTGAGCTCTATACTGTCACGAAATTCGGCGATAGCATTCAAGTAACTCCCCTTCAGATAATAGATCCAACCCAGAGTATCCATCACAGCCGCGTTTTGAGGCATTCTCTCTTTCGCGATCTGAGCGTAGCCAAGGGCTTCATCAATGTTACCCCCCTTTTCTGCCAAGTTCCAAGCCAGGTTGTTAGCAGCCGGCGCGAATTCCTTGTTGATCTCAAGGGCCTCCCTGTAATACCTCTCAGCCGTCTCCGGGTCACCCAATTGGTCATAGATCGTGCCCAGGGCCATATATCCGGCCAGATAATCCGGACTTCTGGCCAAAAGCGCCTCATACTGTGAAATAGCCTCATCAAATCTCCCCAGCTTGCCATAGGCCCTGGCGAGGGTTACATAGGGGGACAAAAGGCCGGGGTCCATTTCCACGGCCTTTTCAAAGGATTGAAGGGCTTCTTCCATATCTCCCTTGGCTTGA
>JAFGFY010000110.1 GCA_016930795.1 Deltaproteobacteria bacterium
AATAAGTATACGACTTAGCCCAATTAATGTCAAACAGTTTATGTTATATATGCGACCCCCCCACTAAGGCTTCAACCCCATTCTTGGGATCAAATTAGTTCTTGATTCTCTTCATATTAAAATGAGAGCTAAAGAGGGTACAGCGAGGAACCGAGCAGAGCCGGGGGGAGGCCTTCACTTCCTTCCTTTATCTTGCCGATACTGTGGGATTCCAGGGGTCAATCGCCAGGATTCGGGGCACAAAAAGACTATTGTCTCCTGATACGACCACGAATGTTCTCTACAACACGACCCATACTGGTATATTCGTCAAAGGTCACCTCTTCCACTTTTCCGTCCTGCCTGAGGCAGTAATACTTGTTCGGGTCTTCAATAATGGGTGGGAGATACTCTCCTCCCACGTCTTGGTACACATCCACTCTGATCAACCCCTCTTCAGGATGATCGGCATCTACAATGCCTAATAGACCGTTCTTTTCAATCACCTTGTAGGCCCCGTTTTCAGACCTATAACCCACAAGGTCCCCTGAAAAATGGTGGATATAAATATCTGCGTCCAAGGGGTAGAGAGTCCCCTTGACCGATTCATATACGTTTCCATTCCGGAGGACAAGGCTTTTTCCTGGGGAGAGAATGGGCCTCCAGGCGGTAAGGTTGTCGGGATTGTGTGTATATAGAAGGTTGTTTATGGGGGCATTCGCGATGTCTTCATAGACGGTATGAACGGCACTGTCACGTGTGGTTACATCATGAATGACGACGGAACCGTCATATGCTGAGACGGCGACCTCGTAACGCTCCCTGCTCCAAGTCCTTTCGATAAAATCGTTAATCTCCCCAAATATCACAGAACTTTTTTCGAAATCCTCTCGACTGATCGTTCGAAACTTCTGAGGACGATATTCTTCATAGAGTTCTTTCCAAAGAGAAGGTTTGTAAACCGTATCACCACTAAATAAAAGGGAGTTTGTTTCCGTCATGAACTTGAAGCCTATGGTGGGGACACCGTGCCAGACCGAAGACTTCAAGGCCTTTACGGTCAAACCCGCCTTCTCATCATAAAAAACATTCTTGTCTTCTTCATAGAAGGAGCTGGAGGTAAATGGATAATAGCTCTCAGGCTCCACCCACTCCCCACTTTCATCGTCCTTGTATAGCAATCGAGGACGGTTTGCCCCTGGGTTGATGATGATCTTTGCCCTATCCGGTCCTACGGCATTCCCTTGTCTGTCACTGACTTCGTATTTATAACTGCCGTCCCTATTGGATTTGAGGTTGATAAAGTATTTACTTCTAGGGCCTATCGGTACTTCTTCAACCATACTCTCATAGGGGATATCAACGATCTGTTTAGAGTCTCGCGAAAGGGACCTCTCAAGGGCCCCTTTTGAGTTCTTGGCATACTCCTCCAGGATAGGCTCGGCTGAGATCAACCTCACTTTGCGTCGAATACCGGGGCTGTAATAGGAGAACTGAACGATGTCGGTGAACCATCTCTTATGGTCCTCGTGGGAATGACTGGTAAAGATTCCCTTGATTTCAGCAATACCCTTATACCCGAGAGAAGGGAAAATGGGTGATCCACACTCTAATAGATAACAACAATCATTCACGGTGAGCATATAGCCACTGCTCTCTCCCATCATTGAAAAAGGGCTTGTGTTCCCTATTACATCAAATATTATATCCCCATTCATAGTCTTAGATCGATTCCCGCCTTTTCGCTCAGTTTATCCATGGACTGTATTCTCATTCACCTAAGTGTCTACTAATATACGAAATTTTACAGGAGAGACCCCAAAAAGTCAAATAGACCGCCCACATGCCTAAGCTTAGAAAACTTCTACAGAATAAGTGGGCACGGGATTGTGCATTCCTTTCACCTTGATTTCACCCTCACTCTTCACACTCACAAAATCCCTCACTCTGCTGTAGGTCCTCTGGCTAATCAAAATTTGCCCCGGTTTTGCCAAGGCCACGAGTCGAGAGGCCACGTTGACCTGATTACCGATGACCGTATAGTCTTTGTGTGACTCGGATCCTATGTTTCCGACGTTCATATAACCGGTATTGATCCCTATGCCAATCGCGAGTTCATACCCGTACTGAAGCCAATCATGTCTTAATTCGACGACTGCTTTCTGCATATCAATAGCCATCATCACCGCCCGTCGGGCATGATCATCCATGACAATCGGGTCACCGAGAAACACCAAAAGCCCATCACCTAGGATCTTATTGAGTGTCCCATCATATTGATGAACGATCCTAGTCATTTCTGAGAGGTATTTATCCAGAAGTTCAAAGACCTCCTCCGGCTCCATACTGTCTGTGATGGCAGAAAAGTTCCTGATATCTGAAAACAGAACCGTCATCATCTTCCTTTGAGTCTCGGCTCCTAATATGTCGCCGGTGGAAAGGATCTTTTCAGTAAGTTTCGGAGAAAGATAACGTCTCAGCGCATTGTATCTCTCCAGTTCTTTCACCTGCTTATCCACGGTGGATTTGAGGTCCCGGTTGAAACGCGTCACCTCCTCTTTTGCCTTTCTGAGTTCAGACGTCCTCTCCTCTACCTTTTGCTCAAGAGTCTCCGCATACTCCTCTACCCTGATTTTTGCTTCCCTGAGTTCAGCATTCGCTTTTTCAAGGGCCTGGTATGCCCTGTTTCTGGCCCCAATGGTCTCACGGAGCTGATTGATGGTCTCAATCAGTTCCTCTCCTGATTCCTGGGAATCTCTGTTTACTCTTAAAACCTGGGAAAGGCGCTCTTGAAACGAGGGCCTATCATACAAGACACGCAGGATAAAATAGGGCGCCTTAAAAATGTCGCCGGCCTTTATAAGGATCCGGTTGTCCACTTGAACCGTCCTAGTGATCAGGATCGCTTCTCGTTTATCACCCCTATCTCTCATAGCATCCTTGGAAAACTCAGAGTATTTTCCTAGGAAGACCTTATCTCCATTAATGAGTTCTGGACTTATCAGGATCTTCTTGCCCACAATTTGACGTTGTCCATTGTGAGGATCTTTCATGGTCAATAGATCCGCCCGTATTCTGACGTCCAAATTATAGGATGTAAACTCGGGCTCTTCATTGAACAGGATTTCCGGATCATAGGGGACAAGGGGCTGCCGGATTGTGGCAGGTTTGAGTCCCCAAATAGTTGGAATGGCACAGAGAATACCCCTGAGATAGGGGTCATCTATGTAGGCGCGGTGCACATCGAAATCATCATGATATTTCACCCTCAAAAGAGTCCTGACTTTACCGGAGGATTTGTCAAAGGCCGGTGGAACGATAATATCGATATCTTTGGTATCATTGAGATTTCTGTTAAAGAAGGGGAGTCTTTTGAATCCATCACCAGGGCCTGAGAACACCCTCACAAAATAACGAAGACGCCCCAATGCTTCCAGGGCTGCTAAGGAAGCACCACAGTTGAAATAGAACCAGCGTTCACCCACAAGCTCCTTGGCCTTTCTGAGGATATTCTGAAAATTTTCATAGGTCGTCCACTCGTCCTCGTCGAGGAAAAAATCATCAGGAGACGGGTACTGAGCCGTGGGGTAGGGAAGTCCTTCAAAGAGGCTTTCGTAATGCCCAAGTTTGCTTGTGACATACCCGGCAATGATTCTGGCATGACGGTTACTGATGCAATCAAAGCGACTCATGAGTCAAACCCATAAATGAAAGGATACAAGGATTCGAGGATTCAAGGGTTACTTTGCTTATACGCCTTCTGCCAGACCTTTAATTCCTTGTAATTCTTTAGCATTTCACTCGATCCCTTGACCCTCAAATCCTTGAATCCTGATCATCAATCAACTCTTTCGGCGATGATCCTTATTGACCAACCCAGAGGGTCCCATCTCCATCTGCAATTAGCCCCCCTGTTTTTCATCTTGACAAAGGAAGTTCGTGATATAGAATGACTTCAACTGATAAATCGGGACGTAGCGCAGCCTGGTAGCGCACCTGAATGGGGTTCAGGGAGTCGCTGGTTCAAATCCAGTCGTCCCGACCAGTAGAATGGAGCCCCACGGGTAAACCCGTGGTTCCCATTACATGACCCGCCTTCGCACAAGGCTTCGGCGGATTCATCCGCCCCGGCGTCAAGGGTGACATCCGCCGAAGCGGATGACAAAAGCATTCCTCCCCGCATAAATGCGGGGTTTCCTGCAAAGGCGGATGAGAGAACGACCTGGTAGAGGCTTTAATACCTCCACTTTTTAAAGCCGGTTGAGAAGCCCTATCAATGCGTTTCATCGTTTCCATAGTCAAATACCTGCTTTGACAGAAGACCTCCCTTCCTCGCATTCTCCTGCGGACTTAAACCAAGTCTTTGGTGTGATGATAATCTATTTCCTTGGCCTTCAGCCATAATGATGCTCTTTGATAGCTCAATACAGACTATTGAATCTCATTTTGCGAACAGCATACAATGCTAATTTGTATGAGTCCATCGGGAAAAACCTGATTTTTTCGGTCGTATATCCTGATTTTTGCTAAGGAATTGGAGGATATTCGGTTCGACAGAATACGGCTCAGACTTTGATCATCACGAAAGACTGAAGGTGTCACAAGACAAAAAAGCCGAAGCCCATATTGACTTCGTCTCAATTCTCAGAAACCAATTCCATCAGATGATTTGGATGATGTGATTGGCTTGTGTGACCATTTCTGCCGGTCGGTCCTTGAA
>JAFGFY010000014.1 GCA_016930795.1 Deltaproteobacteria bacterium
GGGGGTCTCTTTTCAGTTCCACCACCCAAAAGACGCCCAAGCCTGTTACCGCCCCCAAAGAGGACAGCGTTCGGTGGACAGGCACAAAGAATGCTCGTCGCTGTGGGTACATTGTTCGTGGGGCTGCTTCATAATATGCAAAATCATGGTGTCCTTCGACTTTGCTCAGGACTGTGAGCCTGTCGAACGGCCGTTCCACGACCTCTGGATAGATGGTGGTGAAACTGAAAAGAGACCCCCATACCCCCAACATATCATAGAACCTGTTAAAATTATGGAAGGTATTTCTGGGACACGACTACTAGTGCCCTGTATCAAATATTCGCGAATCAAATAACAGATAAGACATGGACTATTCCCCAAAGATGATATCTCAGAAAGAGTTCCACTGAATCCAATCGTGATCTGAGCTTTGAGGGTTTATACCCCAGAACATATGGCAGAATGTATAGCTCGCTTGGAAGAAACGGCTTCACAAACCCTCAAAGATCAGATCACCGCCACTGGACCCTATAGATATCGTCTTTGGGGAATAGTCCATGTCTTATTACAAACCGAGTGTTTCATCAGGGACCCTGAAAATGAGTCTCAAGGATTATCATATGGGGTATTAAGCTCATCCTAATACTACGGCTGTTTCATTGCTTTCAGCGTTTCCAACACCTTCGTATGAATCCGGATATTACCCGCGACAATACCCTCGTTCTTGATCATTTCCGGAATCTGTAAAAAGTCCAAGGCATGACCATGCATGTCCGTGACCCGCCCTCCGGCCTCTTCGACAATAATTTTCCCGGCCGCATGATCCCATATCTTCTCTGCGTATCCGCCCGGCGACAACGGAAACCGTATATAGGCGAGGGCTTCACCGCGAGCTACTATACCATATTTCGGCTGGCCATCCACCCTTAATAGAGGCGCCTGGCTGCCGAGCGACTCAGCCACCTCTTTCTGAAGCACGTGATCGGAGTGAGATGATTCAAAAGATTCAACAAAGGGCAGATCCATCGATTCACTCCCTTCCGCCACATGAATCGCCTTGAAAGATCCTCCATGCAGAGGAGACACGGCCGCGCCCTGCCCGAGAACGCCGACGAAAAGGACACCCTTTTCTCCATTCGCCTCTCCCGGATCCACAAGAAGCACCGGACAAGCCAGGACCCCCAACCTCACCTCCCCCTCTTCAATAAGGGCGAGGGCCACCGCATATTGATCGCCCCGAAGAAATCCCTTGGTCCCGTCGATAGGGTCTATGGCCCAAAAACGCGATCCCACTTGTCCACGCCCCAAATTGATCCAGTCAATCACTGATTCTTCGAAGGCTTCGGGCAAAATCCCTCGCACGTAACCTGTTATTTTCTCTAGCCTTTCGGTCATATCCGGTCCTCTTAGACCGGCCGCGTCCTCTTCAGCCACAATCTGATCGTCGGGAAATGCCTCAGCAATGGCTCGGCAGATTACGGCCTGAGAGCCAAAATCAGCCAGGGTGACCGGCGTTCCATCCCCTTTTTCTAGGGCCTCGAAGGCGGTTTCCCGGCGGACCTGTTCACAGAGCCGGGCGGCGGAAATCGCCGCTTCAAGAGCGACCTTTTTTTCTTTTTCATACGACATGACTAGAAGTCTACATACGGTTTTTTAAAGAGAATAACAAGTCCTCATTAGGTATTCTACGCATTCTTTTATCCAAATGGCCCCCTGGCCGCGCTTGGTTAAGATTTTCAGCACATATGATATTGGATTATGGAGAGCCCTGGGCACTGGTAAGGTGCGAGATACAAGTCGAAGATCCCGGAATTTGAGCGGGGGCGCCGCGTCAAGGAATCTTACATTGACATAGAGAGGGCTATTCGCTATTCTTTGTCCCAAAAAAATTCCGTTCTGATGAAACATCCTGAGACTAAGAGGCAACATTTGATTAATATTAACAAAGGGCTCAACGCGTGGATCATCCACCGCGTCGTCCTATTCTATATATGTCTCTCTCGCCTAGTCCCCAACACCATCTGGGTTCAGCTAGGGAAACGGTTTGGGAGTCTCCTCTATATTCTTGCCCGTCGTCATAGAAATATATCCCTAATCAATATGAAGTTCGCCTTTGGAGATGAACTGGAAGAATCAGAGATGCGCGGGCTGACGAAGAGGACCTTCCAGCATCTCGCCATGGTGGGGCATGAATGGCTGACGTTGAAAAACATCACTGAAAAGGAGTTGCTGAACAGAGTTGAGGTGCAAGGCAAAGAGCATCTACTTGCCGCGAAAAAGAAGTCGTCCTCCGTTATACTTCTGAGCGCTCATTTCGGCAACTGGGAATATGCACATCTCTATTACGCGAACACCATAGGACCTCTGAATTTCATTGTCAGGAAAGTAGATAACCCCTACATTGAAGAAGAACGAGTCAAATACAATACGAAGTTCGGCGTCAACATCTTGGATAAGGAAAACGGATTGAGGCCGGCCATCAGGAGGCTGAAGAAAGGCGAAGACCTTGTTCTCTTTCCGGATCAGACCGCCTCTTCTGAAGGGATCCCCGTCAATTTCTTCGGAAAGAAGACTAACACACTCCATTTACCGGTTTCTCTGGCTATGAAGTTTTCGATCCCCATTGTCCCCATGTTCATCGTGCGGCAGAAAGACAGGAAATCACACCGTCTTATTTTTCTCCCTGAAATTGAGATCAAAGACAAGACCGCACAAAATGCCTTGGAGACGTATACGCAGCAACAAAATGATGTTATTGAAAAGATGATCAGGAAGTATCCAGACCATTGGCTCTGGATTCACAGAAAATGGAAATACGATCACCCGGAAATCTATGATCAGTTGACATAGTGATCGTGACCATCAACATTACTTTTGGGAATATTCCACTTCCCCTATCTAGATTCATTTGAAAAGGAGCGATTATGGAACAGAAAAAGATATTTCTCGCAGAATCTGAAATGCCTCGTCAGTGGTACAATATCGCGGCGGATCTACCCACGCCCATGGAACCTCCCCTCCATCCAGGGACAGGTCAGCCTGTGGGCCCGGAGGACCTTGCCCCTATTTTCCCCATGCCCCTGATCGAACAGGAAGTCAGCCAGGAGAGATTCATCGATATTCCAGAAGAAGTCCTGAAAAGATATCTCATATGGCGGCCCACCCCCCTCTATAGGGCCTACAACCTGGAAAAGCACCTGGATACACCGGCCAAAATCTACTTCAAGAATGAAGGGGTCAGCCCCGCGGGAAGCCATAAACCCAATACCGCCATGGCCCAGGCCTTCTATAATAAAATTTCAGGCACCAAGAAAATCACCACGGAAACCGGGGCGGGACAATGGGGCAGCGCCCTCTCCTTCTGCTGCAGTCTCTTTGGCATGGAATGCAAGGTATATATGGTAAGAATCAGTTACGATCAGAAACCCTATCGACGAGTCATGATGGAGACCTGGGGCGGAACCTGTACCCCAAGTCCGAGCAATGAGACCGAGGCAGGAAGGAAAATCCTCGCGGAAAATCCTGACTCTCCCGGGAGCCTGGGCATCGCCATCAGCGAGGCGGTTGAAGCCGCGGTTTCGGAGGAGAACACCAAATACGCTTTGGGCAGCGTTCTCAACCATGTCATGCTCCATCAGACCATAAACGGGCTTGAGTGTCAGAAACAGCTGGCGGTTGTCGGAGATTATCCTGACGTGATCATCGGATGCGCGGGTGGCGGAAGCAATATGGCCGGAAACAGCTTCCCCTTTATTCGGGATAAGATCCATGGCAAGGAGATCGATATTATCGCGGTTGAACCCGCCTCATGCCCCACCATGACCCGCGGGCCCTTTGCCTATGACTTCGGAGATACGGTTCAAATGACGCCCCTCCTGCCCATGTATACCCTGGGACACGGGTTCGTGCCTGCTCCAATCCATGCCGGTGGCCTGAGATATCACGGGATGGCCCCCCTGGTCAGTCAACTCATCCTGGATAACCTGATCCGTCCGGAGGCGATCCATCAGCTTGAGACCTTTGAAGCAGGCCTGATCTTTGCCCGGACTGAAGGGTTTATCAGCGCGCCTGAGGCGAATCACGCGGTGGCCATGGCGATTCGTGAGGCGATCAAGGCCAAGGAGGAAGGAAAAGAAAAGGTGATACTTTTCAACTGGAGCGGCCACGGGCTCGTTGACATGGCGGCCTATGAAGCCTATATGTCCGGACAACTCAGTGATTATGATCTTCCTGAAGAGGAGATGCACAGGGCTGTTCAAGAAATAGCCCCTCTGCCCAGGCCCAAACAGTATAAACCCGGGACGATTTCCTAACATGAAACCGTTCAAAGAGGGGCTTACCATTCGATGTCCCAGATTAGGGCATCAGATAGCGTTCTCTTATTGCCGGACAGAGAACAGGGGCCTCCCCTGTTTCAAAACTCTGGATTGTTGGCACACCCGTTTTCCTGTGGAGGAACTCTTAAGAAAGGAACTCAGTCCGGAAGAATGGAAACAGGCCTTTGAAAGCCCGCCCAAACCCAAAGTTCAATCTCTCTTGGAGTTGATTGAGGGGGCAAAACATCGTCAGACATAGAGGCCCTTCGACCTTGCTCAGGACAGGCCCTTCGACCTTGCTCAGGACAGGCCCTTCGACCTTGCTCAGGACAGGCCCTTCGACCTTGCTCAGGACAGGCCCTTTGACCTTGCTCCATTCGGCCCGAACTCATGGCCGAGGGAAGGACAGGCTGCCCGTCCTGCATAGCAAGGAATGAAAAGAATATCTTATCCACTTTCAGAAAGGTTTCTTATTAACCACCCGTTCACTTTGTGACCTCGACCCACACAGACGGCCACAGACGAATAAAGACAAACCAGAAATGAGAGAAGAAATTGCAAAGAATCCCATTCAATCCCTTGCCAAGGGATTGTAACCCGCTATGCGGGAATTCTTAGCAATGACTCACCCGTGTCCGTGTAGGTCCGCGTGGGCCTGCCGGGCCATAGCCTCGGCGACGGCCGGTCTGTGGCAAAAAAGACTTTTCACATTTTCTACTTTTTCCCCCACTTTAATACTGCCCTTGAGAGACGGAGATGAGCAGGCAAAAAAATGATCTTTTGAGGTCAAAAATCAGGGTTTCCCTGATAGACAGCTTTCAGCTGATTGTGTATCGTCTCTCAACGGGAGCGGGCTGTACCGGGCTGAAAACAAGCCCTTGCCCGCCTCCTGCGTATCGATAAACCACCTGATTTTCCTTGACTTTTACACTACGTCTTATTAAGAGACAAGCAGATGCTTGATCTAAAACTGAGGCAAGTATGGACAGCGTTCAAGATTGATCCGCCCAATCCTTATTGATGACCCCAAGTCCGCTCAAGTCCGAGCTTAAGCAGAGTGAAGACTCGGAGTGACTCCGAATCTTCGATTTATTTGAATACAGCGTCCTGAAAGGAACAAAGGATGACCAATTGCCTCATATATTTTGATGATTGGACTGTCTCATCAAAGACTCTCCCCCCGCCCTGGTCTATGGGTAGAAAGCCGTTCTAGAAGGGATTGGATGAGGCAGAAACTATTTTCTATATCTCAAAACGAAAGCATTCTCGGGGAAGGTGCCCTGCCGAGCGATGATGAAATCGATAACATTCTATCATCAAAGGGGTGTGGCCATGAACAATTTTTTAAGACAACTCGTTTTAGCCCTTGTCGTCATCTCGACGGTCGGATGCGTGACGGTTAGGGATATACAGCGAGGGACCGATATTATTCGAACAGACAATGAATTGGCACGTATCCTCAATGAAAAACAGCTTGATAAAGAAATACCACGGCGTACTGAACTCATCCAAATTGGTGATCACGCGAAAAAGGGAGGCGACGCGCTGAAAAAAATGTCCGGTCAGGCACTGGACGCCCTTGCCTACTACCGCATTGCCGCCACCGCTTACTGGAAGAGTAATGATCCTAACGTGACCAACCGCCTTTTCGCCGTGTACGATCATGGCATTGAGATATGCAACGCTCTGGGCGGAAACGCCCCGGATCGAGACTGCCTGTTTCTCGAGCTTGTCATCCCGCTTTCCGGGTTTGAATCCTTTATCAAAGACAAGCAAATATCTGCTTTGTTAGAAAGGGTGCGTTTTTCCGATGGAACGGCCACGAAAGAAGAAATAAAGAACATGAACAAGGCCGGCGCTCTCCTAAACGAGGTGAAGCCGCGGGTTGAAAGCATCCTGGCCATCGCTAGGGATGAGCGTTTGTTGACCCATCCGGGCATGCATGAATACTATTGTGACAACGCGAAAGAGGCCAAGCGTCTTTTTGACGGTAGAACAGGGACGTTTGAATCGAAAGTGTTTCAATTCGAAAGTATGTTCCCTAACCACGATCCGCCTTTAGAGATGTCGCTCGAAGAAGTACAAACTCTGAGTCAACTTGAGAATGAACTTCCGGCGTCTTGCGTTCAATGACAAATATAGAAATCCTCATGGCTGTGCAATTCTCGTGAACTGAGTTGACAGGAGGGGTTTGAGAAATGGCGATCCGAACCGAATAAAAACCTGTTGTTAGGGCAGAGCGCGGCGACCTTCGGGGCGCCATGATGGTGGGGACCAACTCGGCCATCATCGGTTGGAATATCGACAAAAACAAGCGCCCAAAGGACCTGATGGGCTTTGCCGTTCGGCGAACGGAGTATGATCCTGAAACACGGGAAGTCTTACGAGTCAATTGGCTCAACGGCCAGAAGCGTTTCGCGAAAGCGGACGATGACTACGGAGCGGACGTTCCTTCCGATCAGTAAAAATAAAAATGTTCTGTTTTCCTGTACATATAATGGGAGGGAAATATGGCGATACAAACGACATATACTCAAGCTCGTGCAAGCTTGGCCTCTTTATTGGATAAAGTCACGAAAAACCGAGAAGTCGTTATCATTCAGCGACGAGGACGCGAAGATGTCGCTATGATAACCGCTGATGAACTTGCCGACGTGCTCGAAACCGCGCATCTTCTTCGCTCGCCTAAAAATATAAAACGAGTTCTAACGGCGCTTGATAGGGTAAAAAAAGGCTCCGGTGTTTCCCAAACAATAGATGACCTTCGAAACGAGGTCGGTTTTGAGTAAAACCAAAAAAAAGCGATCCATTGCTAGAACAAAAAATAATCCATATTCCAGACGGAATTTAGAGAGGATTTAAAATACTGGGTTGAAACCGATCGAAAAACAGCACTTCTTATTTTACATTTAAGAGACTTAATAGTCATGCCTCAAGATAAAAGTCATTTCCATTACGGCACATTTTACTACAAGGTCATTGACGGGAAGCAAGGGGAGGCCCGACACATCATACTCGACCTTACCCCTGAAAAGTCTTCAGTTCTAGACATAGGCTGTGGCACAGGCGCCCTTTGCTATGCATTGTGCGAGAAAAAGCAATGCCGCGTTCTCGGCCTAGATTTATCGTTTAAGATGATAGAGTTCGCTCAAAAACACTTTGCACATCCAAACGCGAGTTATGTCCACGGTGACGCCACTGACCTGTCGGATTACGGAGATTTTTCTTTCGATTTTGCCGTCATGATGCTGTTCATCCATGAATTGGAAGAAGAGCAGCAACAAAAAGTGCTTGAGGAAGCTTTACGGGTCGCCAAGAAGGTCATTATTTGCGACGCGGCTTCTCCGCTACCCAATAACAAGAACTCATTTCTGATATGGTTTGCTGAAACCGTTTTCGGTTACGATCACAAACACCATTTCAAACGTTTCATAGCCGAAGCCGGCATAGAAGGCTTACTTTCAAAAATTGGTCTGTCCTATCAGATCGAATATTCGTCGCTGTTCTGGAACAAATGTCGTCAAGTTGTCGTCGTTTCGAGACAATGAAAAAACGCTGACCGAGGTCGGGTTATGAGAACGACTCGGGGTCACGACTCGGGGTCAGATCTTTGATCTTGACAAATCGATCCGGCAAAAGCCCTAAGACTCACCATTTGTCAAGATCAAAGATCGGATTCCGGAAACAGAACCGGATTGGGGGAAAAAGCGTCCGTCTACCAGTTGGCTTTTTATAAACCCAAATAAAGGAAAGAAAATGATTACGCTGAAAGATGGAACTAAAACAGGTGATATAAGGCTGGATAGGATAATATTTTTCGACGAGCGAAGCAGGGATTATCCCATACGTAGAATGGTGGCTCGGAAAAAAATGCGGTCATACACGTGGCGCTGCAATCTACATCTGGATCAGGGCTCGGAAGGCGCATGTGTCGGATTCGGAATTACCCACGAACTGGCGGTAAGACCATCAGAGGTTGATGGATTAACGAACAAATTCGCCAGGGAAGCCATCTACTGGGAAGCACAGAAGATTGATGAATGGAAAGGCGGGTCATACCCCGGCGCCAGACCGAAGTATGAAGGAACATCCGTGCTGGCAGGGGTTAAGATCGCTCGCGATAAAGGATTTTTTGATTCGTTCTACTGGGGTTTCAGTTTGAACGACCTCGCGCTTGGAGTGGGGTACCGTGGTCCAGCGGTTTTGGGACTGCCCTGGATGGAGGGGATGTTTGACACGGACGCAAGCGGATATATTCATGCGACCGGAGAGGTTATCGGCGGGCACTGTATATTGTGCCGTGCCGTAAACATGCGAAAAAAATATTTTCTTCTAAGGAACTCCTGGGGTCGGGATTGGGGAGTGGACGGTGATTGTAAGATATCGTTTACCGACATGAAAAAACTACTTGCAAACGGTGGAGAATCCGTGTTTTTCGAGAGCAGGCATACGGCGGCTTTATAATAAACATCAAATTCAAATTGGGTCGGGCTACGATAACTTATGATATTTAGTTGGAATGCCCTCAAAATTCGCCCTAAAAATGTGTTTATGTCTTCCTTTTTGGGTGTTAAATGAGCATTATAGGATTTGGATAAGGTAAGGTCTGTTTTCTATTCTGCGTTTTCTGAGGTCAAAAAAAGTGCCACAGGGCCTAAAGGCAACTGCTTCTTTGGGTGCTATTCATCAGATATCAATGGATTGTCTTGGCCAGTCCTCAAGCGACTCTAAGCGATATATCATTATCCGCTTGATAGTATATTAGCAAGATGGTTATGAAATATAGATGAATCACATAAAAAAATCACAAAATACTTTTTTAAGGTGGTGTCTATCGATAGCCCGATCTAAAGACTCGATCGATAGCACAAAATCCGCAATCGTCGCAATTGCAATTCTTGGCATATGGCTCACTATAGTCATCTTTACTGCAACAAGGCATGAATTCTGGCGTGACGAAGTCAGGGCATTATCATTAGCACGCGCAGCCTTTTCACCGCTGGACCTTTTCGAATTGACCCGACATGAGGGGCATCCTATTTTATGGTTTCTACTTCTTTATATTGGTAAATCGATCGTAGATACGCAGCTCATATTGCCAATCATAAGTATCAGCGTTGCATTTGCTGCTGTGGTAATTTTCCTGTTTTTTTCACCTTTCCCATTCTGGATCAGATGCCTGTTCATTTTTAGCGCCCTTCCTTTTTTTTATTACTCTGTAATTGCGCGTAATTACGGAATAAGTATGCTGTTGATGTTTGTCGTTGCGATGATTTATCGGAATAGAGGACAATATCCTTTGTTGATGGCTTCTGTTCTGGCTTTGCTGGCAAATACAAATATACATTCGGCAATACTTGTGTGCTTGATTGCGGCTTTGTGGGCATATGATACGATTATCGAACAGAGACCGGCTTCTGTTCGTCGGTTGGGCTTTTCTTTCTATCTGTCATTTGTTATTGTTTTCGCTGGTGTTTTACTATGCGTACTCTTCACCATGCCTACTAGTGAAGATTCAACTTCAACGCCTATGCATGGTATTAGCGTGCGAAATCTTTTTTATTCTTTCGTCGAAGCTGTATTACGACCTGGGCAAACGTTCTACGCATTAATGCCGAAAGTCCCGCCTTTCGTGATTAGCCTATTACTCTACCTTGCTGTGTTTGGTCTTATACATCGACCCAATCTCGCTCTAGCCGCCCTTGGCAGTCTTATTGCTTTTGGTGTCATTTTCCGTGTGTTTTATGGCGGTAGTTATCGGCATCAAGGATTGTTTTTAGTCTTCCTTTTATTTCTCTATTGGCTTTTCATCGAATCATTGAACAACGGCAAGGCCATCAAAGGAATAAAAATCTTTCTGTTCTATACGGGCTTTTATGTTTCAGTGTTGTCGCTAATCTTTTGGAATGTGCATAAGACGACAGTGTCCGTTTGGGGGGACATTAACCTGGAAATAAGTTCGAGCAAAGCGTTTGGTGAGTTCTTAAACACGTCAGAATCCTATAGGGATGCGATCATAGTCCCCGAGCCGGATTATTTACTGGAGTCTCTTCCGTATTATGCAAATAACAGGATCTATATACCAAGAGAGCATCGTTTTGGCACAACAGTATCATGGACAACCAAGTCTAATCAACATCTATCCCTTGGTGAATTGTTATCACTTGCTATGGACCTCAAAATCAATTTTGACCAACCTGTGTTTATTGTGCTTGGACATTTGGAAATTTACAAATATGAACATCGAAAGAAGAATTACTCATATAATAAGATATTCACGTGGAATGCCGATGAGTTCGCGGAATTCAACAGATTGACTATACCTGTTGCGAAGTTTATGTCAGCCCATAGTGATGAAAATTATTTTGTATATGCCATCAAATAAACTAATAAACTTAACCTTGTAATATTTGAGTCAGATATTTGATCTTGACAAAACCGATTTGGCAGAAACCTAAGAATTCACTATTTGTCAAGATCAAAGATCTGACCCTGAAAAAGATCTGACCTTAAAAACTGAAAAATGATAGCGGGATTCGCAAAAGCCGGTCGTAAGAAGAAAATCGCTCTAATCGGGCAAATGGGAGCTTTTGGGTTAAAAGGGGATTCGGCCGCGATGCCTTATAGTGTATATATGTAAAAATGAGGCACGTATATGAAAAGAGAAATATGCCATGAATTTTCAGATTCATACTTTCACATACGTCCACAGTTACAACGATTTGACTCTGATCAAAGATATATATTCCGGATAGTAGGTGCAGACCACAGACAATAATGGAAGGAGGCTATCTTTTATGCGATTAGAGAAACAATGGATGATCAGTCGTCGAGATTTTTTAAAAACGACAATTGCCGCTGGGTTATCCGCGACCGCGTTCGGCGGGTTCCCACGGGCTGTTTTTCCCAGCAAAGGAATGCGTTTCGGAATCGTTACCGATTCACATTACGCTGAAGCTGATCCGCAGTTTAACCGTTATTTCCGTGAATCCATAGAAAAGATGAACGAGTGTGTGGAGTTGATGAATAAGCAAAAAGTCGATTTCCTGATAGAGTTGGGAGATTTCAAAGATCAAAACACTCCCCCAGTTGAGCAAAAAACAATTTCCTATCTTCAGGCTATTGAGAGGTGCTTTCAAGAATTCAAGGGTCCAACCTATCACGTTCTCGGCAATCATGATGTGGACAGTATTTCCAAGAAGCAATACCTAAAAAATATCACCAATACCGGGATTTCCACTCCTTCCACTTATTACAGTTTTGACCGCAAGGGCATTCATTTTATCGTGCTGGACGCGAATTTTCTCGAGGATGGCACCGACTACGATCACGGTAACTACAAGTGGAACGAAACATTCATATCCGACGCGGAGCTAGATTGGCTCCGAAAGGACCTCGCCGGTACCGACCTGCCGTGTATCGTGTTTTCTCACCAGCAACTAGGCGGGATGGGAATGACCGATATTCAAAATGCCGAGACAGTTCGAACGATCCTTCAAGAATCAGATAAAGTGCTCGCCGGATTTGATGGTCATAACCACAACGGCGGACATAATAAAATAGAGGGCATCCATTATTACACATTAAAAGCCATGGTGGACGGCTCCGGCATGGAAAACAGCTCTTATGCTATTGTCGAAATCATGCCGGACAGAAACATCGTTGTGACTGGATATCGAAAAGCTTTGAGTCAGGATTTCTCCAAGACATCGTAACGTAATCTCCCTATCCGATTAGAATAAGATGTTATGCAGGGGACGACTGGAAGATCATATATAGTATCTTATAGGAATGTCCTCAAAAAAACAGGTACAAGTCTGATGCCATCCATTTTAGCCAAAAAGTTGATAGTTTTCTTACACATCCACCGAAATGAAAGGAGAGATTGCCATGGCTGTTCAATTTCGAAATTTGGTATTTGAAGGCGGAGGGGTAAAGGGCATAGCCTACGTGGGCGCCATGCGCATTCTCGAACATCGAGGGGCCCTTCAGAATATCGTTCGGGTAGGCGGCGCAAGCGCGGGAGCTATTAACGCGTTGATCTACGCCCTCGGATATGATCTCTTGGAACAAAACGAAATCATGCGGTCGACAAATTTCAAAAAATTCATGGATGACTCCTTCGGTTTAATTCGAGACATTCGTCGTCTCGCAAAACACTTCGGCTGGTACAAGGGAGATTTCTTTTCCACGTGGGTAGGTAATCTGATCGAAGAAAAGCTGGGGGACCGGAAGTCTACTTTTAATGATCTGGCCCATACGGGCCACCCCGATCTTTACGTGATCGGGACTAATCTCTCCACAGGATATGCAGAGGTCTTTTCTAAGGAGCGCCACGGCGACATGGCCTTGGCTGATGCGGTGAGGATCAGCATGTCCATACCTCTCTTTTTTGCGGCTGTGCGCTACGGCCCTAATGATGACGTGTATGTGGATGGCGGCGTGATACGTAACTACCCCGTCAAGCTTTTTGATCGGGATCGCTATATCGACACCTCCAATGAGAGTTATGCCGCGAGGCCTACGGATTACTATAACCGCGAAAATGCCCGTTTTTCCCTGCGTTCACCTGGAAGAAGCCTCTATATCTATAACCGGCAGACTCTGGGACTGCGTCTCGACAAGAGCGAGGAGATCGGCCTTTTCCGTTACAACGAACCACCTAAGCACAAGCGAATCAATAACTTCACCAGATACGCCATGGCCCTTATAGGGGCGATAATGAACATCCAGCAGAATCAACACCTTCATAGCGACGATTGGCAACGAACAATCTACATCAATACACTCGACGTTGAGACGACTGACTTTGATCTATCAGACGAAAAGAAGGATGCCCTTGTGCAATCAGGCATCGGCGGGGCGGAGACCTATTTCCGCTGGTTTGAAAACCCAACCGAAACTCCAGCCAATCGAATTCCTGAATAGACAGGTCGCCGCTACCCATTATTATCAACCCGGACACCGTGGTTGTGGGGGGCTGGGACCCCACTATCCGGCTCAAAACCCCGACCCAAGTCAGCCCGGGGCATCGTATAGATAACAGGGGCGTCAAATCTGCCCTTGATTCATATCATTCTTGGGCGAGAATCGATACTGGACTTGACCCCTTCATTTCCATTGTGCTAATAAAGAAGCAAGGGTAGACTCGACCCTAAAACGAAGAGAGCTTTTTCACTCGTCCCTTCATTTGGTTGCATCAATCATTAAATAACCAATATCTTTTGGAGCAGTCCATGCCCGACAATCTGATTAAAAACCGCGCCTCCGGCGCCATAATGGGTGCCTTTATCGGCGATGCGTTGGCCCTCGGTCCCCACTGGTATTACGATCTTGCCGAACTGCGCAGAAACTACGGTGACTGGATCGACGACTACACTGATCCCAAACCCGGTCACTACCATTCAGGGCTAAAGGCAGGCCAGCTTTCCCAAGCAGGCTTTATTCTCGCCCTCACGCTTGGGTCTCTGGTTGAACGCGAAGGGTACGATGAAAAGGACTTTTGCCGCCGCATGGATGAGGACCTATTTCCTCTTCTCGACGGCACACCGGTCAATGGACCGGGCAATTACACGAGCCAATCCATTCGGGAGGCATGGCGGCGGCGGGTGCTAGAGAAATTGCCCTGGAGTCAAGCCGGCGGAAACGCCGACACAACGGAGGCCATTGAACGCACCCTGGCTATCGCCGTACGTTACGCGCTCGATCCCGGAAAACTGGTCAGGGCCATTATCGACAATACACTCCTTACCCAAACCGATGGAACTGTGGTCACCCTCACCGTTGCCTTTGGCGCGGTCCTAGGACTTCTGGTCCAGGGAAACAGGCTGGACCCAGGCATTTCGCGAAAGCTCATGGCGCTGGTCCAGAGCGGGGACTTGCCCTTTCACAGTGTGACCCGCGGAAAGCGGCATGCTTTGCAGCCGGGGGACACAGACCCTTCCCATGAAGGGCTTTTTGCATCACCGGATTCATTGGGCACACCCGGCCAAATGGCCGCAGCCGCGGCTGATCCGGATATTCGCATAGAACCGGCCTGGAAAGTGTCTATCGTCTATGGCATGTCCTGCGCCATCTATCATCAGCTCCCTGCTTCTTATTACCTTTCCGCACGCTTCCACGACGATTTTGAATCCGCGGTACTCCACGCCGTGAACGGAGGCGGACAGAACCAGGCGCGGGCTATCCTCACCGGCGCCCTCACGGGCGCTCAAACAGGCCTTTCAGGTATCCCGCGACGTTTTGTTGACGGGCTCGAAAGGTCGAATGAACTCGAACCGTTGATTCTTGAGCTTGCTTCACAGACAGCGAACCCGACGTAAAAAGCGATCTAAGGCTAGAAATCAGATCTTTGATCTTGACAAATCGAACCGGTAAAGACTTAAAGACTCAACATTTTTCAAGATCACAGATTGAACCGGCACATAAACTCATCACGGCGTAGTCAGAATGACGTGAAACATCTTTCTGTATGGTTCGACCCCGAATCTGCGCGGATCTGCACGTATGAATAAAGGGAATCCGTGATAATCAGCAGCTATTTTTTATGGAGGTGAAAGAATGAAAAAAATCAAGTTTCCAAAAGATCAGATGCACAGGATAAAGTATACCAAACTCACAAAAGAAGGGATCGACCGAAAGTTGGTCCCGGCCGCTGCCGGTCCCGAATGCCGATCCGAGTATTCGGACTCCCTAGCCGGGAAGTCGCTTAAGATCGTGACCGATGACGGTCCTGTTTTAGACTACTCTTTTAAGGACGAGCGCAAACTGGCTCTTGCTGAAGACGGCGCTGGCGCCGTCAAAGCCGGCTACGGGGCGCTGACGCTTAGGCACATTGTCCTTTTCTCGCACATGGTGCCCAAGACTCAGAAGGGATACAACATCATTATCGATTTCGAGAACAATCTGGCCACCGTGTTCGAAGTGTGGTTCAGCGGTTACCAGGACCTCAGAGAAGTGCAGCGCCAGGTATATTACGGCTATGTGGAAGTCCCGGGTAAGGAAGCTCCAAAGGCACGCCATCACCTCACAAACAGAATCGAGGGCAAAGGCTTCTATTGGAAGCAGGACACCGGTATTGAGACGCTGGA
>JAFGFY010000111.1 GCA_016930795.1 Deltaproteobacteria bacterium
GTCCCCATTTCTTGACCTCCACATGCTTAGTAGATTATACCTGAAATCCACCTTAGCTCGTGGTCCAAAATTTGGGGTCAATTATATTATTCCATTTTATTCAAACCTTTTAAGATGAATGAACTTCAAAGCGCTATCGAAGGAGCGTTAATATATGGATACAGATAGGGCAGGGATTTTTATGAAGAATAACTTCCATCAAGGAGCATAAACAATGAGTGATAAGAAGTCGCTTTTTGTGGGTCGAAGAATAGAAAATTTGGTCTTGTGTGTCAAGCAAAACCTGGCCGCAGGATGTTGTGTCCGTAACTCGCTGGTGTGGAATGAGGTATTGATGGGAATAGGGACGTCTATGCTTTTATGCATTTTTGATATAGCTTACCGTTCATTGCCATATTTGAGGAGTAACACTGTTCGGCTTTGAAGTTGACGTGGAGGGTTTTGGAGTTATAGTGGAACGTATTTACTTTCTGACACATGTGACATGATCCTCTCTTTTCATTCCTGTTTTCTGGCGGATACTCAAGTCATCCTGGGTGACGGCACTCTGGACGCCCATGACCGCCATCATATTGAGGCCGCGGATGTGATTATCCTTCCTCAGACCTGTCCGCTGGAGTTGTATCAGGTCTGTAAGAAGACCTCCGCCCTCCTGTTTCCGAATTATGAAGCCCGCTTCAAATATCCGGGAAAGACCGGTCAAAGCCGGCTCTTCAAAGAGTTTGGACTTCCCCATCCCAAAACCAAACCATGGCCATCGGTTAAGGCGTTCAGAAATAAACACTCGAAGGATAGAAGCTTCCCCCACAAAATGCCTTTTGTCATCAAGGCGGACAAGACCCATGAAGCCGAAGGGGTACACATCATTCAAGGTTCTGCCATACTGGAATCGGCCCTTGAGGCTATGGAGCGATTAGAAGCCTCCGGCCTTTCAGGCTTTGTATCCCAGGAATGGATTGAGACGGAAGGAAATGTGCTTCGTGTGGTTATTATGGGGAGAAGTCTTCGGAGTTACTGGAAAAGGGCGGAAGGCTCAGGAGAAAAGGTTGCTGCGATCAGTCGAGGGGCAAAGATCGACGAGAATTGGCGGCCTGACTTGCAGGAGAAAGGGAAGACGCAGGCCCAAAGACTCTCCGCCGCCACCGGCATCAACCTGGCTGCCATAGACTTTGTCTTTCCCCTCTCTCACCCCGATCCCCAACCCCTGTTTCTGGAGGTCAATTACTCTTTTGGAAGACAGGGCTTGGGGGGATTTCGGAATTTCTATCTCCTACTATTCGCGGTCCTTCAGGAATGGTTGGCGGAAAAGGGTTTTGATCCAAACTCTGTCACATTGCTTTGATTGATGATCGGCAAATGACTCATAAAGATTGCGGGATCTCTATCATTCATCAGTCGTCTGTCGTCAATACACCTTAACGTATGCCTTTCGCGAGCGCGGACCATCGAATTCGCAGAAAAAAATCTTCTGCCAAGTGCCGAGAACGAGCCGGCCATTCTCCACCAATACTGAGACCGAATTTCCCACCAACGAAGCCTTGATATGGCTGTCTGAATTCCCCTCCATGTGCCGATATCCCGCGTCGGGAGGAACCATTTCAGTCAGTTTGGTCAGGATATCCTGACATACGGATGGGTCAGCCCCTTCATTGATAGTGACCGCTGCCGTGGTATGAGGGACATAGACCATGCAGACTCCGTCCGAGATGCCTGATTTGGAGACCTCATTCTGAACCAAAGAAGTCATATCCACCATCTCAGTCCTGCTACGAGTCTTGACATGAATCGTTTCAGGCATTTTTCCCTCCTTAAAAAGGTCGGTTCAAAGTTGATTCTAACATCTGAATCGGTTGAACCCTGAACATAAGGATTCATCAGGAGGCTTTTTCTCCGTTCTTAAGGAGTTGAGCCGTCTTTCTCAAACCGCAAGGAAATCTAAAGGAGATACTCCGTTTTGACGTTCTGTAGGGCATGAAAGATATTGCCTTTTATTTTCCTGTTGGTGCGATAGAATTCTTTGAGCATCCTCTTGATGTCCTCTCTCTTTGAGGACCCTGCCGTAGGGCATCCCATGTTGATCTCGGGCCATTCCATGGATTGCGCGTATTTCCGAATCCGGTCTTCTTCGAGCAGAAAAAGGGGGCGTATCACTGTCAGTTTGCCCTGAAAGAAGTCCTGCACGGGCAGCATGGTGCTGACGGAAGCACCATAGAATATATTAAGAAAAAATGTTTCAATCACATCATCCTTATGATGCCCGAAGGCGATCTTGTTGCACTGGATCTCCTCAGCTAGCTGAAAGAGCATGGTTCTTCTAAGGCGCGAGCAGAGAAAACAGGGGTTCTCCCGGTTTTCAGGTCCATGGGCCTTAGGGCCGATATCACTTTTCAGGACATGATAGTCAAAACCATGGTCTGAAAAAAACGCCTCCATCTGAGCGGCCGAATCCGAGCCGAAACCAGGATCGACATGCACAGCCGTGATCTTGTATTCAATAGGGATCCGCTTGATTCGCTCTCTCAAAAGCCACAAAAGGGACATGCTGTCCTTCCCCCCGGAAACGGCCACCATCACATGATCTCCCTCCTGAATCATCTCCCGGGAGTGAATAGCCTTTCCCATTAAACGCTTCATCTCTTTGGTGGTGGAGTCTGACATGAGTTTTTGGTCATTGAAGAGGCTGTTTGTATGAATTTGATTATCTCGATTCGCCAAAGGGTTTAGGCATAACAGAACGGCTCAAGGTACAAGGTTCAAGGCGCAAGGAAATACCAAAACAGCCAATACTTCCTCTATCATCGTCGCTGTCCGAAGATATTTGTCCCAATCCTGACCATGTTCGCCCCCTCCTCCAGGGCCACCCTGTAGGAATTGGACATGCCCATGGAAAGGTGTTTCATCTCTACACGGGGTAATTCCATTTGCTTCAGCTCTTCAAATACCTTCTTTGTCTTCACAAAATAGGGCCTGGCATCCTCAGGATCACCGGTGAATGGGCCCATGCTCATGAGCCCCACAACCCTGATGTTTTCCAAGGTCGACATTTCTTTGATCAATCCCGGGGCATAGCCGGGTACGACCCCCGCCTTCTGGGTCTCCTCACCGCTATTGATTTCAATCAGAAGAGGCATGATTTTCCCGATTTTCCGGCATGATGTATCGATCTCCAGTGCAAGCCTTATGGAATCTACCGTCTCAATCATATCAAAGATCCGAACCGCCTTTTTCACTTTGTTCCTCTGAAGGTGGCCGATCATATGCCACTGGACCCTGTTGCCGATGACCTGAAAGGCCTGCTCCGCCTCCTGCACATAGTTCTCCCCTATGATTTTCAGTCCCGCTTCCACGGCCCTGAAAATTTCTTCAGGGGTCCTTGTCTTGGCCGCTGCCACAAGCTGAACCCCTTCGGGGAGTTCAGCCAGTATTCTATGGACATTGTCCTTGATCATCGGCTATCTCCTTCAGCCTGTCTGTTGTAAAAGTGAATGAACCGAGAGATTAGGTTCAAGCATATAGATACTTGAACTCTGAGCCTGTGTAAAGGCTCAAAACAAGCCGATTACTCAAACGTCCCCTTACGGTTTCTTTCTAATCAATGGGAATCCTGATCAAAGCGGATTCATCCGCTATCTTTGGGTGGGCAAAAAAAATCACCGCCCTCAGAAAAATCCCAAGTTCCAAAGACGGTGATATTGATTGTATGGGGACACTCCCTTTTTGGAAGGCGGGTTAACAGAATGTCACAGGGATTCTATTTCTAACAGGTACTGCAGGAGTTTCCACAGCCGCCCCCTGTCTTCAAACTGGAGGAGAGGGAAAATCCCGAACCCATGGCCGATTCAACAAAATCCACACTAATCGGCTTGGCCTTTTCAAGCAGTTCTTTGTTTATCAAATAGTTGATTTTATTCTCTTTTATGATTTCATCATCATCTTTTGGCTCATCCAGAGCCATGGCCAGCGACGGCCCGGATCACCCACCCTCGGAAAGAAAAATCCTGACGTAAGGAATCCCCTCCTTGTCTTTAAAAAAGTCCTCTATCATTTCATTTGCCTTCTCAGTCACTTCAAACATCCCTGCCTCCTTAGCAATCGAGTTTTATAAAGCGATTAGTATATAATAAATTATCTATTAATCATAGTATTTCAACCCTATCTTTTTTCAACATAATGGTTTTACCCGGATCAGAAATAAAACCTCCTCGTCCTAGAATGGGATTCTGATTAAATCATGAGATTATTTGACAGAAATGGGGTTTTCCTCTAAACTGATTATAATGTGGAAAAAAAGAATACGGAGGTATAACATGAAGACATTTCAGGGAATTTTGGCTGTTGTTATCCTTTTTGGCTTGCTTTTTGTATCGGTCGGCACGTGCTTTGCCGAGGGTGGTGGTCTGCGCTATAGCATCACCGTTTCAAAGTTTGAGAACCGCTCCGGCTGGGCAGGCCAATGGGACCTGGGACATGCGTGGGGGGCGGTCCTCACAGATAGCCTAAACCAGACCGGGCGATTCATCGTGCTTGGTGAAAAAGATAT
Source organism: Deltaproteobacteria bacterium (assembly GCA_016930795.1). Taxonomy (GTDB): domain Bacteria; phylum Desulfobacterota; class DSM-4660; order Desulfatiglandales; family HGW-15; genus JAFGFY01. The sequence goes on from JAFGFY010000111.1 coordinate 4,541, forward strand.
GAGAAATGAGGCCATGCAAGAGCAGGATCTGGCGGCCAGTGGCAGAACGGCTGGTGGGGGAAAAGTGGTCGAAATAGGACAAATGACGCCGGCCCAATTACTCGTGAAGGGTGAAATCACCCATTTTGCGGATGGAACCGCCGGAGGCGGAGGGGGAATTGGCTACAAAGGTGTGAGGATCGGCGCAAAGGGAGGCAAGGCCGAGATCAATGTGGTGATGTATATTGTCGATTCCACTACAGGACAAGTGATGGCATCTAAAAAGTGCTATGGGGAAGTGACCAAGAAAGGGCTTTCCCTTGGCCTGAGTAAAGGGGGCTTCAATGGTGATATAGGGGGATTTAAGAAAACCAATGCCGGGAAGGCCATAGAAATAGCGGTGGACGAAGGAGTCGCCTTTCTGACCTCCAGCCTGGCAAGTATCCCGTGGACAGGAAAAGTCGTTCTCGTAAACGGAAACACGGTATACATCAATCGGGGTTCCAGAGAAGGCGTTTCCATTGGACAGGTTTTTAATGTCGGAACCTCCACAGTCCTGAGAGATCCCGACACTGGTGAAATACTGGATGAGACCGTAGAAAAAGTCGCGACCATCCAAGCCAAATCCGTGAAGGAGAAGATCGCCACGTGTGAAATCACCCAGGGAAGTGGTGTGGAAAAGGGGATGACCGTCACCTATCTACAATAGCATCTCCTAGTAGCGTGTCACATCAGGTCAAATAGGGCGCCCATTGCTGGGCTGTCTTTAAGATGTAATCGGCAGGAAGGTCTTTCACGATCCGATTATGTCCGGGTAATAGGATGTCCACCTCCAGTTCAGCCAACCGCATGAGAGAATCCTTAAGGGCTGCGCCATCGGCGCCGTGAAGGTCAAACCGGCCGATGGCATAGTCCGCGTATACCGTATCTCCCGGGATAAGGATCCTGTTTGATTCATCATAAAGGGCAATGCTGCCCCGAGAGTGGCCTGGGATAGAGAGCACGTCCCAGGTCATACCCCCTATTTTCAGGGTTTCCCTGTCCCGAAGCCTGCGGTCCACCTTGAACCGAAAGGCGCCCGGCTCCACATTATACTGCATTTGACACATGCTCTGGAACATATCCATGCCATAGACTGTCCTCTCATCCCCTTGTTCAAGTTCTTCTGCCTCAGCTTCGTGCACCCAAAGCTCCACCCATGGAATCTGCTCTTTGATCTCAGCAAAACAACCGATGTGATCAAAATGGGTATGGGTCATGATGACCCTCTTGATGTCCTCGAGCTTGATTCCAAAGCCGTCAATGGAACTCATTTTATACCCTCCTTTGCCGGTCAAACCCACGTCAACCAGGGAGAGATCCTGGGAAGAGGGGTCCCCTATAATATAGACATGGGAGTCCGGGATCATTTCATCCTGCCCCGGTATGTGAAAAATACCCTTTATGACTTCAGCCATCATTTGCTCCTTTGATAAAAATTCTGCGCAATAATACTCTTGCACCCTATCAAGTCTAATGACCATAGACTATTAGATCCTGCTGTTCAAGGGGGATTTTAAAATTGATGAAAGAGTTTGTGTGTTATGAAAACTCTATGATATGAGTGAGTACAGACACAACCCAATCCCAATGGGTGGAACAAATGACTTTAAGTGATTTGATCGTGAGCTATTTAGAACAACTTGGCGTGGAATATGTCTTTAGTGTTCCTGGAAGCCCTATCGGCCCTCTTTATGACGCGCTTTTCCATAGTGAAAAAAGGGGTGGTCCCCGCTCTGTATTGAGCCGTCACGAGACTGGTTGCGCATTCATGGCCGGTGGGTATGCCCGTGAGACCGGAAAGATCGGGGTGTGCTGCTCAACCACAGGTCCCGGGGCAACCAATCTTATCACAGGCCTTGCCTCCCCTATGCAGACCATGTCCCCTTGTTGGCGATTACAGCGCAGACCACACTTCAAGATTTTGGTTTTGGGGCGTTTCAGGAATCCTCTGCTGATGTGACGGATATTGTGGGGATGTTCCAATACTGTACGCGGTATAATACGCTGATTTCTCACGCAAACCAGTTAGAAAGGAAACTTGCCGCCGCACTCATAAAGGCCTTCCAACACCCCAAAGGTCCGGTTCATCTGAGCATCCCGGTTGATATCTTGCGTACGTCTTGGGAAGGCGACATTTCCTTCCCAAACCTGGAGCGACTCCTAGGCCGGCATGAATCCATGCTTGATCTCGAAGCGCTGGAAAGGCTCTCCGGAGAATTGGAAAACATGTTGAGAGAAAAACGGAGAGTGGTTGTCATGGTGGGCCATGATTGCGGTGGCGCTTCCGAGGAAATAGTCCGGTTTGCTGAGATTTTTAATGCTCCAATTGTAACGACTCAGCGTGGGAAGTCATGGATAGATCCCTATCATCCTCTGGCCAGAGGGGTTTTTGGCTTCGCGGGACACATGAGTGCCCGTAAAGCCTTAACAGACCAGTCTGTTGGGCTGGTTCTCGCGACAGGGACAAATCTTAATGAATGGTCAACCGGCGGATGGGATCACGCTCTACTTAATGAGAGACTTGTTCATATCCACCATACAAAGGCCTTTTTTCATCGCTCTCCCCATGCCCGCCTGCAGATTTTTCCATGATGGCCGATCCGTGTAGGGGCCATGGCGCATACGATCAGGAATGATAAAGACCTCGCTAGGGTTGATTTTCAGGCACTGTGTGAACGCAACGGCCCAACCCTTCTGGATGTCCATATCGATCCCCAGGAAACGCCCCCCTTGGGGATGTTTTAAAATGGATTGGTAAGGAGTTTTCGGTAAATGACACTACCCGCTCGAAACGGTCCTCAGCGCACTGATAATATCTCGAAAGCCAGGACCTATTGAAAATCCGAACGCATACTGAAAACAGGACCATCAAGAGTACTCTCCACTGTTCCGGATGATTTATGCATAACGGTCTGCATCTTTCTGTTGGTCACATGGATTTCAGCGGTAAATCCCCTGATGCCGTTTTTCTGTGCGATCTGGGTGAGGTATTTCAGCATAAAAGTACCTATTCCCCGGTTCTGCCACTCATCCAGGACCACTAGGGCGACCTCCGCGCGATTTGTCTTTTCGTCCAGATAATATCCGCTCAAGGCGATAATCTCTTCTTCCGCGGCTCCGGGGACCGTTCCGACGATAGCCACCTCTTTTCGGTGATCCACATACACGAAATTCTGAATCTGTTTTTGAGTAAATTCCTTTATATTCCAGCCAAAGCGATAGTATACGGTCCCTTCGGAGAGCCTATATAAAAGGTCCCTCATCTTCGTCATATCGGTGGGATGAATCGGCCTGAATTTTACCTTAGTCCCGTCATCCAAGAGCATAGTTGTTGTTAATTCCTTCGATTGAACAAGGAGTTTACCTTCCACTTCTGCTAGGCTCGGAACAACATAGCCGTATTCGATGGCTTTTTTAAGAAGCTCAGACCTGAACGAAGGATGGGCGATACTGATAAGGGCCATGGCCCTTTCCTGGATATTCTTCCCATGCAGATACGCTGTACCGAATTCCGTAACCACATAGTGGATATCACCCCGCGTATTGACTACACCTCCCCCTGGCGTCAATTGCGCGACTATGCGGGTTATCTTGCCGTTCCTTGCGGTTGACGGCAACGCTATGATGCTTTTTCCCCTGTCCGACCGGTTTGCGCCTCGAACAAAATCGGCCTGTCCGCCGATTCCGGAAATGAACTTCGTCCCGAGTGAATCGGCACAGACCTGGCCGGTCAGGTCTATCTCAATAGCCGTGTTGACGGCCACCATCTTGGTCTGTCTTCCAATGACCTCGATATCATTCACATATTCCGTTCGCCTAAAGGAAAACATGGCGTTATGGTCTATCAGATCATAGAGCCGCTTTGTTCCCATGCAAAAACTGGTCACAATCTTACCCCGGTCCAGTGATTTCTTCTTCCCATTGATGACTCCGGATTCGATCAGTTCCACAATCCTGTCGGAGATCATTTCTGAATGAACTCCGAGATCCCTTTTATCCTTGAGGTATTCTAGGGTGATCTGGGGGATCGTTCCAAATCCCAGCTGCAGAGTTGATCCGCTCTCAATAAGCGCGGCTATATGGATACATATCTCCTTTATATCATCCCTGATCTCAAGCCGGTGAACTTCTATTAATGGTTCATCATATGGCACAAATACATCGATCTCATTAATACTAACCGCGCTGTCTCCATAGGTCCTGGGCATATGGTTATTTATCTGAGCTACCACCAGCCTGGAATTTTCAATCGCGGCTTTTATAATATCGACGGAGATGCCCAGGCTGCACATCCCGTTATTATCAGGGGGTGAGACCTGTATAAGTGATAGATCCAGTGCCAACTGGCCACCACTGAAGAGACGGGGAATGTCCGACAATAAAATCGGTGTATAACTGCCGAGCCCTTTATTGATCGAATCGCGTATGCCCTCGGAGATAAAAAAGCTGTTGATCTTGAAATTCTCCTTGTGTCCCTTTTCCAAGTATGGAATATCACCGATGGCGAGTAACTGAATGATCTCCACATCAGCCAGTTCATGCGCCCTGGCGGCCATGGCCCGCAGAAGTTGGTTAGGCTGTGAGCACCCGGTACTTACGAATACCCGGTGTCCCGGATTGATCTTTTTGACCGCTTCCTCCGCGGAAACGGTAGAGATATTAAAGGTCTGTGCCCATTCGGGGATTGCATTCTTTATGCTTTTGTTTTCTTCAACCATTTTCTATCCATTTTTCTGAAAGTGTTATTCTGGCGTCAGCGGCAACTGACTGAACTCCCATCGTACCAACGATAAATGGATTAATATCCATTTCTTTTATCTGAGGAAAATCCGTTACCAGCTGGCTCATTCGCTGCAATGCTATCGCTACAGATTCAATATCAACCGCAGTCTGACCCCTTATCCCCGATAGATATTCATAGGACCTAGTGGCTTCAAGCATCTGCATCGCTTCATCCTTTGTTATTGGAGCGAGGTTAAATGATACATCCTTCATGACCTCAACGAATATCCCGCCAAGTCCAAACATCATCATGGGGCCAAACTGGGGATCCCTGCTCATACCGAGAATGACCTCCCTCCCCTTTGAAGCCATTTCTTCCACGTAGACTCCTTCAAGACGTATATCGGGCAATAATCGTGTAATTCGCATCACCATGAGGTCATAGGCGTCTCGAACGGCTTCACTGTTCTGAAGGTTGATCTTGACGCCGCCAATATCACTCTTATGAATGATATCCCTTGAGACGATCTTCATCGCCACGGGATAACCGATGTATTCCGCTATTTCAACGGCCTGATCCGCTGAGACACATAATTCACCATTCGGAATATCAAATCCATAGGCCTTGAGTATTTTCTTGGCTTCCGCCTCACCTACCTGAGATCTCCTCATGTTTTTGTACATCTTAAAGATACGCTCTACTCGCCGCTTGTTCACCGGGTAATGAGTGAGGACTCGGGCAGGCCGTTCACGCCAAAGGCTGTATTCATACATGGCCTTTAGTGATAGCGCGACCCTTTCCGGCGAGGTGTAATCAGGAAGCCTCTTGGAAACAAGCTCAGCCCTGCCGGGAAGGATGTCTCTACCCCCCATAAAGCATGCAAGGATCGGTTTATCGGCATGGGACAATTCTGATATTACTTTCGCTGTCTCAAATGCCTTTGTCATTGTCTGAGGTGTAAGTATGGTAATAACCGCGTCAACGGCATCTGATTCAAGGGCAGTCTTTATTGCGACATGATAGCGATCAGGGTCGGCGTCACCCAAAACATCAATAGGATTACCGATACTCGCTGCCTCAGGCAGCTTTTTCTTGAGGGCTGTAGCGCTTTGGTGGTCTAATTGCGCCACAGACATTCCGGCATTCTCGATAGCGTCAGCACATATGATTCCGGGCCCTCCAGCGTTTGTGACAATAGCGACCGACTTACCCCTGGGCAGCGGCTGCATATCAAGGGCCTTGGCAAAATCAAACAATTGTTCAAAAGAATCGGCCCTTATCACTCCGGACCTCCTGAAAGCCGCGCCATAGGCCACATCCGTACCAGCCAGGCTCCCCGTGTGGGAAGACGCCGCCTTGACACCGGCAGCGGTTGTTCCCACCTTTAATATAATAACCGGTTTCTTCGAAGTGACTTTTTCAGCAGTCTGTATGAATTTTTTTCCGTCAACTATGCTTTCCAGATATCCTACGATCACACTTGTTCTCTCATCCTCACCCATCCACTCCAGCATGTCGATCTCGTTGATGTCCGCTTTGTTTCCTATGCTGACCAACTTGGACATTCCCAGCCTGTTGGAGACGGCCCAGTCCAGAATGGCCGCGCATACGGCTCCCGACTGGGATATTATGGAAATACCGCCTTTTTCAGGCATGTTATGAGCGAATGTGGCGTTCATCTTGTGATGGGTGTTCATTACACCAAGGACATTGGGTCCCAACAACCTTACTCCTTTTAAACGGCACAATTCCGCGATCTCCTTTTCCAGCCTGGCGCCCTCTTTGTCTACCTCCTTAAACCCCGCTGTGATGATAGTGACCGCACCGGCTCCGGACGATATCGATTCCGCTACGGCCGGCTTCACAAACTTGACAGGAACCGCTATGACACTCATATCCACTTTTTCATTATATTCGGATAGGCTGCCATAACATCGTATCCCCATTATTTCCTTTGATTTTGGATTAACCGGGACTATCTTACCGTCGTATCCGCCATCTATCAGATTGCTCAGCAAAGCGTTGCCGACTTTTCCTTCAACAGATGACGCGCCTATGACGGCGATTGAAGACGGATGAAACAATGAGTCAAACATCATATATACTCCTAAAAAACATCATTGAGACGTCAGATAATACTGTTCATCAATGACTTTATAGCAAGAGGTATGCCAGATTGTCTAGTCAAGATTTTCACTAGTAACACATTGATATGCCTTAGTATATATATAACACGAAATGGATAATGAAGACATGAAAACAAGGCGGGATGAAAAATATCTTTTCACCTTGTCAATCTTCGTTCATGAAGATAAGGGGATAAGAAGTCGGTTAAGGTCTTGTTTATGTGCGGACAAGTCTTGGTGAAGGAGGACCGACCATGTTACCGGGAATCACATTACAAGAAGGAACCCTGCCTTGGGAAAGGCATGGAGTCTTCCGTGCTGGATGCCCTGATTGAAAAAGAAAGCCTTGTGGCAGCCGAGATACTCAGGGCGGATAAAAACGCTTACCGTGTTCTGGTGGACTATGGGTTCCGGCCCACCCGGAACTACGCCTCAGATGGGTTTGAACTCGCTAAATTTGCCATACGTATAGCCTTATACCTCAAGAAGATTTCAGGGAAAAGGCCTTCAAAGGAATACCCGAGAACGGAAACGGTTGGAGTCGAAAAGGTTCCCCCAGCCCGGTCTCATAACGAGATCAAGACGGCTATCATGAATATCCTTGATTCATTGGGCGGTCTGCGGGCCTTTGTTAAGACAGGACAGAACGTTGTCATCAAACCCAATGTGGTCGCGGATCACGGCATGAAGGACGGCGTCTACATGGGAGGTGTTGTAACCGATCTGGGACTCCTGAAGGCCCTCGTCGAGATCCTCCTTCCCGTGACAGGAAAAATCATAGTCGCCGAAGGATCATCCATTAACTTAATCAGCCTTCCTGATTCTGCAGAGTAAGGCCTTCATTTCCGTGTAACCGGTGACCGGATCACGGGGCTCAAGCTCGGTCAGTTCATTGGCATTGGCCTTTGCCCAACCATGGGGAACGCTGACGATTCCAGGATGAAGGTCTTCAGTGGTTGCCAGTTTGATGTTGATTGACCCCTTTGTGGTCTCGATATTCACCATGTCCCCATCACTTAAACCATATTTTCCGGCCGTGTGCGGATGAATCTCTGCCAAGGCCTCGGGTGCGGTCTTCTTCAGACTCGGCACTCCCCTTAATTGCGTATGGGTGTATTCGGAAATCCTTGCACCGGTAGAAAGAATCACGGGGAATTTCTTGAAAAGTTCGGGTGTACTCACCGGACTCTTACTCGGTTCCACATGCTTCGGAATGGGGTCATAACCGTTTTCTTTGAGAGTCTGGGAATAGAGTTCGATCTTTCCTGAAGGGGTATAGAACTTATGCTTGTCATAGGTTTTTTCAGCATAGTACATTCCTTCGGGGTGTTCCGTCTCCAGCTGTTCCCTGGTCATTCCGCTTGGTTTGAGGAAGAAATCGATGATCTCTTCCTCGGTTTTCCAGGGGAAGTGTTCTTCATATCCCATTCGGACGGCGATCTCAGTCCAGATTTTCCAATCCGGCCAACTCTCTCCTATGGGATCGATGATTTTCTTTCGGACCATCGCGTATGGGATGCAATTGGTGACACCATAAACATATCCGACGCCGCTCTTTTCCAGGAAGGAGCAAGCGGGCAGCACAATATCTGCGAGCTTGGCCGTTTCGGTCATAAAGAGTTCTGATACGACCATGAAATCAAGGGCCTTCATGGCCTCTCTGATCCGCTTAGAATCGGGAAGGGTTACGGCAGGATTACCGCCCGTACAGATCAGCCCCTTTATGGGATAGGGATCTTCTTTTAAAACAGCATCCGCGAAAAGCATCTGCTGGCCGTATGGAGATGTCCTGCCCCAAAAACGACGGAACAGGGGGTGCTCTCGGGTCCCAATCGGGTCGCTGATCTCGGTGAGTCTCATATCGCCGAGACGAATAAAGGGGATACTCACCCAACCACCCTCATTATTGACGTTGCCTGTCACAGCCTGAATGATGGCGTGAACGCGGTTTCCCTGAAAGCCGTTTATGTGCTGGTCAATGGAACAGGTCCCCGGCACAATAGAGGCGGGTTTGTTCATGGCAAATATCCGGGCCACTTTCCTGATATCCTCCGCCGGCACCCAGGTGATCTCCTCAACCGTCTCGGGTGTGTATTGCTTGACATGCTCTTTTAACTGATCGAAACCCAAGCAGTACTTGTCCACGAATTCCTTGTCATACAAATCCTCACCAATAATGACATTGAGGAATCCAAGGGAGAGGGCGGTGTCTGTTCCCGGTCTAAGTTGAAGATGAATCCCCTTTTCCGCCATGGGAATTCGTTTGGGATCGATTACAATCATGTGCTCCAATGTCCCCTCTTCCATGGCCTTATAGATTTTGTTCCCCACCGTGATCCTTGATTGGTCCATGTTCTGCCCATAGACCATGATACACTTTGATTTCCATGGCTCTTCAATTGGGTAACCTCCAAATGTCATCTGTCTCGCCATAATGCGGGAACGGAAGCAGTTCCCCTCAACTGAAAGCAGATTCGGGGTGCCGTAGACGCCCCGGAACCTCTGTGCATAGGCTGCGAGCTCGATATTCTCCGTTCCCAAAGATCCCGTATACACGGCAAGAGCCCTTGCTCCGTATTTATCTTTTATCTCCTGAAGCTTTTCAGCTATGGTGTCCAGGGCCTCGTCCCATGATATGCGTACCCATTCACCATCCTCTTTCTTCATGGGATATTGGAGTCTCCTGTCTGAGTAAACCCATTCGGGAAGGGCCTCACCTCTTGGACATATGGCCCCTTCGCTGATGGGGTGATCCTTCATCCCCTCCACTTTGACTAATTTCCCATCCTTAACATATGCGTTTATCCCGCAACTGTTTATGCAGAGAATACAATCGGATTTTATGACTTCTGTAGTCATCGTGATTGTTCCTCCTTTTCAGAGGCCTCTGTTTGACCTCAAAATATGCCATGAATCATTGCTTTCTATACATCAAAGCGTAGAGAATTCACCCCTGTATGTCAATGAGAAATAGCCCCTAGCCTGTGGAGGATATTCGTTTCCCTTTGATATTCAGTGCCGGGGACCGCGAATGATCCGAGCGGTTCTCCACATCAAACAAAGAAGCTCCCTTAGCCCAGTCTGTCAGCCATATGGATAGCTCGAAATCATCTCATTCGTTCTCTCAAGGATACAACGGACAGCAAGAAACCGAGTTGGGACACCACCATTTCTGGAGTGTGTAAAGAATCTAGAACGCAAAGGAAGAAGTGAAGGGAACGATATGCTGACGCCTATCACGAGGAAGACAGTCTCAAGAGATGATACCCTCTTTGAGACAAGAAAACGGCGATTTCTTCCGGGATGTTCAAATGGGTGGCAAGGATATTCTGGCCATCTTTGTCTTTAAACACGATTCCACGGATCGTCAGTCTGATGTTCTTTTGCTCATCTCTTTCGGAAGCCATGAAATCATGGGGGCTGGAATCATATGGAACACCTAGGAATCCTAGAGTGTCCCGTAAGATAGAGTAGAAATCTTCCTTGCCGGCAAGGGAAAGTATCTTCAGTTGATGTTCCTCTAGCAGGGCAATCATATCAGGGCCAATCCCCTCCAAATCAATCATAGCATCTTGTCCACTGATCTTCAGGAAAAAATCGGCTCTGATGGTAAGGTTGAAGCCGGTATCTCCGCCTTTTACTATAGGAATCTCCACATCTCTTGAAAAAGACTGCCCGGTCTTTGTTAGTATGATTTCTACAAGGGATGATATATTCCCTCCCGAGCTCAAGATCTCCATTCCAGCCCCGGACGAGGGTTTGTCATCGGATCCGGAAGGATAATCAATCACCTTGACTCCAAGTCCATCCAAGTAATCCTTGATGGTTTGGGATGTCTTTGGTGTCTGTTCATCCAGGAGGTTTATGACCGTCATCATTTCTTTTTTGTCCGTGGGCTCAGGAGTCGGTTTGATGATCCAATCTCCCGTAATCCTAAGAGGGATATCCCCTCCGAGTTCAAGAGGCTCGCCCAATGTGTAGATTTTGGCGTAAGGACACACGGAAAGGATTCTGTGAAAGGCCATCCCCAGATCGTCATCTTTGCCCAAATGAATGATTCTGTATGTCTCCCAATTTGATTCAATGAGACTGGCCATGTTTTCAGGCAACTCATCATTCAAGTCCACAATGACCCTATGGCCGTTGAAAAGGTTGAGGATAGGAAACGACTCCGTCTTTAGATTCATATGACCGCCCGATTGCAGCGGAATGAAATGATCCCCGGTCTGGACCCACTCCTCACCCATTTGATCAAAAATCTCCCCCAACCGGCGTCCCATAACAGCCATTTCCCGTTTCCGCTCCACGTCCCCGGAACTCGAAGGGGGTGCAGGTGGTGGGGCAAGAATCGGCACCTTGACGGTTTGGGGGCTCCAAACAGGGAGTTTCACCCTTTGGCCCGGGTGGACAAGGTCCAAATCTCGAATGGACGGATTGAGTCTTTTGACCAATTGAAGATAGTCGGATAGTTCTTTCTCACTGATATCATAGCGGCTGTTTATGACCCTGATCAGGGTATCATCCGGCTCGATCGTGTAATGCTCCAGATCAAGGTCTTTGATCTCCGCAAGCGGAACCGGGACCTCCCCCGAGGCCTCAATCGGGGTCTCGATAGGAGATTCAATGGTCTCTTCGGCCACCTGGGGCTCTCCGTCAAGGGGGGTAATAACCAGAGGGATGACGATCTTCTGACCTGGATAGATTAAATCGAGATTCGTAAAAGACCTGTTCAGTTTTTTGAGGGTGGCGAGAATTTCGGAAAGATTGTGTTTCTTTAACAAATCCCTTTCCCTGAGAAGCTGCCAGACATGATCGTTTTTTCTGATCGTATAGGTCTCTGCCAAGACCTTCTTGTCCTCCAGCTCAAGAATCTCTTTACCCTCCTCCGCGGTCTGCACGAGAGAAATCGCGTAGGTCTCTTCCTCGGTTTTTTCCTCGGGTAGAGAGACACGGGGGAACGCGAAGACAGGTAAAAGAATAACACACAGAAAAAGAAGGTTCTTGATCGTTTGGTTATAAGATTTCACACTTTTCACCAATTTAGCTAATGTTATAGCTTAGTTTAAATAAATAACCTAAATACTGTCAATATTTTTCTGTTGCATAGGTCAAAGTCATACTATATGTTGTCTATTCCTTCTTTCTATTATACACGATGTGGTATTAAATCTTTACAATCTATGGGGAATTTGCTATGAATAATCTATACGGGTTCCATATCTTTCTGATGCGATGAAAATCCGGCGCGGGAGGGTCCAATGAGAATCAAGAGTATTTCCATAACAGGCTTTAAATCCTTCATGGACAGGCTTGAGATTCCTTTTCCATGGGGAATCAGTGCCATTGTCGGCCCGAACGGGTGCGGCAAAAGCAACATCGTGGACGCCGTGAGATGGGCCTTGGGCGAACAGAGCGCAAAACAGCTCAGAGGTCGAAATATGGAGGATGTCATCTGTAACGGTGCTGATAATCACAAGCCTTTGGGCATGGCAGAAGTCTCAATTCTCTTTGAAAACGGCGATCACAGCTTTCCACAGGAGTTTTCTCATCTCAGCGAATTATCCGTCACAAGACGCCTCTACCGCTCAGGAGAAAGTGAATACCTCATCAATAATGTGCCATGCAGACTCAAGGATATCCAGGAGATCTTTATGGATACAGGTCTTGGGAACAGGGCCTATTCCGTCATCGGACAGGGAAAGATCAGTGCCATTGTAGAGCAGAAGCCCGAAGAGACCAGAGTTATGCTGGAAGAGGCGGCAGGCATTACCAAGTACAGGAAAAAGGTCGAAGAAACCCAAAGAAAAATCGATCTCACCAAAGGGAATCTTCAACGGGTGGAAGACATTCTGGGTGAAGTCGAAAAACAGATGAGGTCCCTTAAGTACCAATCAGCCAAAGCCAGACGCTTTAAATCAATCAGCCAGGAGATTCAAGGCCTGGAACTGATGCTCAATGCCAATGCCTATCATGCTCTAAAAGAGGAATCAGGCCTTCGGATGAAATCCACCGAAGCCCTGATGCAAGAAGAGGTTGCCCTTTCCACGCGATATTCCGCGATACAGGCCAAGATCGAAACCATGGATCTGGAAAGAGAAGATAAGGAAAAAGAGGTTTCGCGCCTCAGGGAAGTTTACCTGGCTTCAAAAGAGGTGATGAACAAAGAGACGGCCACATTGGACGCCTTGGCCAGTGAGAAAAGGATGCAGAAAGAGTTGGAAGCCCGTCTAGTCAAAGACAAGGAGGATGGAGGTCGGCGTCTCACGGAATTGCGTAACGAAAATGGGCTTCTGAAAGAGAAGTTGACGAAAGTTAGAGAACGCGTCAAAGGTCTCGAAAGTGAGATGTGGCTCATTGATGAAAGACAGAGGCAACGAAAAAAACTGCTCGATGAAGTCAAGGAAGAATATGAAAGGGCAAAGGACAAGGTCAACTCCGGTGTGACCAGGGAGATGAGCTTGAGTCAGGAATCGGGCTATTTAAATAAAAGGATCGGGGAAATTACTGACGGCAGGACAAGACTCGAAAAAGAAAGACATGAAGTAGGCTTGAAAATCGAAAAGATCTTCGAGGCGTCGAACAGGAAAAACATGACTCGGGAGGCATTAACTCAAAAACTTGAGGCATTGGAAGAGGATCTCTCGAGAAGAGAACAGAGACTTGAAGAGTTGACCGATGCCAAAAAGGACATGGAATCGGAACTCAAGCTGATAGAGGCCGATCTGAACATCTATCAATCCAGACTATCCAGCCTACGCGCCATGACGGAGAATTTTGAAGGATACAAGGTGGGTGTCCGGACCATCATGAAAGCGAACGATCTTCAACCACGACGTGAAGGCCGTATAAAAGGCTTGGTCGCGGATGTTATACAAGTAGACTCCAAGTATGAACAAGCTGTGGAAGCCGTGATGGGAGACAAACTCCAATATATGATTGTGGAGAGCCAGACGGATGGCAAAGAGGCGGTGGACTATCTCAAGGTCAAGGCCAAGGGCAGGGGGAGTTTTGTTCCCATTTCAGATCTGACCAAAGAGAACGGCCGGAACAGCCATAGCCGTTTTCCTCTTCTGGCAGACCTTGTCTCCGTTTCAGATCTCTACAAGCCCCTAATCAACACGCTCTTGGGCAATGCTCTCCTGGCAGAGGACCTTGACCAAGCCATTGCCGCATGGAGATCGAATGGCAGAGACATTTGTCTAGTAACCCCTGATGGAGATATGGTGGATAGCAGAGGCGTCATCAGCGGTGGCAAGCTTGCCCACAGCTCCAGCGGCATTCTGAGCAGAAAAAGAGAGATCAAAGAGCTTGAACAAAACACAGACCAATACGAAAGAAAAATCGAAAACCTCAACGATAAACTCACCACCGTCAACCAGGAGATAGAGGAACAAAACGCCTCTCTGGAAAACCTTTTGGACGAAAAATCTGAACAACAGGAAGAGCTGAATGATCTGGATAAGGTCATATTCCAGCTGGGACAAGAGCTGGATCAGCAAAAAAAGCTGTCAGACCGGATTGCCGAAGAACTTGAGAAAAACAGGAAAGATCAATTGTCCCACGAAAGGGCCCTAAGCGATATTGCGTCAGAACTCAGACTCTCCGAAGACAAGAGGAAGGAACAACAAAGGTATCTGCTCCAAAAGGAAAACGAATTGAAAGAGTGTGAAGAGGAATATGAGGAGATACGAAATGAGGGGCAGAAGCTGAAGATGGATCACAGTATCTGTCAAGAAGAAGAAAAAGGTCTTCTTCGTGAAATCGATAGGATTGATGAATTTACCTATGAGACTGAAAAGAAACTGGAGCACATAGGCGAAGATATTTTAGCGGCACAGCGAATGTATGAAGAATACCTGGAGAGGGAAGAGGTTTCGCGTAAGCGACTGGTGGGTCTCGGCAAAGACACGGCGACAGCTGAAGAGGCGGTTAATGAAGGGGAAAGAAATCGAAACCAATTTCAACTCAAGATTCGAGAGGAAAGCAAGGCGGGAGAGAGTCTGCGAGGGGAACTGGAGATTCTCAGGGAAAAGCTCAGCTATGCGAAATTGGAGCATTCTGAAATCGGGTATAAGATGAACGCTCTTGTTGAGACAGTCAAAGAGAGATTCAACCTGAATTTACCGGATATTTACAAAGAGCACCTGAAAGACGATTTCGATGAACGGGAAACGAGGGAATCGCTTGAGCGCAAGAAGAAGCAAAAAGAGGGACTGGGGGAGGTCAATCTGACCGCGATTCAGGAGCATGCGGCCTTGAAAGAGCGGCACGATTTTATGGTTAGCCAGAGAGAAGACCTCTTACTCTCCATTGATTCTTTGGACAAGGCCATTAAGAAGATCAACAAAACATCTTTGGAAAGGTTCATGGAGACATTCCATCAGGCGGACGAAAAGCTGAAACAGGTCTTTCCAATCTTGTTTAATGGCGGCAGCGCAGGCCTAAGACTCATAGATGAAACAAAACCTCTGGAAACGGGCGTCCTCGTGGAAGTTCGCCCTCCGGGCAAAAGACTAAGCCACATGGGGCTCCTCTCCGGTGGTGAAAAGGCCCTTGTGGCCATGGCTCTGCTGTTTTCACTTTATCTGATCAAGCCCAGTCCATTTTGCCTGTTGGATGAGGTGGATGCGCCCCTGGATGAGGCGAATATCAGCCGGTTCAACGAACTTTTGAATGAAATCAAGAAATACTCCCAGATTATCCTTGTCACCCATAACCGTCGGTCTATGGAAATTGTGGATAGTCTTTTCGGTGTCACCATGGAGAAGGCTGGGATATCAAAGATGGTATCCGTAAATCTTCAGAGATTTAGACAGAACTAGCCCATTATATCACTCAAAAAGCAATAGGAAGCAGCAAGCGGAACACCGGAACATTTTGCTGCTTCCTATTGCTTTCTCTTTTTTGGATAGGGTATATAGATAGGTCATCTGAAAGAGAGTCGATTGTTGCATCAAGATACTCTCCAGGAGAATCGCTAGATACATTAGGGTTTTGATGAGTCTGGGTTACTCACAAGGGTTATAATAGATCGCTGATAAAGAAAGAAAGTATTTTTGGAATGAAATTGTTTGGAAACAAGGAAAACCGGGAAGAAGGAAAGAACGGGAAGGCATCTGGTCTTATCGAGAGGCTGAAACAAGGCCTTTCAAAGACAAGATCCGGTCTGGCGGGAAAACTGGATCAATTGGTCTTTGGCAAAAAACAGATTGACGATGCGATTTTGGATGAATTGGAAGAAATCCTTTTCACAGCCGATTTGGGTGTAAGGACCACTCAGGAACTCATAGACCTTGTTCAATCTGCGGTGGCCAGAAAAGAACTTAATCATCCTGAAAAACTCAAGGACATACTCAAGGAAAATATGCGATCCTTCCTTCACTTGCCCCGAATTGAGCACCAACGCCCCAAACCTGGGGAGCCTTTGATCATTATGGTGATCGGGGTCAATGGTGTGGGAAAAACGACCACCATCGGTAAAGCCGCTCACCGTTTCAGGAATGAGGGCAAGAAGGTGATGTTGATTGCCGCTGACACATTTCGGGCGGCCGCTGTCGAACAGTTGACCATTTGGGGCGAACGGGTAGGAGCGGAAGTGATCAAGCAAGACACAGGGGCCGATCCGTCTGCCGTGGTTTTCGACGGCATCTCCGCAGCTCTTTCGAGAAAGGCCGACGTGGTCATCATAGATACGGCGGGCCGCCTCCACACCAAGGTGAACCTCATGGAAGAACTGGAGAAAGTAAGGCGTGTGGTCAATGGAAGACTCGACGGGGCACCCCATGAAATTTGGCTGATACTGGATGCGACCACCGGGCAGAACGCCATCTCCCAGGCCGAACTGTTTCATAAGGCACTGGGAGTAACCGACATCGTCCTGACAAAGCTGGACGGCACAGCCAAGGGGGGTATCGTCGTAGGCTTATGTCACCAGCTCGGACTCCCCGTGCGGTTTATTGGTATCGGGGAGAAAATGGACGATTTGCGATCATTTGATGCCCAGGAATTTGTGAATGCGATATTTGATTAACCAACTACATGACATGCTCTTAGAAAATCATCTCCTTTTTGCCCTCTTTGGGCTTGTAAATAAGTCCATATGCGACTATGCTAAGGAGTTCAAAACCTTTACCACCTGCCAGGCTTATGCCAACCAGGTTGACGAGTCCTTTGTTCCTCTTAACTCTTAATGTTAGAAAGCCAATGAGAATGGGTTCAGGCTCCATCTGATTTCTAATTGTGATTGCAGTGAGGTATCGAGCCCTATGACTAATAAAATTGAGGCAACTTCACTATACCCGTCGACTGAGTATGCTTGGTACGTTGTGATTGTCCTGTATCTGACCTATACCCTCTCCTTTGTGGATAGGGCGATCATCAATTTCCTGGTTGATCCGATCCGGGCTGATTTTCTGATTAGTGATTTTCAATTCAGTCTGATCCAGGGTATGGCATTTACCATTACATACTCCATTATGGGTATCCCTTTGGGGAGACTTGCCGATTCCCGAACACGCCGCGGTCAACTCGCTGCAGGCATTGCCCTGTGGTGCGGTATGACCATCCTTTCTGGTAAGGCAGACAGTTTCTGGGAACTCTTTCTCACAAGAATGGGAGTCGGTGTCGGAGAAGCGTGCCTGGTACCCTGCGCCTACTCTTTGATCGCCGACTATTTTCCAAGAGAAAAACGCGCCCTGCCTCTCAATGTATTCTCCGGGGCTATCATGTTTGGGGCTTTAGTCTCCCCTATAGTTGGAGGTGTGGTTAGCGAATACGCTTTAAGCGGCGGAACCAGGGAAATTTTTCTGCTGGGCCATGTAACACCATGGCAACTCTCCTTTGTGTTAGTGGGTCTACCCGGTATAGTGTTCTTACTGGCCATGAAGACGGTTCAGGAACCAGCCCGTAAAGAAAAAAGCGGCGAGGCGGATGTCATGGCGACGTTCCGATTTCTTTTCCGGCATTGGGTGACCTATGGATCCGTAATAGGCGGTACTACATTCGGTGCCATGACCAACGGGGCCATATTGGGTTGGTTAGTCCCATGGTTTTCCCGGCGTTACGCCTGGAATAATGCCAGAATAGGATTCTATACGGGAAT
Source organism: Deltaproteobacteria bacterium (assembly GCA_016930795.1). Lineage (GTDB taxonomy): Bacteria > Desulfobacterota > DSM-4660 > Desulfatiglandales > HGW-15 > JAFGFY01. The sequence continues at coordinate 22,512 of JAFGFY010000111.1, forward strand.
TACCAGCTTCATCTTCGGGACTACCGGTCTTTCTCTGGCAGGGATGCTGGCAAACCGCTATATTCGTGCCGGAAAAAAGGCGGTTTATATCAAACTGATGATGGCGGCCGAGGCCCTGGTCCTGATTCCGATTGTCCTTGCGCACGCGTTGGACAATCCCTATTGGGTGCTGGGCTGTGTCGGGGGCGTTATCTTTTTTGGCGGCTTTTCCGCAGGCCTTGGACCGGCATCTTTGCAGGTTATTTCTCCGAACGAAATGCGGGGGCAGATGACTGCATTCTGCTTTCTTATATTGAATTTCGTGGCCGGCACCATCGGACCATCGGCAGTGGGGTGGCTTACAACTTATGTCTTTGTCGATGATAAAATGGTTCGTTCTTCAGCAGTTATTGTCGGCTTTGTTGCTTCGTTTCTTGGCCTGATCACCCTTGCGCCGGGCCTGCGCACCTATGAACGTACGGCGGAAGAGAAGAGCCCTACTCAATAATATCTCGAATAAACACTGACTGGTTTAAACATTACAAACCCCATAGCAAAGGAAGAAAAACGATGAATACTGACCCGCGCGAAACCATAGATCGATCCCCAATGAGCATGCTCCAGATATTCATTATTGCCATAACCGTCGGATTGAATGCCATGGATGGCATTGATGTTCTGTCAATAAGTTTATCTGGACCAAGTATTGCCGCGGAATGGAATCTTAGCGAACTTGTACTTGGCTTTCTCTTGTCCATGGAACTGATTGGAATGGGAATAGGTTCGATTGCATTGGGCTGGGTTGCCGATATTACGGGCCGTCGAAAAACAATCCTCGGCTGCCTGTTTATGATGGCCTTAGGCATGTTCATGGTAACGCAATCCGCCAATATTACCCAGCTTTCAATCTGGAGGATTATAACCGGTTTTGGCATCGGCGGCCTGTTGGCGGCCATCACCGCAATAACAGCCGAGTTTTCCAACGTAAAAAACCGTGCCCTTTGTATTTGCATGATGGCCATCGGTTACCCCATAGGCGGCATTTTTGGATCGAAAATTGCCTCCTGGCTACTGAATACATATGATGAATGGCGTTTGATATTCTATTTCGGTGCTGTCGTAACGTTAATGTTTATTCCTCTGTTTTATTTCGTGGTACCCGAATCCATCCACTGGCTGGTACGAAAACAATCTGAAGGCACATTGGATAAGGTGAATAAAACACTGAAACGTTTAGGCCATAGTGCTATTGCAGCGCTGCCGGAACTTACGACCGGGGTGCGGAAAAAATCTTACGGTGACTTGTTTTCACGAGAACTGATCCGAACTACGACAATCATAACCGTTGCCTATATTCTTCAGATTGCCACATATTATTTCATCCTCAAATGGGTGCCCAAGGTCGTCTTCAATATGGGATTTTCCCAAGGAGATGGTGCAGATATGTTGATGTATGCGAATATCGGTGGAATGTTGGGTGGATTAATCCTGGGTTTACTGACTCTACGGGTTACCGTGAAGAGCCTGACCATAACGACCCTGGCTCTTTCGGCCGTTTTTATCACGATTTTAGGGACCTCAACTGATCTACATTACTTCGCGATCTTTGCCGCCTTGAGCGGTTTCTTTGGAAATGCCGGCATTATAGGTATGTATGCCCTGTTCCCTGCTGCCTTTCCGACTCATGTGCGAGCATCCGGCACCGGTTTCGTGATCGGAATAGGACGCGGCGGTGCATACCTGTCGCCTATTATTGTGGGATTTATGTTTGATCAGGGATTAGGCCTGCCAACGGTGACCATGCTCATAAGCATAGGGGCTTTTATAGCCGCCGGCATCCTCATGTTTCTCAAAATTCGATCAGCATGATTGAATCCAATATCAACGACAGCGCGCACGACTCATTTCTTTAGTTTGACCTGAAACAAAAAAGGGGTCTTCAGGGTGTTGCACCCTGAAGACCCCTAAATGTTTTGAAATGATGAATTCTAAGACTTAGCCCAGTCGATACTGAAAAGCATATTTGCAGTATCGATTAACCCAACTTGTTCTTGGATTTAAGGAAATCGGCGACATGCTTCATCCCCAGCTTCTCAAGGGTCCTCCGTTTGGGATACCCCGTATCCTTGTCCCATCCTTCAATATCATAGAAGTGGGTCTTCCACTGATCCACTCCCTCTCTGGTCAGGAATAGCTCCCTGCAGTTCTGCCATTCCCATTTCTTTCCATCGTATATGGGCAGTTCAGGTGAGAACCCACAATAGGATGCACCGGGTCTGTACATGTATCCAGCAAAATTCTCCATCTGTTTATGCCTGCCCTGAAGAGTAAAAATAGCCCGTTTCAGGTTCCATGCCCGTCGTCCTATTTCCAGGCCATCCTCGAAAGTGTGATTCCTTCCGGTGACGGCGTTGAGATATCGGGGTTCGGCTTCAGGAGTATGCCCATAACCCTTGGGGTGGCTTCTGCTGAACAGCTGGGCATAACCCCAGTCGCAGAAACCGACCGATTCTTTGTAATAGGTCCAGTAATGCATGCGCCAGGCAACAAATTCAGCTTTATGTTTGGAAAAAACACCGGTCTTGTAAGCCTGTTTGCCTTCCCAACTAAAATCAAACCAGAAAGGATCGTTGTAGGTCGTTCGTTCGGCTTGGACTTTGACGAAATCTTCACAGGTCCACTCTTTTCCACCTCCCCCAAAACCTCCGAAGCCGCCGGAGGGATTCCCAAAGCTCATATCATGGCTGTTGATGTCACGGGAATCCATCAAGTTGCCGTAAGCCCAGTCGACTCCAGGCATGGACCAGTGATCCTGGTATCCCCACATGGTCAGTCGGCACAATGTATTAAAGTCATCCGTCCTGCCCAGTTTCTCCGCAAAGCGGGCGGTCCCTTCAGCCAGAAGATCACCGATACCATAGCGCTTTGCGAGGGCAAGTCCGTAAATCTCCATGAACTCCTGCGTGGCAAAATCCTTCATGTTGAGAGGCGCCATGTCATATTTAGTGCCGGGGCCGATGACGCCCATGTCATACATCTTCTTCATATACCAGCCCAGGGCCGTATATGCAGGGACCTTCGGCTGGATTGGAAAATCCGGGTTATGATCAGTGTCAAAGGACATAGGACCCATGAAGCAGGTTTCCATGGCATTGATCCCGAGCTGCTGGACGATATCCGTTCCCTTCTGATTAATCGGTGTGATCGCTTCCCTGTCGATACCATACTCAGGCATCAGACTGAAAAACGTGGATTCCGCGCAGTCGTCGGAATCCTGGCTGTGAGCCCGGTCTCGATTATGGCATTTTCTGAACTGGCCGCAGCCAATACACGCGGACTGAACCGATGGAGGGCCAAAACCGCCGAAACCCGGGCCTGACGGCCAGTTCTTTTCATACCATACCTCAATATCCTTTAGTCCCTTCGGGTCGGCTATTTTGATGCCTTTTGTTCCCACAACAGCAATGGCCTTCAGATTCTTGGATCCGAATACTCCTCCGAATCCCCCCTGTCCGGCGCCGCTGCCGCCGCCGTGTATCAGGGAAGCAACCCGGGTCATGTTTTCACCGGCAGGCCCAATGGTGACAATAGCGGGCCGTTGCAGGGTATATCTGCCATCAATTTCCTGCCACTCCTGTCCGTAACGGATACCGGACCTCTTCCATATCTCTTCCTGGCATTCCCATGAATTCAGACCCCATAGGGCTTTGGCGTCTTCCAACGTAACCTTGTCGTCAACGATATTGATATAAACAGGGGACTCCGCTCTCCCGATGACGGCCACACCGTCCCAACCTGCCATTTTCAGAAAGGTGGAAAACATACCGCCGAAATTACTGTGACCGAACCACTGTATGGGATAACACTGTGGAGATAATCCCGAAACACTCGTCCTGGCACCACGAGGAACTCCGGTGCCACTTACGGCACCGGTCATTAAAGCAACCATATTCTTGGGATGAAAGGCATCCTGAAGGTCCCAGTCTCCGGGAACCACACAATATTCCCAGAAAAGAGCTGTGCCCGTACCCTGCCCGCCGCCATATTGCTCATATTTTTCAGTATCTAACGCTCTGATTTCCTTATTGGTGAGATTGACCAATAATATTTTTCCCGCAAATCCTGGCGTAGCCATAATTTGACTCCTTTCCTTCTCTTATAGTGTATCCGGAGAAGTTTCTGATTTTGACTTAGCCTTTGGGGGTCCAAAGGGAAAACCCGGCATCGCTTTTCTTGGCGGCTGAAGGTCCCGGTCATACCCGCTGATATCGGTTTGATCCGGAAGTTCTCTTACAACCTTTAAAGCATTTGCGACACAGGCCTCAACACAAGCTTGAGTGCCGTTAACGCCGCCCTGTTTATTGTAATAGGGCGCATCTGTGCACAAGTCGCATTTCATGGCCTTTTCTGTTACAGGGTTCCATATAGGGCGGTGGGGAATATACGGACAGGATTCTATGCATGTCCTGCAACCGATGCATTTTTCGGAGTCAATCATCCGAATGTTGCCGTTTTCTACGCTGATATGGCAGGCGCCGGTAGGGCAATTCTCAACGCACAGGGGCACAGGACATTGCCTGCACACGTTTATCTCAATATCAAATGGGTATTTTTTGAGTACCGCCCTATGCACCTGAATTCTGGATAGAGAAAGGTTGGTTTCACCCTCGTGGACAAGGGAGCATGCAAGCATACAGCTGTAGCATCCCGCACAGTGTTTGCTGTCATAAACCAGATACGCGGTTGACGGCGCGTATTCGTTTTCTTTTTCCGTTGCCGTCGTTTTGGCCGGATAACCCGCCAGAGCACCGCCCGCGAGAGCGGTTCCTCCGACGACCAAGAAATCACGCCTCGAGAATTTCTTTCCGTCCTTATCCCCTACACTTTTTTTGTCTTTAGCCATGAACGATACCTCCGTTGACTGCTTGTTTCATACCAACCTCCTGCTGTTCGGAGAATCCTCTCTCATCTGAAGCAAATCCGATATTCCTATCGTCTCTGCAAAGGTCAGGATATTCAGCGTCGTCAGTGATGAATACTTCCTTAATATGTTAATATTAATATATCAATATGATCCTGATGTCAATGCCGTTAAATACTCATCTTATTGACGGTGTATCTGAAGTGGCCCTGATAAAAACCATCATTTTCTTTTTCATGACGTCTTTGAACCCGTAAACAACTTCTGGCCCGTCGGGAAAAGTATCCGCTTTTCCCTGAAATCAGAATCCGGTTCTCTCGTTTTGGACAGATATTGCCGAGGAGGCACTTTTTCTCAATATAGTCACTCCTTAAAATGATATCGCGCGGTTATGGGTGGAGCCGATCTATTTCCCGTTGAGGGGATAAAGCCCTATGAACGGTTTTAACGGCAATTTCCTCCTCCAAACGAAAGGAGCCGGCCAATTCGATGTCCTTCGACGATGTACCGATTTGAACCTTGTATTCCCCGGCTTCCGCTAGCCAGCTTGATGATGCCCTGTCAAAAGAGGCCAGATCTCTCGGGTTGAGCTCAAAACGCAATGTCTGACTCTGGCCCGGCTCCAGAAGCCCGGTTTTGGCAAAGGCCACCAGCTCTGACACCGGCTTGTCGAGCTTTTCTGAAGGGGCGCCCAAATAGACCTGAACCACTTCCCGCCCGGCAACCGGACCGGTATTCCGAATATCGACAGAAATCGCCATCGTGTCCTTGAACGCAGATGAACTCAGTTTGAGGTTGTCGTACTCAAAATTCGTATAGGACAAACCATAGCCGAATTCATAGGCGACTTCCTTATTGAAGCTGGTGTAGTAGCGATACCCGACGTAAATATCCTCCTCGTATACAACCTCTGCTATATTGCCAGACAGTCCCGATCCTTCACGACCGCTGTCCCCCGCTAAATCTTCATCCCTCATGGATTTCAGCACCACACCTGGAAAGTTTGAGGCCGACGGCACATCCGAATAGGATAACGGGAATGAA
>JAFGFY010000112.1 GCA_016930795.1 Deltaproteobacteria bacterium
GACTAGCCCGGTTAGATGCCCCAGGTGTTCTACACCACGTAATCATTCGGGGCATAGAACGTAGAAAGATATTTAGGGACAATAAAGACCGAAAGAATCTGTTAGATCGTCTCAACGATCTCCTGCCAGCCACAAAAACTGCATGTTACGCCTGGGCACTACTCTCCAATCACGCTCATTTACTGTTGAGGACAGGAGTCATCCCACTCTCAGACTTAATGCGTCGTCTTCTCACAGGCTATGTCGTGACTTTTAATAGGCGGTACAGACGTCATGGCCCTCTATTTCAAAACCGTTTCAAGTCAATTATTTGCCAAGAAGAGATCTATCTTAAGGAATTGGTCCGGTATATTCACCTAAACCCATTAAGAGCCGGAATAGTCGCGAATCTTCGAGAACTTAACTCCTATAGATATTGTGGGCATAGTATCATAATGGGCAGGAGAAAATCTGAATGGCAGGATACCGAATATGTGCTATCATATTTTGGCAAGAACGTGCCAAGCGCAAGGCGCTCATATTCCTCCTACGTTAAGGCTGGTGTAGATCAAGGGAAACGCCCTGAGTTGGTTGGTGGAGGACTTGTTCGAAGTCTCGGAGGTTGGGATGTCATAAAGAAGGTTGGGATGAAAGGAACGGAAAGAGCGAAGGGTGATGAAAGAATTCTGGGTGACGGCGATTTTGTTGTCCAGGTATTGCAAGCGGCGGAAGAAAAGTTTGAGCGCTATTATGATATCAAAAGGCTAGGTTACGATCTTGATGCTGTTGAAAGAAAAGTATGCGATATCTTTGAAATAGAAAAAGAAGACATCTATTCAGGCAGTCGAGAGAAAGTAAAGTCTGATGCTCGGGGGTTGTTTTGCTATTGGGCAGCCAGAGAACTAGGTTATGGTTTAACAAAGTTGGCGAGACTTCTCCATATGACTCAACCTGGAGTGGGCTATGCGGTAAGGAGAGGTGAAAAACTGGCAAAGCGAAACAAATATGAGTTGAGGTGAGTTAGTTATTTATTTATGCCCGTCCCCCTTATCACAAAGGAATTAAACGTATGAAGCATAAAGAGAGAAAAAAGAAAGAGCTTACAAGGCGAGATTTCATAAGAAAAGCTGCATTTGGCGTAGGCGCTGCAGGCATGGTCGGACTTAGGGCGAAGCCAGCTGCTAGCCTGGATACGGCTCATCTTGAAAAATGGGATAAAGAAACTGATGTCGTAATTATCGGGACTGGGTTTGCCGGGCTTGTCGCAGGAATAACGGCTTATGATGCCGGCGCAAAAGCCCTTATTCTGGAGAAAGCGCCAAAGGAGTACGAGGGCGGCAATAGTAAAGTATCCGGCAATATGTGGTGGACGCCGACCAATGTGGATGCGGCCGTTGAGTATATTACAGGGCTGTGTTATGGCTTAACAGATCAAGAAAGCATTAAGACTCTCGCCCGAGGGATGTTTGAAAACAACGAATGGCTCAAAAAGATGGGTATCGAACCCAAACCATTGGGTATGTTTCAACCGGAGTATCCGGAACTTCCAGGCAGCGAAACAGTGCGAACCTATTCCAATGCCACGGGTGGTTTTGGTGGGCATCTCTATTTCCCGATTCGAAAGCAAGTGAACGATCGAGGCATTCCAGTCATGTATCAGACCGCCGCGAATGAGCTGGTTCGGAATGAGAAAGGAGAAATCATCGGCTTAAAAGCTGAGTCACAAGGAAAGACACTCGCCATTAAGGCCAGGCGAGGCGTTATTTTAGCTTGCGGCGGCTTTGAATTTGCCGAAGATATCCAGCAGCAATACCTACCCGGATGGCCTATGTATGGTCGAGGGTCTACATACAATACAGGTGACGGCATCAAGATGGCCCAGCAAGTCGGGGCGTCCCTCTGGCATATGAATAACGCTCTGGCTGGTGTTGGCGCCATCATTATTGATGATGCCGACTTGGGCAAGGTCCCGGTATCCGTTTCCCTATTTGGGTCCCCCTATATTCTGACGGATCAATTGGGAAAACGCTTTATGAATGAATCCATCCGCAGCCGTCACGGACTAGGGGAAAAGGAGCACCTTATTTTCTTTGATCCAATAACGACACAGCGCTTTACGCGTATACCATGTTATGCCATTCTTGACGCGAGAATTCTCAAAAGACCCCTTGTTTCCTCCGGCATGAAATTCGGTTGGTATCATTGGTATACAAGATATGAATGGAGTCCTGACAACAGTACTGAAATAGAAAAAGGCTGGATTATTAAGGGAGAAAATATCCAGGAACTGGCCAATAAACTCGAGATAAAATCAGACTCGCTGCAAAAGACGATTACAACTTATAATCAATATTGTGACACAGGGATTGATTCTGAGTTTGGCAGACCGAAAGCAAGCTTGAAAAGCATAGATCAACCGCCTTATGTGGCTTTGAAGCTCTATCCAGTGATGTTCAATACACAGGGTGGCCCGAGGCGCAATGCATTGTGTCAGGTTGTAGACCCATTCGATACTGCCATACCGAGATTATACAGTGCGGGTGAATTGGGATCATTCTGGGGGTGGATGTACAATGGGGGTGGAAATAATGCGGAATGTCTGGTGACCGGTCGAATCGCCGGAGCTAACGCGGCATCTCTTTCACCCTGGTGACCCGACATTTCAGTCGTCTCTTTTCAATGGAACCCCACGGGTAAACCCGTGGTTCCCATGAAATGACCCGCCTTCGCACAAGGCTTCGGCGGGTTCATCCGCCCCAGCGTCAAGGGCGACATCCGCCGAAGCGGATGACTAGAGCATTCCTTCCCGTATAAATGCGGGGTTTCCTGCGAAGGCGGATGAAGGTTATCTTTCCGGAAAAGTTGGCGAAGACTTTAAGAGGATAGACTTAATCTGCCCACGATCGTTACTTAATGAATTCATAAACAGAATTTATAAGATAATAGGAAACCGATGAAAGGATACGTTCAAGTTTACACGGGGAATGGCAAGGGCAAGACAACGGCCGCGTTTGGTCAGGCTTTGCGTGCAGCCGGCGCCGGGCTTCGTGTCTTTATCGCACAGTTTGTAAAAGGCATGGAATACAGTGAACATAAGGCGATGGAGAGATTCTCGGATCTCATTACCATCAAACAGTACGGCCGTGATTGTTTTATCAATCGGGAGCCCACTGAAAAGGACATTCGCGCGGCTAAACAAGGCTATGATGATGTGGCTGAGATCATACGCTCAGGGGATTATCAAATGGTGATCCTTGATGAGGCCAATATTGCCGTTTATTACAACCTGTTTTCTGCTCGTGATCTTGTCGCTCTGATCGATATGAAACCTGAAGACCTTGAGCTGGTGATCACCGGAAGATACGCTGATCCGATTGTACTGGAAAGGGCGGATCTGGTCACGGAAATGCTGGAAGTCAGACATTACTATCATCAAGGCGTTGAAGCACGAAAGGGGATCGAGAAATGAGTTGGTCCGATTTTTAGATGGAGAGTTTGTCTGATGTCAAGACATATACAAGAGAAAAATCCACGATGAAACCCAAGGCGGGGTTTGTGGCGAGAGCTCACTGCAAGATCCGGCCAAAGAAGCGGACATGGATGTAAAATGCCCCGGGACATCACAAAAATGGAACATCGAATCATTGAAGATCCCTTTCTGAATGTGGTTCTTTATCAGCCAGAAATCCCGTCAAACACGGGCAATATTGCCCGACTATGCGCGGCTGCGGAAGTCAGGATGCACCTGATCCATCCCTTGGGTTTCAAAGTGGATGACAAACATCTAAAAAGGGCGGGATTGGATTACTGGCATGAGGTAGACGTTCGTCACCATGATAGCTTTGAGGCATTCTTAGAACAGAGGGAAGGGGAGGGGGAGTTGATCGCTTTCAGCAAGAACGCCTCGACGGACTACACCAAAGCCGGAGTGAACCGGGGGGATTATTTGGTTTTTGGGCAGGAGACCCTTGGTCTCCCTTCCGATATACGAAACAGGTATCCCTGCTATGAGATCCCGATCTGGGGTGCTGTGCGTAGCATCAATCTCTCCACATCGGTCGGTATTGTTGTTTATCATTACCTGCATGAGCTAGGACGATTCTGACTGATAACTCGGCTTGATGGGACAGACAACTTCGATTATCCTAAGGATTGAGATGGGGCCTGGATGAAACGGATTTTAGAGATTTTTGATTAGGTAGTCAGATCCTCACATTTCTCGGACAGGGCGGATAATAAATCCATGACACGAAGGGTTGAGGTCTCGTCCATGCTTCCCATGCCGCAACTCGGGGTCAGAAGAGAATTCCGAATGACCTGTTCTTTTTTCAATCCTAACTCATAGGCACGATTCAAACCCCTTTCAAGTCTCAAGAATATGTCCTCAACGGACTCCCTGCCTGTATAGGCTGAAGTTGGAACAATCCCCCACGCGATGATTCCTCCCCCCTCCAAAAAGCGGATAATATGATCTGGGTATAGGAGAAAAAAGTCCATGTATTCAAAGGCATCAAAACTGACGATATCGGGGCCGGCCTCCATGATCATGGACCAGTCCGTGTTGCCGCAGCAGTGGATTCCCGTGAGTGCATCGGACCTCTCTCTTAAATAGTCAATGAGCTCTTTAAGAAGGCTGATGACCTCATGACGCTCAATGGGTGAAAACGCGGAACCGTAGCCTGAAAGGTAGGGTTCGTCCAAAAAGATAATGGGCTTCTTCCCGGATCTCTCCATTTCTCTAACCTGCCAGAGGGCCTTGATTGAGAGTCCCTTTACCATGGCCTCAAGCAGTTCGGGATCAGAGAGCAGAGATCTCCCATCAGGGACGGATATGCCTGCGGCAAAGGTGATAGGACCCACGCTCTGTCCCTTTATGTAGGGTCCGTATTTCTCGGGATGTTCTTGGATCAACTCTATAAGTTCAACAAGTCCGGGGGCGTACTCTTTGCTGATAGCGAAATGATCCAGGTTATCTGCTAAGAAATGATCATAAAAAGTGACAAGTTCGGATTCCCTGTGGTCGGGAGAGACAACAAGGGCCCTCTTTTCTTCAATGATCTTCAACAGGGGCAGACCTTCGCTGAATTGGATATGCATGTCTTCAAAATGACTCCGTTTGAACAGTTGAGGCCAAAATGGGATTTCAGGAAGACATGTCAGGATGTGAAGGCACGTCTGTGTCACATCCACAAATGGAACGCTGCCGATCCCTGTGGCACGAAACCGAAAACCGGCCTCTGTATGGTTTGAGTTTTTGTTCATAGGGGTGATTTGGAATTCCTGTTCTTAGATGTGAAATCACTTCGACCCTGCCCTCGGCCGATAGGAACTCATGACCAAGGCAAGGGCCGCTCATATGTGGGGTTGACATGTTCCCGAATATTGGACCGCCAGGACTCGAGGATAGCGATCACCCTTTGCGTTCCTGCAACGCGCATATCCCGAATTTCCTGGTCACCCTGGGACTCCTCTTGCGGGATCGCTTCCAATGCCTCCAGTCTATCTCTGAAGTGAGGATCTTCCGGATTTAGTGCAACGAGGTTCCTGTAAGTGTCGATGGCCTTCTGCAGCTCTCCCTGGTCGAAATAAAGCTCCGCCAGTGTGGCGGTGATGAATTCGGGTGACTTTTTCCCCATATCTTCTCCGAATGTCGCATGGATTTCATTAGAGTAAGATTGGAGTTCGCCGGCGGATCGTTCTTTTTCGGGTTTTAAGTCGTCATAGAGGCGAAGGGCATCCTCGTCCTGTGGGTGGTAGGCCAAATAGATTCTCAAGGCTTCAATTGCCTCACTCTTTCTTCCTTGCTTACCGCATATCTCTGCCTGGAGTTTGTACACATCAGCCAAATCAGAAATGAGTCCAACAGCCTTCTTGAGTTCCATTTCGGCATTGGAAACCTGACTGGTCTCCAGATAACTTTCAGCAAGAAGACGGCGTATGGTGATATCATTTGGGTAGATCGCCAAAGCCTTGAGACATTCTTGAATGACCCGGTCAATATCTCCCTCTTCCTTGAGCTTAGTAAGGATGAGTATGAGCGTTTTTTGAGATGGTGCGCTGTTTAGAATTTGGTCATACAAGTCATGTGAGTTCTTCATTTTGTTAACCTTTCCAAATAATCAGTTCTGTTTTGTGCATCAGCCTGTCGCTAAGACCAACCAGTCCGTGTCCTATTCTCTTTCTATCTGGAAACTATGACGGTCATCCTTTCCTCTGCTAAACTTAAATAGGATTTCACCGTCCTTGACCAAACCCAGTTCCTTTCGAGCCACAGATTCCAGATATGCCGTATCTGTATTCAATCTCTGGATCTCTTCAATGAGTGCCTGGTTCTCTTTCTCAACTTTGCGGATCCTTTCTATACAGGCCTGTCTATTCTTTTCCATTTTGTACAGATGGAGGAACCCCCGCTTGCCAAATCCCAGCCAAGTTATGATCAGACCAAGAAGGAGGAGGGCTACGAATGAAGACTTAAAGAACTTTGTTCTATTGAGGTTCAAAATAAGGCCACTCCGTAATTAATGTCAGATTATCTTACCTGCCTTCCATTGCGCGGCAATGAGGATGGAGTCGGCGCCGGCAGTCTTGGCCAGATCCATGATTCGAACAACATGTCCATGCGGGACATCTTTATCTGCCTGCAGAATCACTTGAACAATCCCCTTTTCGCGGACAAAGATCTCAAGATTTTCTTTGAGCGCGCTTAGATCAACCTTTTGACCTTCAATGTAGATCTGACCCGATTTGTCGATGACCAGAATGATTCTGTTTTTCTCGTAATCTAAGGTCCTGTTCTCCACTCTAGGAAGCATGATTCGCACCCCAGAGGCTACATCAAAGTTGGAGGTGACCATGAAGAAGATCAGGAGTAGAAAGACGATATCGACCAATGGGGCTATGCCGAGTGTTGTTTCTTCTTCTTTAGGCCTCCTGAAACGCATGCTCTCTTATCTCTTGATAACGTTGGTTGTTCCTGTTCGTGGGGTTTGATGAACTACATCTGTCTGCGCGTCACTCCTGCTTATCGTAGTTATCCATGATCTCAATAATGCCCAGGGAATTCTCTTCCATTTCAAAAATAAGGGATTCTGCCTTATCCCGCAAAATACGGTAACAGACAAGGGTGGGGATGGCCACACAAAGTCCTGCAGCCGTGGTTATGAGCGCTTCTGCGATTCCTCCGGCAAGGGAAGATGGGTTTCCGACTCCCTCTAAAGAAATGACATTGAAGGTCTTAATCATGCCGGATACCGTTCCCAGAAGGCCCAGCAAGGGGGCTAGATTGCCGATGGTAGCCAGAATCCCTACACGTTTTTCAAGTATAACCGCCTCTCGACCGCCGCGTTCCTCAATAGCCTCCTTAACGAGCCACATGCCTTTCCCGGATCTCTTCAATCCAGCTGAAAAGACATTTGAAATGGGCGATGTGTCCCTTTGGCACAAAGATAGGGCTTCATTTACCTTTTTCTCCGTAAGCAATTCAGCCACTTTGCGGATAAGGGCATCGGGGATGATGCGGTTACGTCTTAACACCCACAACCGTTCCAGAAAAATTGCCAGCGCCAAAATGGAGCAGAGGATAATCGGGGCCATAAATACCCCGCCTTTTACAATGAGGTCAATCACAGGAATATCTCCGAAGGTGAAGTCGCGTTTTCTCGATTTTGTGTAAGCAAATGTATCTATTTTGACCTTTTGAGGGTAAATTTTCTGTACCTCAAAGGCTCATTTTCCCCTGAAAACAGGTCATCAAGATCCCTTATCAGAAACTTCAAATAGGCGATCTTTTCCGGCACGTCGTCTGTCTCAAGTAACTCGAATGACTTTTCGATATCATCCAAGGCCTTCTCGATTTCGGCCACAATGTCAAACTCTCTTGAGAGCTCGAGGCTTTCAGTGAAGTCTTCGGTCATCTCTATTCCCTTGCGCACACAGTTGCAGGATTACTCGCTCAAAGGTCTCATACGGTCGAATCCCTTTTGGCCTGAAATCCCAATAAAAACAGAACGTCCGATGCTCATGTTTAGATGGCCCATGACAGCGAGAACAACTTGTTAAGATTACTACAAAACAACGCTTTGGTCAAGGGAGGGGGTATTGGAGAGATTCCTTTTGGGGGGGGGGTTCATGTAAAGGAAAACACGGAAGAGGGTTCCGAGAAGTTTATCATGATTCATCATGTGGCATAGCTGTGAAGACCCGAAAGTATGAAATTGACTCCCAAATAGGTAAATATGACACAGAAGAAACCGATCATCGAGAGGATAGCCATCTTCTTGCCCCGCCACCCTCTCATCATTCGGGAGTGGAGCACTGCGGCATAGACCAGCCAGGTGATGAGAGACCAGGTTTCTTTCGGGTCCCAGCCCCAGTACCTCCCCCAAGCGGAATGTGCCCAGACAGACCCCGTAATGATGCCCAGGGTGAGGAGTACAAAGCCTATGATGATCACCTGGTAATTGAGCTCTTCCAGGATGTCCGAATCAGGAATGGTTTTTAATAGGATGCCTTTTCTCTTCGGATCATCCACTTTTTTTAAGAGGTACATCAGACTCAGGCAAAAGGCGATCCCAAAGGCCGCGTACCCGATAAAGCAGGTGATTACATGAGTGATCAGCCAGTTGCTTTTTAGAACCGGGATCAGAGGCTGGATCCGGCTATCAACACCGCTGAATGACGCGTAAGCCATAATCAACACAGCCAAAAGCGAAGCAAAGGTTCCAATACTACGATTTTTGGTCCGCCATTCTATAAGTACATAAAGAAGAACAACAGCCCATGCGAAAAAAATGAGTGATTCATAGAAGTTAGAAAACGGGGCGTGGCCCATGTCGAATTGATATGATTCAATCCACCTGAGGATAATGGCAGACGTGTGGGCAATCAAGGCCCCTATGGTAAGGATGGACGCCAGACGCCCAAAAACATCCTTTCCCATAACCATCATGAGGAGGTAGAGCATAAATGACGCAAAGTAGACAAAGGTTGTATAGCTGAGAATCACTGAGTTGATCATATCTGTTTTCCTTCTTAATCAAGAAGCTTGTGAAGCTGACTGGTCACCAGATCGAGTTCCTTTTCCAGGGTAAGAGGATTCCTGTTTGTTCTACCCGCCACGCTGATTTTTGTTTCATCCGTCGATCTCAAAATACGGACCCAAATCTTTCGATGGGATGTGAAGAAAGTCATAAAGAAACCGGCCACCATGACAACACAGCCGAACCAGACTAGAGAGACCCCCGGGTTTTTGTTGGCCTGAAGACCTGTGTAGAAGCGACTTTCTAGCTCTTTCAGGAAGAAGGTATAAGGTTTAAACGAAGAAGGATTCATTCTTGGAGCTTGGAACATAGCCTCGGGGTATTGGTTGCGCAGCTTCTCAATGTTTTGAAACACCCAGAACCGTATTTCTTCTCCCTCTCTTGATTTGACGGAAATCAGCGCCGCCGGCCCCATCATTTCGTTAAGATTGGAGACTGCGTTCACAACCTGTATTTGAGATTCAGAGCCGGGTAGGGAAAATGTATCTCCTATTTCAACCCTTACAATAGATTCTACAAGATCGCTTCCTTCTTTCTGAACGCTCAAGTACGCTTTTCCCGGAATAGAGCCATAGCTGGATTGATAAAAAGTGATACCACCGAAAGTAATGGGCCGGTTCATCAAAAGACTGGCTTTCTTGGCCAGTTTCCCTTCGACGAGAAAGCCAAGGTCCGATCTGAATTCTTTTGGTGACCCGTTATCATAGTAGTCCACATTGAATTTTTCACAAAAAACACTGAATCCAAGCCTCTTGGAGGTCATATCTTTTGTGAGGATGATTGAGTCTACAGTATCTCCTTCCAGAATATTGACATATGCATTAAAGCCAAACACAGATCCAATGACGCCCCCTATGAGGACGAGTAGAATGCTGAAGTGAACGAGATACACACCAAAGTAAGAATATCGACCCTTTTCTGCGTAGAGATAATTCTTTTCGGGGGTGCTCTTGCTTACGATTCTACCGTATTGGTTTCTCAGGAAATCCGCTACACGATTCCCCACATCCTCAATCCCCCTTTCAACCAAGAAATTCCTTTGCGGAGGAAGGTCCTCAAAGGGTTTGGATCGATCCGGTCTGGACGGAGCCCGGAAAAGCTTGAGTGTGGTAGGCAGACGATTCACGGAGCATATGACAAGATTGAGGGCAAGGAGACCGATAATAGCCCTGAACCATAGCGAGTGGTAGAGATCAAAGAGACCGAGGAGTTCGAAGAATTGATGTAGACGTGGACTCAATCCCTGTGCGAACCTCACGGCCTCTTGTTGTTGAGGGATGAGCGTTCCGAATAGAGAGGTAATGGCCAGTATGATCAAAAGGGCAAGGGTCAGTTTCATTGAGCTGAACACATTCCATAGAATATTTGCCCCTCTTTTGTTGTTGGGTTCTTTCATCGGCACTATCTGTCAC
Organism: Deltaproteobacteria bacterium; assembly: GCA_016930795.1. Taxonomy (GTDB): domain Bacteria; phylum Desulfobacterota; class DSM-4660; order Desulfatiglandales; family HGW-15; genus JAFGFY01. Next base: position 10,430 of record JAFGFY010000112.1, read on the forward strand.
CTGATAATACAGTATTTCCGCAGGCTGATTAAAGGAAAAGAGACATCCTCATTTGCCTGGATTTGATCTTCGTTTGACATATTTCAATCATGTAATGATTCCATCGCCGGAGAGAAACACTTATGATTCTTTAGCATAATCGTATGGAATGTGGCAATAGTTTAATGGAATGCTCATTCCAAATCTGAAAAAGTTTGACCATCTTCCTCCATCCATGGTAAGAACATGTAACAATTACGATTTTTTCTATGGTAGCTGTATATTTTGGGAATTGAGGTTCAAAGTTTTTTTTAGCCACGGGGGACCGCAAAGGAGGCTTCTGTGACCAGAGATTGAACTTCTTTCATAAACGCTAATCAGAACGGGGTATATAGAGTGCTTGATCTCAAATTCATCAGAGCCAACCTTGGCAAGGTCAAGGAGATGCTCAAAAACAGAGGACAAGATCTGGATCTCTCCTTATTTGATAGGATTGACAAGGAAAGACGGGCCTTGTTGGGAGAGCTGGAAAGCCTTCGCTATCAGCGGAACCGCGTTAACGAAGAAATCGTAGCCATGAAGAATAGTGGCGAAGACGCGTCTCAGATCATAAGCGAAATGAAAAAAGTCTCTTCAGAGATCAAGGCAAAAGAGAAACATCTATCTGAGATTGAGGCCCAGCTGGTTCCTCTTTTGATGGTCATACCCAATATGCCTCATGAATCAGTCGTGATAGGTGCGGATGAAAGTGATAATCCGGTGGTTCGAACCTGGGGTGAAATCAGGGAAATGCATTTTGACCCGGTCCCTCATTGGGACCTGGGAGAAAGGCTGGGTATTCTCGATTTTACCCGGGCCTCTAAGATAGCAGGAGCCAGGTTTGCTCTATATCGGGGCGCGGGCGCCAAACTGGAAAGAGCGCTGATCAATTTTATGCTCGATATTCACACGAAAGAGCACGGTTATATAGAGATTCTTCCTCCCTTTATCGTCAATGCGGCGTGCATGACCGGTACCGGGCAGCTGCCGAAATTCAAGGAAGACCTCTTTAAGATCGAAGGTCGGGAACAGTATCTGATCCCCACAGCAGAGGTCCCTGTAACCAATATACATCGGGAGGAGATTCTTGAGGAAGAGGCGTTGCCCATTTATTATACGGCCTACACCCCCTGTTTTCGATCCGAGGCAGGCTCTTACGGGAAGGATACCCGCGGCCTCATCCGTCAACATCAATTTAACAAAGTGGAACTGGTAAAGTTCTGTCATCCTGAAACGTCTTACGACGAATTGGAAAAACTGACGAGCGATGCGGAAGAAATCCTGAAGCGACTCCAGCTTCCGTATAGGGTCGTTTCCCTTTGCACAGCTGATCTTGGATTCTCTGCCGCTTTGACCTATGATTTGGAGGTTTGGCTCCCCGGGCAGAACCTTTACAGGGAGATATCCTCTTGCAGCAATTTTGAAGACTTTCAGGCCAGACGCGCTGAGATAAGGTTCAGAAAAAAAGGGGGGAGCGGAACTCAGCTGGTCCATACCCTGAACGGGTCCGGACTCGCAGTAGGAAGAACCCTGATTGCTATTTTGGAGAACTACCAACAGAAGGATGGAAGCGTCGCCATCCCAGATGCTCTTAAGCCCTATATGGGGGGAATGGAATATATTAGTGAAAATTGAAGATGATAGGACGCCGTAGCTATCCGAAAGATTGGAAAGGTTTTCAAAGAAGACTTAAAAAGAAGGCTTGGAGAAAACGTTTTGCATCCAGAAGCGCCCTCCTGCTTGCCTATACACTATTGATCAGCGCTGGCTATGGAGGCTCCAGGATATTCGCCAATCGAGAAATAGAAGGGGGGGCAGCGGCGAGGAGGGTGGAGTGTGAAAGTAACGGTCCTGAAAGATTGACTAAACAGGACCTGTCAGTCCTTATTGGTCCGCTGAATCTGGACCATAATCCTAGCGAAGGAAACCCATTCCTTGTTGTGAACAACGAAGAGAGGCTTAAGATTGCGATCTCTTTAGATACGACCCTTCAGACCTATATCTTAAAGTTGCTTCGTCGATCACGAACCTCTCAAACCGCAGTCATTGCTCTGAAGCCCACAAACGGACAGGTATTGGCTATGGCGAGCTATGACCAGAGTGGGAAAGCGGAGAACCTCTGTTTGAAAGCCAATTTTCCCGCTGCAAGCATCTTCAAGATCATATCTGCCGCAGCGGCCATTGAATCAAGGGGCTTTACACCCGAGAAAAGCGTTGCCTTCAGAGGCAAAAAGCATACGCTTTATAGGGGTCAACTTAAAAAAGATGAGGGTCGCTGCAGTACTAAAATAAGTTTCAAAAGGGCGTTTTCCGAGTCCATTAATCCCGTATTTGGAAAGATTGGTATTTATGATCTCGGTGAAGAGTCCCTCTCTGAATACTCAAATAAGTTTCTTTTCAATGAAGAGATTCCCTTTGATCTACCCCTAGATGTCAGTTCTCTTCGTATCCCGATAGATGAGTTTGGTCTCGCTGAAATCGCATCGGGTTTCAATAAAAAGACACTTGTTTCACCCTTGCATGTAGCATTGATTACCACGGCAATTGTAAACTGTGGTATAATAGTCGAACCCTGGCTGGTTCATAGAATAGAGGATGAGTCAGGAGAAGCGCTCTATCGTGTAAGATACAATAAGTTGGGTAGGGCCGTTGAAGAAGAGACGGCGAAACAACTGAAGATTCTTATGACGGAGACGGTACTCAACGGCACGTGCAGGAAAGCCTTTTTCCCTTTAAGACGAAAGAAGTCATTTCAGGATATAGAAATAGGGGCAAAGACCGGAACAATTAATGACTCCCAGGACCTTTTCAAATACGACTGGGTGACGGTCTATGCTCTTCCCAAAGAGATAGAGAGAGGAATATGTGTAACTGTGTTGGCCATTCATGGAGAAATACTTGGGCTTAGGGCTTCCGAGATGGCAAGGTATATCATTCAGCGCTATTATACCGCTTTTGAATAGGATGCTGCTTTTCGAATTTGACATCCGTCTTTTAACCTTAACATATTAATCACATGTCAAAGGGAGTAACGGTCGGGCAAGTGTTCCAGTAAGAGCAAATAGCATGAGCATGCTGAGGTCTATAGAAAGGAGCTTATGAAATGTGCGGTATTGTCTGTTACGTGGGGAAAGAGGAGGCCAAACCTGTTTTACTGGGAGGTCTCAAGCATCTGGAGTACCGAGGCTACGATTCCGCGGGCTTGGCTGTACAGCATGAGGATGATGTGGACTACTGTCGGTCCGTGGGAAGGATTGTTGATTTGGAGCGCAAAACCGATAGCATGGTTATCAAGGGTACCTGCGGCATTGCCCATACTCGCTGGGCCACACACGGAGAGCCGAGTGAAGAGAATGCGCATCCCCATCGGGATCAGGACGAGAACGTCTATGTTATACACAACGGCATCATTGAAAACCATGATTTTCTTAAGAAGAAATTGGGGAAAGCCGGGATTGTTTTTCGATCCCAAACAGACACGGAAGTTTTGGCCCATTTGATCGCTTCTCACTTCGACGGAGACTTGAATGAGGCCGTGAGAAAGACCATGTCCCAGATAGAAGGAACTTTTGGGCTGGCTGTCATTCACAGGCATGTCCCAGGGCAAATCGTTGTAGCCAGAAGGGGCAGCCCTCTGGTTATCGGCGTGGGCGAAGATGGTTATTTTGCCGCCTCAGATGTCTCCGCTATGGTGAGGTATACAAAAAAAGTGGTTCATCTCAATGATAACGAGTTGGCCATATTATCCAGGGATGGCTATTCTATCTCGACGGCACAGGCCCAGAGTGTAGAGAGAGCCACTGAAACCGTGGAATGGGAACCTGAAGATGCGGAACTCGCCGGGTTCCCCCATTTTATGTTGAAGGAAATATTCGAACAGCCGGAAACCTTAAGGAATGCGATGCGTGGTCGACTTGAAATTGGCGAGGGCGTTCCCAAACTTGGGGGCATTGTGCCGGTGTGGGAGAGGCTGAAAGAATGTCGGCATCTGGTGGTGGTCGCGTGTGGCACTTCATATTATGCCGGGTGCGCTGGGATGTATATATTCGAGAAGCTGACGGAGGTTGATGTGCAAGTGGAGCTTGCCTCCGAGTTCCGCTATAGAAAACTGAACTTTCCCCCCGACACATTCATCATTGCCCTGAGTCAATCAGGTGAGACCGCTGATACCCTGGCGGCTATCAAGGAAGCCAAGAGAAAGGGGGCGGGTCTCCTAGGAATTGTCAATGTAGTGGGGAGCTCCATTGCGAGGGCAACTGAAGCGGGGATCTATAATCATGCCGGACCTGAGATCGGCGTCGCTTCCACCAAGATTTTCGTCTCCCAGCTGGCTATTCTGACTTTACTGGCTCTTTTGATCGGCCGGCACCAAAACCTGTCGCTCACAGACGGCGTGGGGGCCATAAAGGGGCTACTGGCATTGCCCGATCAAGTCCAAAAGATCCTTTCCCAGGATAATCATATTCGGGCTATTGCGGAAAAATACTATCGTTGCAACAACTGGCTTTTCTTGGGTAGAAAGTATGGGTATCCCATCGCCATGGAAGGGGCGTTGAAACTGAAGGAGGTTTCATATATCCACGCTGAAGGCTATGCTGCCGGAGAGATGAAACACGGTCCTATTGCGCTGATATGCCCTGAGATGCCGACGGTGGCCATCATTCCCCAGGATGCCATGTACGAGAAGATGGCAAGCAATATTCAGGAAATAAAAAGCCGCAAAGGACCGGTCATAGCGATCGCCACAGAAGGTGACCATCAGATAAAAGAGCTTGCGGATGATGTTATTGAGATCCCGGCCACTCTGGATTACTTAAATCCCATTCTGTCCGTGATTCCCTGCCAACTTTTGGCCTATCATTGTGCCAGGCTTCTGAATCGTGATGTCGACAAACCAAGGAATCTGGCAAAAAGTGTGACAGTGGAGTAATGAGGAACCTCGGTGATGTTCAATTCCCCGGTTAACCATGAGTGATCATGACCCCGTGCTTCATTCGAGAAAACAAAGACTTTTTCCCATAGCGAGACTCGTAGCCAGGGCGCTTTTCTCTCTGCTCTTCAGGTTGAGGGTGCGTGGACGGGAAAATATTCCTCCACACAACGCATTTGTTCTGCTCCCCAAGCACCAGCGTTGGGAAGATATCCCTCTATTGGGTTTGGCGACTCCACGTTCTTTGCACTATGTGGCCAAACAAGAGTTGTTCTCCATGCCGTTTTTCGGCTGGTTTCTAACCGCCCTTGGAGGGATTCCTCTAAACCGTTCGAGGCTCATGGAGAGCCGTCAGTCATTGAGATTCATTCAAGAGTTGTTAGGAGAAGAAGGGGAGGGGCTCGTGGTATTCCCTGAGGGGACTTACTACAGGAATCGAATGGGACCTGGGCATGTGGGATTGATTCGAATGATCATGTCTCGTTCTAAAGTCCCCTTTATCCCCACGGGCGTCCGCTATGAGGCGAGAGGGCGTCACACAGAGGTCCAGATCAAATTCGGCAGGCCGTTCTACAGAGATTCGTCATTCAATGCCGATCTCTTGGTTGACCAGATCATGATGGAAATCGCTCGGCTTTCAGGTTATGAATTGGCGGAAAAAACGTCCAAGAGCAACGAGAGTAGTCATTTTTCTGAGAGCCCATTTATTTAAGTAATATTATCAACTAATAGTGTCAATTATTTGAATTTAAAGCATAAAAACTGATACTCTTTTTGGAAGGAGTCATACACATGAATGATGCACAGAAGGCTCTCGCGGAAATCACGATCAAGGCCGTTATTCTGGGCGTGTTGCTGTCGATTATTCTGGCGGGCGCCAATGCCTATCTTGGTCTGTTTGCGGGCATGACTGTCTCGGCTTCTATTCCGGCAGCCGTACTCTCCATGGGTATTCTACGGTTTTTTAAGCAGAGTAATGTTTTGGAAAACAATATCGTTCAAACCGCGGCATCTGCCGGTGAATCCCTTTCGGCCGGCGTGATCTTTACACTTCCCGCCTTGGTCATTCTGGGGTTTTGGAAAGACTTCAGTTATCTTTGGGTCACGATCATTGCCGGTTTCGGCGGGTTGCTCGGGGTCTTCTTTACCATCCCTCTTCGACGGGCTCTCATTGTCGAAGACAAACTGCAATATCCCGAAGGGATTGCTACCGCTGAGGTCCTGGAGACCGGACAGGAAGGTGGCGCAGGAGTCCGTCGGATCGCATTGGCAGCCGTTGCAGGGGCTCTCTTCAAGATCGGTGCAAAAGGAATCGGCCTCTGGCCCGAGACTTTTGAGAAGGCGTGTCGTGTGAAGAATTCCATTGCCTACTTTGGATCCAACTTGAGTCCCGCACTCCTTTCTGTCGGCTATATTGTCGGAGTCAATATAGCGGTTCTTATCTTTCTGGGGGGTGTCCTGAACTGGTATATCGCCATCCCCATCTGCGCGAGCTTGAATGATTGGCCCCTGCATACTGAGGGAAGTCTGGCTGGACAAGCGATCTCAGCCGGAGAATATGCATACGAGATATGGTCCTCCAAGACCCGTTATCTCGGTGTCGGAGGAATGCTCTTGGGCGGTCTATGGACTATTTTTTCCATGCGAAAATCACTTTTTGGTGGGATCGTTTCTGGATTGAAGGCCTATCGAAAGGTCAAAGAGGAGGGAGAAGATAGCGTCCCACGAACCGAGAAGGATATGCCCATGAAATGGGTCCTGGTTTTTATCGTTGTATCCCTGGTTCCGCTCTTTCTAGTCTACCAATACTTTGTTAAAGACGTCACGGTATCACTTCCCATGGCTTTCGTCATGCTGGTAGCAGGTTTTGTCTTCTCAGCCGTTGCCGGCTATATGGCCGGCTTGGTGGGATCATCGAATAACCCGATATCAGGTGTCACCATCGCCACGGTGACCGTCTCAGCCCTACTCCTGCTCCTCATGATGGGAACGGATGCTGTCAACGGCCCTGCTGCCGCTATCATCATCGGCGGCGTTGTCTGCTGTGCGGCAGCTATCGCCGGTGACAACATGCAAGATCTCAAGGCAGGCCACATTCTAGGTGCTACGCCTTGGCGGCAGCAAGTGATGCAGATCATTGGGACCATCTCCGCGGCCCTTGTCCTTGCCCCGGTCTTGATGTTACTCTACAAGGCATATGGTTTTCGTGGAGAACCCGGAGTCGGCCCCGATGCCTTGTCAGCCGTTCAAGCGAACCTCATGGCCTCGGTGAGTCGTGGTGTCTTTAAGGGTGATCTCCCATGGAGCTATGTTTTTGCGGGCATGGGCATTGCCGCGTTTGTGATTCTTCTCGATGAGTATCTCAAACAAAAGGAGAGCACGTTTCGTACGCCGGTTTTGGCTGTCACAATCGGGATCTACTTGCCGCTTGAATTGGCCGTGCCCATCGTACTTGGCGGTGCAGTCAATTACGCAGTAACCCGATTTCATACACGCCGGAAGACACTGATCGAGGATGTGGAGACTTCAAACCGAAACGGCCTTCTCTTTGCCTCGGGTTTGATCACCGGGGAAGCCCTCATCGGTATATTGCTGGCCATTCCCATCATTATTCTTAAACAATACGATAGAACCATGCCCTTAATCTATGGCTCTATGGGGCTCTTAGGAGAATTGATTGGCGTCGCTCTGATTCTGGTTGTCACTTATTGGCTCTATTGTACTGCACGTGTACAACGGGAGGGGTGAGATCATGATACGTGCGTTTCCCGCATCATATAGAGAGACCCATAAACGGGGATATCGTCATAATTGAGTAGTTCCAGCGAATAGGCATTGACATATCAACTTATTGTTGTTATTATTGATACTGAATTGCAATAGGGACCACAATGGGTAACGAAATTGAGCTTTTTAGGTCCTTTATTAAAGAGAAAGGGCTAAGAAACACCCCGGAGCGGGAGGAGATTATCCTTGAAATCTTCGCTTCTCAGGACCATTTTGACGTGGATGAGCTCTATCTTCGGCTTAGAAATTCAGGAAGTCGAGTATCAAAGGCCTCCATTTATCGCAATATCCCTTTGATTATGGAATGCGGATTGATCAAGGAAGTCTGGCATGAAGACGGCCACATGCACTATGAATCCATATATGGGCAGACCCACCATTGTCATCTGCGTTGTCTTGGTTGCGGCAAGGTCATTGAGTTTGTAGAAAAGGACCTAAAGGAAATACAAGAACGACTGGGGAAAAAACATCATTTCGACATCGTGGATCATCGCCTGGATTTGGTCGGATACTGCTCAAAGTGCAGACAGAAGCGGTAAAAATGCTCAAAGAGGTCACTAAACAGGCTTATGGGTCTTCTCTGTACAATCCCAGAGAAAGTCAGAATTGAAATAAGAAAAACGCGACAGTTATTCGAAGAATCAAATTAAAAAGGGAAAGAAAAAAACTGCTATGATCAACGACAGTCATTTTGAAAAGAAGAATTTTCGATCCCTGATCGAGAGTGATGAAATAGGCAACGTTGAAGAAAGGCTGAACGTCATCGACGCATTTTTGAACACAGAAGAACATGTGACCCTTGAGGAGATGATGCAGCTTCTGAAGGACAGAGGGTTTGATTATGAGACAGAATTTGTGAGACAGTGCATGAATCGCTGGGTCAGTCATGGATTTGCACAAAAGAAGCTGTTTGAGGGGCAACCGCCTCGGTATGAACATCGTCACCTTGGCAGGCATCATGACCACCTGATTTGCACTAAATGCGGTCGAATCACGGAATTCTGGAATGAAGAAATGGAAATGCTGCAGCTAAGGATAGCAACTTCTCATGGCTTTCATATGCTTCAGCATAAAATGGAAATTTATGGACTCTGCTCCCAATGCGTCTCAGAGAGAGCGCCTTTAATGCCCCTTGCTATGGCCAAATCCGGTGAAAGGCTGATTATTGCCGATATCATGGGAGGAGTTCAGGCAAGAGACAGACTGGCCTCCATGGGACTGAGGAAAGGAGATCAATTGGAGGTCATCAATAATGACGGTTTTGGCCGACTGATTGTCGGGCATGACACAATAAGGATAGCGTTGGGGAGGGGAATGGCTCAGAAAATCATGGTTTCTCTGCCCAATAGAAAACCCGATGAAGTTGATATATGAGGGAAGGTCAGGCTATCTTCTGTAAGAGGGCGCGTGCCTTGTTTCTTATTGACCTGATGAGTTTTTCAGATCTGCTCCTGTGATCATAATGACTTTTATCTTCTGGTGTAACATTTTCCGGGCAATGTCTGAGTTGAATCTTCGTGATGGCGTTGAAATCATCCAGAAGAAACCTTCTATATAGGAGGTTTAAAGGGAATAACCTGCATTCCGTCTTGGAGATGGATGCGGACCAATCTACAATATAAGGTTTTCCGTTGTGCCCCAACAAGATGTTGGGGGCTCTTTTCATATCGCAGTGAGCCAGCCCGCGCTTATGAATGCGTTCTACGAGTCTCCGTAGTTCTTCAAAAAACTCTTTGGGGAGTATTTCTTTTTTCTCTACTTCCTCGATATTATTGCCCGGAATTTCTTCCAGGATCAGCGCGATCCCGTCAATCGAGCGAAAAAAGCGGGGAACACCTTGAAGGCCTGCCAACCTCTTATATGCTTTACTTTCTCTCCAGACGAGAAAACGGCCGACGATATTCCGATAAAGACTTCGATTGGGACTGAAGTCCTTGACCACAGCTCTGACCTCATTCTTCTGGATGACATACAAGGCAGGTCTTGTACTAGAGGGTTCTCTCAGCACTTTTCGCCGGTATCGAGGGATATCGGATATTTTGATGGAAGCAAACATAAGGGCAGAAGCCAATTCTTCGGAAAGAGTGTTAGAGATATATTAGGTGTAAGCGTAGACGTTTGTCAATCTCACTGATCGCGATTCCGGAGCTCGTATGATATCAGGATGGAATATCGATCCAGTAGAATTTTATATTGTTGCTGCGAAGGTCTTGAGGGGTCTTGTATCCAAGCTTCTCAGTGAGTCCAAGCTTCGGTAAACGTCCGGCGATAGGTTTTTTTAAGCTCCTCCATACAATAGTCGATCATCTTCCTCTTAAGATCCAACATGGGATCATCTCCTTGAATAAGCCTGAAGGGGAAGGCTTTGGAATGGCGTAAATGGACGATGAGGCAGGGAATTTGTTTCCTATGAGGTGAAGTGTCTTTGATTTTTTTAGTGCATAAATTCTGTTAGTGAAAGCCGTGTTTTGATGTCCAATAGGAAACGTCCATGGGTGACTCAAGGATGGTGACTTTGGCCTTGGCTAAGGCCTCCCACTTGGCTTCCACTGTTCCTGCTGAACTCCGGACGATGGCGCCGGCATGTCCCATGCGTTTTCCCTGAGGAGAGAAACGTCCCGCAATATAGGCGGCCACTGGTTTCTTCATGTGGCTGGTAATGTATTTCGCAGCCCTTTCTTCCTGTTCCCCACCGACTTCACCGACGATGATCACCGCATCGGTCTCATCATCTTTTTCAAAGAGTTCCAGGATGTCGGGCAGGTTAGCTAAAACTATCGGGTCGGCCCCCATACCAACTACAGTACTCTGGCCCACGTTATTTTCTGAAAGAATTCCTGCAAATTCATACGAGAGGGTTCCGCTGCGGGAGATAATCCCTACTCGACCCGGTGCGAACATAGAGGCAGGCATTATCCCCATCTTGCCCTTTCCCGGAACAAGGATTCCCGGCGTTGTGGGACCAATGGCAAAGACTTTATTTTCAATAGCATACGAGCGCATTTTCATGACATCATGGACAGGGACGTGCTCAGGCACGATCACAATAAATTTTATAGCTGCGTCAATTGTCTCATAAAAAGCGTCCAAAACAAAGGGGGCCGGCACAAAGAAGACCGATGCATTGGCCCCGGTCTCCTTGACTGCCTCTTCAACACTGTCAAATACGGGAAGTCCTTCCACCGTGGCACCCCCCTTGCCTGGAGTTACGCCGCCAACAATAGTCGTACCGTAATCAAGCATCCATTTCGTCTGTACCCTGGCGATTTTCCCCGTGATTCCTTGCACGATGACGCGCGTCTTTTCGTCAAGAAGAATACTCATTTGCATGCCTCTCTGTGATATTTCAAAACGGATAACCTGATCTTATATCTTCTAGATCGAAATCCAACAAATATGCTTATGCACTGTCAAAGCAACCTTTAGCGTTTGCGCACCAATTCAATGAGGCGGTCAACGGCCTTCTCTGTAGCCGCCTCTGTCACTACATGAACACCAGCGGACCGCAAGATTTCCCATGTTTCTTCCTGATGATTCCCGAGGGCCTTGGCAACTATGGGTATTTTTACTTGATGCTCTTTGATATATCGCACAACACCTTTAGCTCCTTCATGAATAGGATTAATTCCACCATAGATATTGATGAAAATCGCTTTCAGGTTCGGTTTCATCATGACAAGTTCCATGCATTTATAGAGGAGTTCCTCAGTGATGCCACCTCCGGTCTCCAGAAAATTGCCTGGACGGAGGATCTTTCCTATGATATCCATACTTGCCATGCCAAGACCGGCCCCAGAGGAGATCAGACCGATATCCCCGTCTAGGTCCACATATGTCACACCAATTTCCTTGCCCTTGCGCTCCATTGGGTTCTCAATCCTCTCAAAACGGTCTGGGAGAGGATACTTGATGCGTGAGACAGCCGAAGGATCAATCTCGAAAACAGCATCCGCAGCCAATAAGCCTTCGTTGGGGAGGACAACCAGGGGATTGATCTCTGCGATTAGAGCTTCAAACTCTGTGAAGAGCGTATAGAGCCGATTGATCACATCGGCACAGGAACCCAATAACCGTTTGGAAAGACCGAGCTTTCTCAGAAGGCTCCGTGCCTGGTAGGGATAGAATCCGAATTTCGGGTCTATTGTGGCTGTGCCAATTTTCTCGGGTGATGTGCGTGCCACTTTCTCAATGTTCACGCCGCCTTCGGTGCTCACCAAGACGACAGGCTTTCCAGAATAGCCGTCGATAGTAATGCCGACATAAAGTTCTTTTGAGATATCCGCTTTTTCGCTGACAAGGATTTTTCGAACAGGTAATCCCTTGATTTCAGAGCCGAGCATTTGCCCTGCCGTGTCTTCAAGTTCTTCAGGGGTGGATACCGTCTTGATGCCGCCGGCGAGTCCACGCCCTCCAACGAGGACCTGAGCCTTGATAAGGACGGGATAACCGATCTCCCCGGCAATGGATAGCGCCTCTTCCGTGGTTTCAACCACCTTTTGCCTTGGGACAGGAATCCCCTTGGTCTTGAATAGATTTGCTGCTTCGAATTCATAGAGTCTCATGATGTTTCGGCTCCGATAGAGGTGATTATTTTAAGGAATCTCGCTTTCCTTTCAGTCTCTTCTAAAGAAAATGAATCTTCCCGCTAAGAGATCAGCGGGTACCCCATGGCAAAAGGGATATCACTTGGTTTGCAGTGTTTGGAGTATGTGAAAACTCTGGTTGGATGTCAAGACTAAAATCGATTGTCGATACCATAATTGCATGATCAGCTTCAAAGGATTCATTTAATATTGATGAGTAAAATATTATATAATCAACTGGTTACATAAAGCGGAATGGAATGTACAAAAAATTGATTGACAAATAGATTAAAAATATAATTAATTATTTTATCAATAGCATCATGCTTTATTAAGGAGTGCGTATGCCCAGAAATAAGAAAGGGGCAAATCTGAACAACTATGAGGACCACAGCCAGAAGGCCTATCAAGGGATTCGTCGTCTATTGTATAACAAGGAACTCGTTCCAGGGCAGAAAATTCCATATCGTGAACTGGCGGAGCGTCTGAACATGAGCCCGACACCTATCATCCAGGCGCTCAAATGGCTGGAGATTGAAGGTCTTGTCCTCCATAAACCAAACCGCGGGTATTACATGACGCCTTTCAGCCTTCAGGAAATCGAAGAAATCTATGAGCTACGTGAGATCATTGAACCTTCCCTTTTGCCGGAGACTGTTAAGCATCTGAATAAGGAAGGAATCAAACGATTGAAGGCTTCCCTTGATGCCCATTTATCTGCGGAAAGGGGGTTTTATCTCAAGGAGAGGCTTTTTAAGAATACCGACTTTCATTTGACACTGGCATCTCTATCCGGTCGGCAGACCCAGATTCGGGTGTTGCGCCATGTGTTTGACCTCTTATTGTTGAAATACGGCGGCAGCTACATGCCCATCGGATCCATGGATGCCATGGACAAGGACCATCAAAAAACCTTTGAATATGCGGTTTCCGGAGACATCAAAGGGGCGAAGGCGACACTTTCGAAACATATCGGCAACGTAAAGAAAGAAGTGCTTAAGGGTTTTAAGCGAGTGCTGGAAGAAAAGGAAGAATTTCTATTTGAATCCCGTGCCGACAAATTCGGGATGGGGATACGTCACACCAGCTAAGGGGGTCCGGGAGACCCTGATAACTCTGAAATTATCTCGAACCACAGAATATGGATTTACACTGAACAAGTGATTTATAGACAGGAATTCCAGCTATGAATCTTCCGTAGGAATCCTGATACAAAGTCGCTTTGCCGCATTGCGCTCCTCCAAAGGAGGAGTTTTTTTTAGGACTGCGGAGTCATTCTGTATAATGATGAAAAAATGTGATGTCATTATTATCGGTGCTGGGGTCGTAGGTAATGCTATTGCCCGAGAATTGTCTCGATATGAGGTTAGTATCGCGGTTCTTGAAAAAGAACTGGACGTGGCTATGGGCGCGAGTTCCCGTAATAGTGGTGTACTCCATTCCGGCATTCATTATAAACCGGGGACTCTACGCGCGCGCCTCAGTGTTCAGGGAAATGCCATGATGAAGGATCTTTGTAGTGACCTGAAGATCAAAATTGAATATATCGGAAAACTGACGGTTGCCCAGGATGAGGATGGTATTGAGACCCTCCACAGCTTGAAAGAACAGGGCGAGGCCAACAATGTGCCCGGTCTTGAAATACTCGACCAGGAGCAGATGCAACAGATACAACCCGGTGTTGGAGGAATCAAGGCCCTCTATTCCCCATCAACAGGGATAATCTGCCCCTATGGTCTGAGCATTGCCCTGGCGGAGAATGCCGCAGCAAACGGTGTTGAGTTCTATCTGGGCCATGGGGTCACGAATATTAGCAAAAACAGCCGAGAATTTGTGGTCAACACGGCCCAGGGGGAAGAATTCGAGGCCCCTGTATTGATCAATTCCGCAGGCCTGTTCTCCGATCGCGTCTGCGAGATGCTGGGTATAGACGAATACCGGATCTATCCATGCCGAGGTGAATACCTTGTTCTAGATAAGAGACTGAAGGGAACCTTGTCCACCCTGGTCTATCCCGCACCACGAAAGGGTGGTGCGGGATTGGGGATTCATCTGACCAACACCGTAGATGGCAATATCCTCATCGGGCCGAGTAGTGAATATGTGGATGAGCCGGATGATTTCGCCTCCACATCGGAGATCATGACGCAATTAAAAAAGGAAGGGCACGAACTCCTTCCCGAGCTTTCTACCACGGACTTCATTCGAAGCTTTTCGGGGCTGAGGGCAAAGCAGAATCCTCCCGAAGTCGGAGGGTACAAAGACTTTATCATTGAGAGTCGGGATGATTTCCCCGGTTTCATCAACCTGGTAGGTATCGAAAGTCCTGGTCTAACCAGTGCTCCTGCAATCGGGCTGATGGCGAAGGAGATGGTGGGGAGGTTTGTCGATCTGAAGGATAAAGACCGATTTGTCTCTGAACGCCCCGGCTCAGTCGGTTTTTTCCATGAGTTACCTGAAGAGAAAAAAGCCGATCTTGTGGCAAAAAATCCGGACTATGGCGAGGTCATATGCCGCTGTGAACAGATAACCAAAAAGGAAATTTTGGATGCCATTCAAAATCCATTACGCAATTCGACCATAAACGGCATAAAATACCGCTCTCGGGCTATGATGGGACGTTGTCAGGGAGGATTCTGCCTTCCCCGGATTGTGGAGATACTGAAACAGGAATTTGGCTACAAGCCGGAAGATTATTTGCTGCAAAGCAAGGGCTCTCCACTTTTTAGCGGGAGGGTGCGGTAAAGGAAAGGCTTATGACATACGGCGCAGGGCTCAGGAGAAGGATCGAGATCCTATGCAAAACATAAAGCATGATTTGGTCGTTATCGGTGGCGGACCGGCCGGTCTGGCTGCTGCAATCTCTGCTCGAAGAAACGGCTGCCGTGATGTACTTTTGATCGAGAGGGCTAAGACCTACGGCGGTATCCTCAATCAATGTATCCATGATGGCTTTGGCCTTCACCGGTTTGGTGAGACTCTCACGGGACCGGAATATGCCCAGCTCTATATCGATGAATTTAAGGCCCAGCGGCTTGAAGCCATGTTGGGAACCATCGTCCTATCGATGGATAGCGGGCGAAATCTCTATGTCAGCTCCAGGAACGGATTCAAGAAGATTGAGGCAGGAGCCGTAATCTTGTCCATGGGATGCAGAGAAAGAACCGCGGGCGCAATTTCACTGCCCGGAACAAGGCCTGCCGGGATCTACACAGCCGGTGCTGCACAAAATTTTATCAATCTTCAGAACATCATGGTGGGGAAACAGGCTGTAATCATGGGTTCGGGCGATATCGGCCTGATCATGGCCAGACGAATGACCCTGGAGGGGGCCAAAGTGGAGTCCGTATTCGAGATCCTGCCTTATGCCAGCGGGCTTCCTCGCAACATACAGCAATGCCTCAATGATTATGATATTCCGCTCCATTTGAGTACATCGGTCATCAATCTTCACGGAAAGGAGAGATTGACCGGGGTCACCGTGGCGGAGGTGAATGAAGGCCTTATGCCGGTTCCAGGGACGGAGCGTTACGTGCCATGCGACACCCTCCTGCTTTCCGTCGGTTTGATCCCTGAGAATGAATTGTCTCGAGGCGCTAATGTCGTTATGGAATCCAGGACCGGTGGCGCCCAAGTGGACGATACACTTATGACAAGCCTTCCCGGCGTCTTTTCGTGCGGGAATGTTCTTCATGTGCATGATTTGGTCGATCATGTTTCAGAAGAGGCAGAATTAGCCGGCCGGTTTGCTGTTGAATATTTGGACGGGGGTATCCAACCGCGTGAGTCCTATATCCAGATCGAGCCAGGAGAGGGCGTGCGCTATGTGCTTCCACAAAAAGTCAGCGGGGCAAGAGACTTCACCCTTTCGCTGCGTGTGGCCGCCCCTTCTCGGAATCAGAGCGTCTGGGTGAAAGACAGCGAAAAAAAGCTCGCGCGAAAAAAGATGCTTCGGCTTCATCCGGCTGAAATGGTTCGGATCAAGGTCAAGGCGAACAAACTGGGGAGTGCTAAAAGATTATGCGTGAGTGTAAAATGACTGAGAAGGAACTTATTTGTGTGATTTGTCCTAACGGCTGTGAGCTGAAGGCATTGATAGAAGAGGGATCTCAGACCGTAGTCAGAAAAATCAGTGGAGCACTCTGTGAAAAAGGTCCCGCGTGGGCTGAACAGGAACTGATCAATCCTATGAGAACCATCGCGAGTAGCATCATTGTAGATGGTGGCGACTACCCACTGGTCAGCGTTCGAACGGATGCGGCCATTCCCTTGAAAAGTATTTCGAATGTCATGAAGGCCATAAAATCGATCAAGGTAAAGGCACCTGTAAAGGTTGGAGACGTTCTGATAAGGGAGCCGGCCGGGACTTCCTGCAACATCATTGCAACACGACATGTCAACGAGGTTTTTGACGACTCGGGTATTTAGATAGCCCTGAGGTTTGCCGCCAAATCAAAAAGGATTAGAAATCACTCATTTTTATCCTAGAGTCTTCATCCTCATAGACACCTCTCTTTCATAGAATCTTTCTTGATTCCAGCCTTGTCAAAGTCTATAATCTAATTTCGTGTCTCAGAATTAACTTAAATAATCGGCGCCTGCTGCACAGTTTCAAAGGGGACATAGAACCGGCTGGAATTATGGAAAGGATCTCTTGAACACGACACTCGTTCGCACATACGGAATAACACATTCTCACTATTCGAATGATTTACATGAGCGTATATCAATTATCACCTCCTGACCCTGAATCCGTGAACACCTGCACCAATGCCCCGTACCGTACGCCGATAGGAAGCTGATCTATGAGCGAGAACATGATAACCGTGCTTGCCAACGAACAGAGTCGGTCCGTGCCTGAGGGTTTTACAGTAGGAGAACTACGCCAAGAGATCAAACCCGATGCCGACATCTTGGTGGTCAATGGTTTCCCAAGTAGTCCGGACACTCTCCTTAAAGAGAAGGATGAAGTCATTTTCATTCGGCGCGGTGAAATTCCCAAGGCGGAGGAACTTGAAGCGCTAATGGCTTCCCGCCATACCCCGGGCGTCCACGCTCGGTTGAAGAGGGCCACCGTGGGAATCGCCGGGTTGGGGGGGCTCGGTTCCGCGGTAACCATCGCTTTGGCCCGAGTTGGAATAGGAACACTTATTCTTGTCGATTTCGATCTGGTGGAACCGAGCAATCTCAATCGACAGCATTATGGTGTTGGGCATATCGGGTTGGCAAAGACAGACGCCATGAGCAGAATCCTTCAAGATATCAATCCATACCTCAACATTGTTACCCACAAAGTGATTCTGAATAGGGACAATATTCCCCGACTCTTGCGGCACGCAGATATCGTTGTAGAATGTTTTGATCGCCCCGAAACCAAGGTCATGATCATGCAGACAGTCGCTGAAACGCTTCCCAACGTCTATATGATTGGTGCATCCGGTATGGCCGGCTATGGCGATAGCAATAGCATTCAAACCATGAAGCTTGGAGAAAAGATCTTCATGGTTGGAGATTTTGTGACTGCTGCTGAGCCGGGGAGAGGATTAATGGCCCCAAGGGTGGGGATTGCGGCTCATCATCAGGCTAATTTGGTGGTCAATCTGTTGATGGGATCGGAACACATGGAGTTGTAATACATCCTTCGTTTTTTCCTTCTCACCCGTAAAACATGTAAAAAAGGTTGCCATTAGAGAAGCCCTCGTCAGTTTTGACTTGAAAAATGCCCCTGATTGAGTCTAAAATAGTAAGGTTTAGACTTGTTTAACTACTGGATATACGACACATCCTTATGTTTTTTGATGACAGAATCGCATGACATCGATAAAAGAACTCAACCTTGATTATCTTATCGGTCAGGAAGTCGGCACGGCCACAATCCTTAAGGAACTCGCCCGAGGTGGGTCCGCTATTGTGTTTGTGGCTTTTCAAAGGACATTGAAGAGACAAATCGCGGTCAAAATCCTGCCCAAGGTCCTTTTGACCGCTGATACTGCTGAACGCTTTCAAAGGGAGGCGGAATCGGCTGCGATCCTTTCACACCCCAATATCATTCAGATCTATGAAGTGGGCGCAACCGATGATTTCTTGTTCTTTGCCATGCAACTCGTGCACGGAAAATCTCTTGCGGAATACTTGAAAGCGGCCCGCAAGCATGTATTGCCCTCTAGGCGGATTTTGCCCGTGAAAACAACAATCGATATTATGCGAAAGGTGCTTGATGCCCTGGACTATGCCCATCACCAAGATATTATACATCGTGATATTAAACCGGGAAACGTCCTTTTTGAGACCCATTCAAAACGTCCGATCGTGCTTGATTTCGGCATAGCCAAAACATTACGTGGGCCGGATGAGGATTCATCAGTCATTCAGGGAACCCCCGTTTACATGGCCCCTGAGCAGATCCTAAACGAAGTCATAGATGGCCGTACCGATGTTTATGCGGCCGGCCTCATGCTGTTTGAAATGCTCGTCTCTAAGCTCCCAATGCCGCCATGGGACTCAGCACGGAGCCTACTGCAGATGAAGCTGGACAAGAAAGACCAACTCTTTCTAAGAAAGCCTTCAGAACTGAACAAGGCGATCCATCCTGATCTGGACGAGATCGTTCTAAAAGCTGTTTCCTTCTATCCAGATACGCGGTTTCCCGATTGTCGTGAGTTTTTGGAACGGCTTGAAGAATATAACGCGGAACATTTGCGAAATTAGCCCTAAGGGGGATAAAATAGATAATATGCCTGAATCCCAACTCGACACGGACAAAATCACGCGCTTCGCCCGCTCTTTCTTTATGATATTCAACCGCGTTACCATGTATGATGCAAATCACCCTTACTGCAAACAGGCTTTTGATGAGTTCCTCCCTGTGGTTCAAGAAGTCCTCAAGGCCCATTCTTCGGTGACCATCATGATGAATCAAGATCAGTTTTTTCTTGATGATGAGCCTTTGGACCCCCGGATAAATGTCACAAAGATGAGAATGCACTTCAAGAAGGCCGAAATCCAGTCCATTTCTTTCCATAGAGGTCTCACGGATAAAGGGGTCGTGGGTTTTATCGAGGTATTTACTTCCCTGAAAGAGTACCCGAATGCTCGTGTGATACAGGAAGAACTGGAATCCCGTGGAATCAGTCAGATCAAAATGAACACGGTCTATTTCAAAAGGGTTGCCACTGATCAGGAAGTCATTGATCGTGAAGCCCTGGAAGAAGCATCAGCAAGAAACACTCAGACCATTAAGAAAATCACTGAAAGTCCAGTCGCGATGCTTAAAAGAATCATGGCGGCTGGTCGAGACTCCGATGCTCAGATTGACGGCCATGGAAAGCGCTCCGGCGCGGGTATTTCGCATCAGCTTGGGCTGATCGAGAAGTCTGTGGGGAAATACCTTTCTGATAGGCGTGAAGGAAAGAGAGACGGGCCTGCCGTATCTGAGGTGGCTGATGCGGTCTTCAAGATGAAAGAAGAGCTCGTTCAGGCCTTGGAGGTCCAGAAGTCCCAGGGGGTGTTTTATTCCAATGAACAGGAAATTTTGGATAAAGCCAACGAAATCACCGACAATGTAGTCATTCAGCTGATAAGGGATGAATACAAGTCCGGCGAGATATCGGTTCCCCGTCTGGCTCAGATTCTGAAGAGACTGGTTCCCGACCCTCAAGACCTCAAAAGACTTCTTCCAAAAATCAAAGAAGCCCTTATGGAGGAGGGGATGACCCTTTCCGACTTTCTGAATCTTGTCAATGAACTTTCCCACGAATTACAGAATGAAGAACTGTCAAAGGTTCTCTTAGAAGGCGCCGAAGAGGTCGGCCTTGACGGAGTTGAACTGATACAGGAAGTAAAGAATAATCCTAAGAGGGCAGCCGAACTCATTTTTCTTGCAGCTGAGATTCAGAAAAGCACTGGAGATGAGAATGCTCTGACCGAATTATTAGTGGAATATGTTGAACGCATAGGATCCAAGATGACCCTGGATATCGCGCGAGACGAGGATCTGGAAGACGAAGAACAGCTGCGCCAGGTGATGGGTCAAGTTGAGTCTCAAATTCTCGATGAACTGAAAGGAATGGGTGTAGAAAGTAGTATTGTTGATCAAGTAGGAGAGAGGCTCAAAAGCCGATCCACGACATCATTTGAAGCCCTTAAAGAAGAATGGAAAACCTCTGAGTCAGATCAGCAAGAAGCTGAAGGATTGACAAAAATGAGTGTGCTTCAGATTCTGGAACAGGGGGCTGGTGAAAACGAAGAATTAGGTGACATTCTTGGTAGAGTTCGCGACCAGGCTCGATCCCAAGGGCTTGATGAAGACGATTTTGAAAGGGTTTTGGAGGAGATCAACAGACAGAAGGAAAAAAGGCAGAAGGAAATCGCCGACAAACTCAAACTCGCAGGGGTGATGGACTCCAATAAACTGATGTTCTATCTGGAGAGGGAGACATCTAAATCCATGCAGCATCATGTTCCTTTTTCAGCGCTTTCTTTCACTGTCGTTTCGGCCCGGCCGAAAAAGAAACTGGCTGAAGAGATCAAACCGCAATTGCTCCTTGAGGCGATTCTGGAGAGACTGGCCACTGAAATTAGGGGAGGAGACGTCGCAGCCCTAATCGAGGAGAACAAATTGATCGCGCTTTTACCCATGACACCGAATGATAAAGCCAAATTGGCTTTGGAACGGCATGTCAGACTGCTAAATAGCGTGGCGGTTGAAATGAAAGGTGTCCCTTTGTCAATAAAGGTCGCGGGTGTGGCGACCAGTTTTGATCCTGAACGTACTCCAGACGCTCACGCCTTTTTTCAGGCACTTTCCGCAGACCTTGCGGAATTACGAGAAACACTCAGAAAAAAACGCGTTGACTCGAGTACCCCGTATAAAAAAGGATAGAAATCCCTTCCTGTCCTCCTCAAACCACTCCTGTTTTTTGGTTCATAAGTATACAGTTCTTCGATTCGGAGATGATCCATGTCTCCAGACTTTGACTCTCGAAGAGGGGAGTATTCTTGGAGAAAGGGCTTTTTCAAACAGGAAGTGAGATACAAATGATGAGTTCATTCGATTGGTCCAGGTGAACATCAATGGAACCTCCATGCTTGTCAATGACGAGCTTAGAGATAGGAAGATCCGCGGTATCGTACCTCAGTGAGCCCATTTGAGAAGTCGTGAAAGGGTAGAAGAAGTGCTCTATATCGTCCGAGGAGATGTGCTGAACCTTGTAGCGCATGATTAGATTGTAGATTCCACTCTCCCGAGATGACCTCAGGTAAAGAGTCTCTTTTTCGACCATCTGGTTCAGTGCCTGTTTGGCAAGGGCCTCAAGGACAAGTTCAAATCGCTGTGGATCAATGGGAACAACCGGAAGCTCTGGATCCAAAAAGAGGCTTATTTTCACTCCTCTTTCATTGAACGCCGTTGCCATTGCGTCCATGACTTTTTCAAGCAATCGGTTTAGGTCAGTCGGAACGAGTTGGAGTTCGATGGGATGTAAATAATTCAGGATCATTTTCAGTATGACCTCCAGCCTGCCCACCTCTTTTACAATGATTTTCACATTTTCTCTGTTGGGATCCTCATGGTCCATGGAGGACAATAGACGGCGTGCGAATCCACCCACAGATACAAGGGGGTTTCGAATTTCGTGTGCAAGACGTGCGGAGATTTCACCGATTGTCTTGAGTTCTCCAGACCGAACGAGCTCTTCCTGCATCTTCATCCGTCCGGTTATATCCATCATGATTCCGTCGACACTCCTGATTGAACCTTCATGATCTTTGTGGGGAATGGCATGATCGGATACAAAGACAGTGTGTCCATCTTTATGCTTGACACGGTATTCAGCAAGAAACTCTTTTCCTTCCTTGAAACTCTTGTTCCTCAGGTCCTCTACTCTGGCCCGGTCTTCATTATGGACTCTCTGAATGGCGAGCCAAGGATTTTGGAGTATTTCGTCGGGCGTGAACCCGAATATTTCTTCGACTATCGAATTGATAAAGGCGATTTGTCCGGTAGCTCCTAATCTGTAAACCACGAGAGGAACGTTTTCTACGAGGGTTCGGTATTCCTCTTCGGACGCAAGGAGTTGATTACTTCGTTGCCGTAATTGGGCCTCAGCAAGCCTGTAATCTGTGACATCGCGGCTATAAACAGCTATTTGGGTGAATTCCCCCTCCACGTTTAAGATGGGATAGACATTGTGATCATAGAATCTTCCTTTGTGAGTATCCTCAAAACGTATGGACTTGCCTGACTCAACAACCTGGAAGACCTTCTGGTTTCTGGCCTGGGCGACTTCAGGAGGAAGCAGATCAAAAATGGATTTCCCTATCATGTTATCGACGTCCATTCCCAAATACTTCCCGGCCATATGATTGGCAGCAGTAATCCTGCCATCCGGATCTATCAGTATGGCCGACTCAGTGGGGGCGTCCAATAGCGCACGAGCTCTGTTTTCGCTTTCCCTCAGCGCCTCTTGAGCTTGTTTTCGCTCAATCTCCAACATCTCCAATTCTGAAACCCGGCGGCGAAGTCTCTCCAATTCACCCGTGAGGCGCTCATCTTCTTTATTTTGAGGTCCCATCGTTGAGATCTCCTCAATCTCTTTGCTCATCAATATCCTGGAAACCCCTACAACAATAGGAGAGAGAAATCAAGAGAATGGTGTGGAGTTTCGCTGAAATTCAGAGTGCCAACCTTAAGATTTTGCTGATTTGTTAGATGATTTGTGATAATAAAAAGCCACAGCGTTTTGAAAATGCACAGCGAGCGCATTCCCCGTAGCTTGTCCATCCTCCGTAGCAGGCTACTGCGGAGGTCGGGCTGCGGGGTTAGCGAGCGAATTACAGTAATAGAAAGATCCTTACATTTGGAAGATCCCCCGCGGCTTGCCGCGGGGAGCTTCAATTCAGGGAGGCTTTTTGCATATGCGAATATTGCTTCTGGGTAGCAGCGGACTGTTGGGGCACGATTGTAAGGAGGTTTTGGGCAATGCTTACGAGGTTATCGCTCCGAACAGGGAGGAACTGGATATTATAAATTGGGATGTTGTTATCGAGAAGATGCAGAAAGTCTCTCCGGACATCGTACTCAATTGTGCTGCATTTACCGACGTAGATGCTTGTGAAAAGGAACATTTTAAGGTGAGAAAGGTTAATTTGGAGGGCCCTCGTAACCTGGCGCAAGGCTCTGCAAGGTTCAACTGCAAGGTCGTCCATATCTCAAGCGATTATGTCTTTGATGGGAAGAAGAGTCTGCCCCAACCCTATTTTGAGGATGACTCTATGGAACCACTCTCCGCCTACGGTCGTAGTAAGTATGAAAGTGAGGTCGCGGTTAAGGAAAACGCGCCAGACTACATTATTGTTCGTTCAGGGTGGTTATATGGGATTAAGGGAAAAGACTTTATCAAATCTATCCTAAACAAGACCTTAGGCAAGAAGAGAAAAACACTGAGGGTTGTCGCCGACCAATATGCTTCACCCACCTGGTCCTACCGCCTCGCCACGCAAATTAAAGAACTGATAGAACGTGACGCTAAAGGAACCTACCATGCCACTGCGGAAGGTTATTGCACGCCGTATGAGCTTTCCCAATATGTCTTCAAAAAACTTAATTTGAATATATCACTTGAACCAATAGGCCTAACTGACTATAAACAATTGGCAAAAAGACCGCATAATTGCATTCTTGAGAATAGACTTTTAAAAAAACAAGGTCTCAATGTTATGGTGGACTGGAAGGAAGATGTGGACGCCTTTCTTGATGAATTCGGCAAAGATCTCGTCAAGGAAGCACGGAGAGGAAAGAAATGATAAACGCTTTCTAAAAGAATCAAGGTGAAGATGATGAGAGTCTATTTGATGCGGCACGGCCAACCTGTATCTTCAATGGAGGATCCAGAGCAGCCCCTGTCAGATCTAGGGAAAAAAGATGTAGAAAAGATCGCGGAGTTTCTCCATAGGACCGGGGTAGAGATTGATCAGGCCCTGCATAGCGGAAAGGCCCGCGCAAAACAGACCGCCGCGATCATGGCTTCCAGACTGAATTCGAGATTGGAACTTCAAGAGAGCCCCTGTCTCGGCCCTTTGGATAATGTAACAAGGATCGCCAACCAGATTAAAGAGGCTAAAAAGGATCAATTAATCGCAGGCCACATGCCACACCTGGGTAAGCTTGTGTCTCTTTTAGTCGTTGGTGATCCATTGGTTCCAGTCGTCAATTTCCAGCAAGGCGGCGTGGTTTGCCTCGAAAAAGATGAAAAAGAACGTTGGTCCATAATCTGGGTCCTTGTTCCGGATATATTGTAAGCTCAGTCCCTCTGGGTGAGACGACAACATGGAGAAATTGCATAGCCTTTTTGGTTTTTTCGCCCTCGCGGCCTTGGCTTGGGTCTTCTCGGAGCACCGAAAAGGGATCCACTTCAGAACGTTCCTCACCGGTGTGGGACTCCAAATACTGCTCGCCCTCCTGTTTCTCAGGCTTCCCGGAAGTCAAGACTTATTTCTTTGGATGAACAGAGTTGTTGAGGTCCTTGAAGAATCCACCAGAGCGGGAACCGGTTTTGTTTTTGGCTATCTTGGAGGAGATCCGCTTCCTTTCGATGAAAAGAGCCCGGGACTCAGCTATATATTGGCTTTCCGCGGACTTCCTCTTGTGCTGGTCATAAGCGCCCTTTCCGCCTTGCTGTATCATTGGAGAATCATTCCTTTGGTTGTAAAATCCTTTTCATGGGTCCTCCGCAGGGCTATGGGCATAGGGGGAGTGGAAGGATTGGGTGTGACAGCCAATATCTTCGTAGGTATGGTGGAATCCCCACTGCTCATAAGGCCTTATCTCTTGGGAATATCGCGAAGTGAACTCTTCACCATTATGACAGCGGGAATGGCGACCATTGCCGGGACCGTTTTGGTCCTTTATGCCTCGGTCTTGAGAGAATCCATTCCAGGTATCATGGGTCATCTCCTCACCGCATCTCTTATCAGCGCGCCAGCAGCCATCACGACTTCGAAACTCATGGTACCTGAAGAAGGTGAGCCCTCCACCGGCAGGCTCGAATTACCCGTACAGGCAAACAGCTCCATGGGCGCCGTCGTCCAGGGAACGGTTGACGGGGTGAGGCTGTTGATAAGCATTGTTGCCATGCTAGTGGTGTTTGTGGCGATTGTTCATCTCCTGAACCTCTTATTAGTTGTTTTTCCGGATGTGTTTGGAGAACCGATCACCTTTCAAAGACTCCTGGGATTTATCATGGCCCCGGTGACCTGGCTCATGGGTATCCCCTGGTCGGAGACCCAACTCTCCGGTGCTTTAATGGGCACAAAAACCGTTCTCAATGAACTCTTGGCCTATGAAGAACTTGCTAGGCTGCCCGAGAACGTGTTGAGTGCCAGGTCGGAGTTGATCATGACCTACGCCATGTGCGGCTTCGCCAACTTGGGGTCACTGGGAATAATGATTGGTGGGGTAGGGGCCATGGTCCCCGAAAGAAGAGAGGAAATCGTCGGCCTCGGCCCAAAATCGATTGTGGCTGGAACAATAGCCACGTGCATGACAGGTGCTGTGGTAGGGGTTATTTATTGAAGATAAGTAAATGGGTTAATACGAGACCTTTGAAAAACACCCCCTTTTGCCCAATCTCGGCGTCAGACTCAAATTCTAATCCGCGAAATACTACGGGTATTCCTGTGGTTAGAATTCTCGCCTTCCTTGACCTTAAACAAAATTGAATATTTTTCAAAGGTCTCAATACGTAGATTGAGCCAGAGGAAATCCCTTTGAGATGGTTTCCTGGGCCGTTTCCTGGGATAGAAAAACATTTTGGATTTCAACTATTCCGTCAACGCTACCGACAAAAAGGTCCACTAGTTCCGGATCGAAATGCTTACCGCGTCCATCCCACAGAACCTGGAATGCCATATCATTTGAGAAGGCCTCCTTGTAAGGGCGTTTGCTTGTAAGGGCGTCAAAGACATCTGCAATGGCGCTAATCCTGCCCTCAACGGGAATCTCATCTCCGCGAAGACCTTTTGGATAGCCTGAACCGTCCCACTTTTCGTGGTGCGTAAGGGCAATGATCTCACCTAACCGGAGAAGCTGGGAAGTCGATTTTTGCAGTATTTTTGCCCCGATTGTAGGGTGGCGTTTGATATGCTGCCATTCCCGGCGGTTGAGTTTGCCCGGTTTGAGAAGAATTTCATGAGGAATTCCGATCTTTCCGATGTCATGCATCGGGCTGGCCTGATGAATCAGTTCAATCCTTTGGGGTGACAGTTGGAGTCTTTTTGCGATTAGAGCGCTGAACTGACTCATCCGTTGAATATGGGCGGCACTGCCTAGGTCGTTGTATTCAGCCGCGGCCACTAGTCTTTGAATGGTTTCAAGATTAGCCGCACGCAGCCTGCGCTGTGCCTCCACTACATCATCGAGGGCGGTGCGAAGGGCCTGTGTTCTTCTTCGAACAACGTCTTCCAGTTGGTCTTTGTGTCGGCGGAGAGCGTCATGGGCAGCTTTCATCCCGAGCAGGGACTTTATACGGACACGAATCTCAGTGAGGTCGAAAGGCTTTGCGACAAAGTCATTGGCGCCGGCATTCACCGCGCCGATTCGGTCTTCCCGGGTGGCCATTCCGGTGACCATAATAATGGGGAGCTCATTTGCCAAATACTGCTTTCGGATGGAACGGGCCACCTCGAACCCATCCATGCCGGGCATGTTGACATCCAGAAGGATCAGGTCAATGTCCAACCCGACCTTGGCCATAGCTTCGAAACCATCTTCGGCGGTTTCGACTTCGTGTTGAAGAGAACTGACCATGTCGGACAGCAACCCTAGAATTTTCGGATCATCGTCAACAATCAGGATTCGCGTGGGTCTGTCCATCATTTATTCACCTGATCGAGAGAATGAAACTTCCCGCCGCCCGATACGACGGGACCCATGACAAGCGGATGGGGATTCAAAAACAACAATAACAAATGAGCACATGACTAGGCGTTTGGGAAACGGGGGCTCTTCTCACATTTAGAGATGGAAATGTGAGTGAAAAAGTGAAAAGCCCTTATGGGCTCGAGAAACAAATTGCGTGGTCGTTAAGTGAGGAGATAGGACCCCCTATCCGTGTTAGAGGAGTATAGTCGAAAGGCGTCTGCTCGTCAAGCTAAAAAGAGCCGAAGAATCTATAAATATAGGGTTTTTTGACTCTTGATACGGTTGGAGTTCGAGTAGCGGCCATAACATATTATGGAGTCCTCCAAGAAAAAATCGGAAATCCTGATCGACGTCTTTTAATTCGAACATCCCGCCTACTTGATGTTGCGTTTTGAATGGGTACCCACACAGTATGTGGTATAAAGAGGATTCAGCTCATCAGGGTTGAAAGGTAGGGCGATCACCAAGATTTTCTTGAGTGTCCAAGTCATAAGCGCCATGCTTATCGCAATGAGCACAATCTGCTGTCGCGGCATTTGGGGGCCAAATGGTTTGGAACTCCCCGTCCTGAATCTGAATGACCAAGGTAAGAAGTTGGTTTTGATTAGTGAAGCTCTTGTATGAGCAAAATTTCACAGGACCTAAGACGCTCATCATATTCGTGGTATGCAGCGCCTCTAAGAGATCACCTGCTTCAAGAGAGAGGGTTCTCTCCAGAATATCTCTACAGACTTGGGCCGCAGCATAGGCCTGTGCGCTATGGTAGTCAGGTTCGGCTCCGTATCTCGCCTTATAATGTTGAACGAATTCATTAGCACCAGGATAATTAACCTGAGGTATCCAGACCGCGGAGGCTAGCAGATTCTCAGATCTTGGACCGAGCCCTTTGATGAATTCAGGGGCGCTAAAGGTCCCTACACTTCCCGCAAGCATCTTGGGGTGAGTCTCCGAATGAGCCAGCTGACTGACCAGGGCTACGGAATCCCTTAGATTGGCTGCCACAAAGGCTATATCGGCGTTGGAGGCACCTATCTCTTCGGCTATTTCTTCGAAATCCCCTGCCCATGGCTCATAGGCCTCGTATGTCAACACCTCGATAAAGTTTTCGTCGCACCAGTTCTTCATGCCCTGAGCACTAAATATACCGAACCGGGTGTTTTCGAATACAATGCTCATGGATCTTGGTTGATTGATGTTGCAGAGAAAGTCCTCAAGACCGGAGTTGTAGTCATTGACAGGAGGATTTACCCTGAAGGTAAATTCCCAACCTTGTTGGGTGATTTCATCGGCAGCAGCGCTGGAAGAGATAAAGGGAATTCGTTTCCATTCACAAACCTCTGCCACGGCGAAGGCAACCGCGCTGCTATACCCGCCCATGATGATTGAAACACCCTGTTCGGAGATCAGATTCTCGACCGATTCCCTCCCTGTTTCCGCCATCCCACGTGTGTCTATGAACAGAAATTCCATGGGCCATCCCGCGTATTTCCCTTGCCTGATACCGCCTGAGGCATTGATTTCTTCCAAAGCCATGACATACGATTTTCGATGCAAATCGCCAAGTGAGGACTTCGTCCCTGATAAAGGTAATGGGAGACCGATCCTGATGACATGGTCTTCTTCATCCCCCTGGGCATGAGACGGCACCAATGGGAAGATGAGTAAGAAACAAACGCCTGTGACCACGAATATGTGCGCTATTCTTGAGATAACTACTCCTTTCCATGAGGGTCTTGTTTCGAAATCTGCGTATTCTCAACCATCTGACAAGAAATTATCTCATTTTCCATCCTGTTTCAAGCGAATCATTGATGGCCTCGAATCAAGATCATTTTGCCCCTTCATTCGCCGCCGCCATTCCATACGCCATATTTTTTACGCCCGAAGATCCTGTTTACAGCGAATTGGCTTCGATGTTATGTTTGATAATAATTTTCTCCAAGAGCGAAGCTGAACTCCAAGGCTTCCAAGCAAAATAAGGATACTGAATTGCGATTGATCTGATTGGCCTGTCAAATCAAGCCCTTATGCTTCACAAAATTCTGTTATCAGGTTTTTCTTGGCCAGCAACCGATATAAAATGAGGTCAAATCTAGTGGAGTAATTTATGATGAACATGATGGAAATAGCGAAGGCTCCTCTCATCAACCTGGATTCTAAAGCGATCAATGACGACCCCGGACCCTTTTGCATGAGTTACGGATTTGCCTTGGACCCACTCATCCGCTCTATTCAGGAATTCGGCCTCATCAACCTGCCCATCGTGGTGAAGGGAGGAGAGGGGAGGATTGATGTGGTTTCAGGCTATCGACGAATACTCGCCCTCAAGAATCTTCAAATAGGAGAAATCTCTTGTAGAGACGCCACCGGTTTAGGCCTTTCCCCTCTGCGACATCTTCTCTTGAACCTTCACGAGAATAGTGTCACCAGGCAGTTCAATGAGGTAGAAAAGGCCATGATCCTGGCCCGACTTATTCATCATATCCCCAGAGAAGAGGTTATTCACTCATACATGCCCTTATTGTCCCTTCCTTCCCGTGAATCGACCCTAGACCTATTCTTGAATATGGACGGGCAGGATCACAGCTTGAAGAGCGCCCTTGCCAAAGGAGAGGTTTCTGTCAAGGCATTTGAAGCTCTCTTGGCAGTTGAATCCGACTTTCGTACAGACCTTGTTCAGTTAATCCTGAATCTAAGGTTGACCTTCAATCAACAACTTCAATTCATCGAAATGGCGAATGATATTTGCATAAGGGATGGCATAGATATCCCCGGATTGTTCAAACAATCACCCTTTGTCGAAATTATGGAGAACGAGAAGCTCAACCTGCCGCAGAAAACAAAGGGAATTCTTGGACTCCTGCGGTCAGTCCGTTTCCCGCTCTTAACCCGCTCAGAAGAATCCTTTAGAAAAGCGGTTTCAGGACTGGGATTGTCCGATAAATTAAGAATATCTCATCCGCCCTTTTTCGAGGGGCCTGACTATCGTCTTGAGATCACTTTCGGAAACGGCAGGCAACTGAAAGATAGGATCAAGGTCCTCAACAATTTGGAAGGGCTTGAAGCACTGGCTGATCCCTGGCAAGAGGAAAAGCGATGACAGGGCCTGCGCGTTTCAAAAGGATACGGGTGGAAGAGGGGGCAGAGACCTATTCTCAGACTAGCGTGATCCTTGGCCGGCTGAATGGCCTCCCCGTAGAGCATGTGAAACCCGTACAATCCCGGCAAGGACCTGGTGCCTTGGACTTGGACAAAGAGACCCTTCGCCTACTCCCTTTTCAAGGAGAATTTCTCAAGCCATGTCCGGGAACAAAAGAATACATCTGTTGCGGGTATCAGATTCTGCATGTAGGCACAAACTGCCCCCTGGATTGCAGTTATTGTGTTCTGCAGGCATATTTCAACCAGCCGGAATTGAGGGTATTTGTCAATCTTGAGAGCAAACTCGATCAAATAGGCGACTATATAGACAGAAATTCAGGTAAACTCTTCAGAATCGGCACGGGTGAATTCATGGACAGTCTAGCCCTCGAATCCGTAGTCGGCTGGAGGAAGCTCCTTCTTCCTTTTCTCTCAAATAGGATGAATGCGGTACTTGAGCTTAAGACAAAGACAGAAGAAGTCGATGGACTCCTCTCATCCCCATGGCGGGAAAGAATTATTGTATCATGGTCGTTGAACAGCCCTTCAATCGCAGCTGTAGAAGAGAAGGGGGCGCCGAGCATTAAAAAGAGGCTGGAAGCGGCCCGTCGCTGCCAAGATGAGGGTTTTGTTGTGGGCTTTCACTTTGATCCTTTGATTGAGCATCAGGATTGGAAAGATGCATATAGAAGGACTGTGGATATGATGGATGATCTAATCAATCCGAATGGGATTATTTGGATAAGCCTGGGCTGTCTCAGATATATGCCTTTGCTAAAGAAAGTGATCAGAAAAAGACACACCGGATCCCATATTCTGGACGGGGAATTCATCCTCGGATTTGATGGAAAAATGCGTTATTTCAAACCCATAAGGGTTGGCATGTATACCTATATGTCCAAAATCCTTAATCAGTGGCACGATGATCTCGGGGTCTATCTGTGTATGGAAAGTGATGAGATTTGGCAGAGAAGCCTTGGGTGGTCCCCTGAGCATTCAGAAGGGCTTTCACGCTATCTGGATCAAAGGGCCGCGAATGTTTTTGGAATGAACTATTGATTTTCGAGTAATTGATGCTATCTTATACAATAATAGCGAAGAGAAAGCCGACGCACAAATGACGGAGGATTTAAACATGCTGAAAGATCAAATTGAGGACGCTTTGAATAAGGTGAGACCTTCTCTGCAGGCTGATGGTGGCGATGTTGAGCTTGTCGATGTGGATGAGGGGGGCGTGGTTAAAGTCAAGTTAACAGGCGCCTGTGGGGGCTGTCCTATGTCTCAGATGACCCTCAAGATGGGAATTGAGAAGGTCTTGAAACAGAATGTCCCGCAAATCAATAGGGTCGAAGCGGTATAAACGGCCGATATGCACCCTTAATCTTTCTATCAATCGAGGAGAAGGGCAAGGACCTTTCAGGTTCCAAGACGTTCTTCTCGAAATCCAGGGAAAACAACA
Source organism: Deltaproteobacteria bacterium (assembly GCA_016930795.1). GTDB lineage: Bacteria > Desulfobacterota > DSM-4660 > Desulfatiglandales > HGW-15 > JAFGFY01. The sequence continues at coordinate 42,265 of JAFGFY010000112.1, forward strand.
ACTAGACAAGAAAAAAGAAGGCAGATCCGGATCTCCGGACTGCCTTTTTTTAGAGAATATAGGCAAAGTATATTACTTGTTTTTGTGCCTCATCGCCTTTTTCAATTTTCTATATTTGTGCTTTCTAATCTTTTTGCGCCGCTTCTTGACCACACTACCCATGAATATCATAACCTCCGCGAGAAATTAACGAAAGGTCTTTGTACAATGCGGTAATGGAGTATGTCAATAAATATCAGGAAATAATTGAGAATTCTTAGTGCGATCCGTGACGATTGATCCGCTGGATGTTGTGATAGGGGAAAGGAGAAGATAAAGAGATAAAAGCAAGTTTACATAATATATATTATCCGACATCATCTGGGATTCTCAATTTAGACTTATAAAGGGCTTTATCCGCCTCTTCCACCAAGCCCTTGACCGTCATCCCCGTACTATACGTCGAGTAACCCATGCTCGCATTATACTCTTTCTCTTCGAGAGACTTCTCTATACGCCTACAGATCTCTTCCGCCATGCCGCGGTCGGCTTCAGTGAGAATGATGGCGAACTCATCTCCTCCATAACGATACCCAGAGTCCGCCCCCTCTCTGATAAGGTTGCTGATAATCCCGCCGAAGCTGCGGAGGACCTCATCCCCCGCAAAGTGGCCGTAAGTATCGTTGTAGGCCTTAAAATCATCTAAATCAAGGAGGATGAGTGAAAACGGGCGAAACTGCCTTTTGGCCCGAGCCAGTTCTTCTTTAAGCCGCGTGTAAAAATGTCGTTGGTTATAAAGCCCTGTAAGGGAATCGGTGATTGAGAGCTCGCTCAACTCTGCCCTACGATCCCGGTCCAGTATAATTCGTTGGACCTTGGCCTCTAATTCGCCTGCCTCAAAGGGTTTTTTGACAAAATCACTCGCCCCGGCGCTTATTACTTCTTTATAGGGGTAACCCTTTGGAACAGTGGTCATGACCAACACGCTGACTTCGGGATGATTCAGAACAACGTCATGAAACACCTTCAATCTTTTTGAATCAGGCCCTGTGAGGTCGGATAAGAGAAAGGTGAATTGGTTTTCCTTTAGCATTTCAAGTGCTTGAGAAACACTAGTAGCAGGATCGGCCTTAAAGCCAAGAAAGGAGAGTGTGCGGAGGAGTTCTTCTCGGAAATGAGGATCCTTTTCCAATACGAGTAGGTGTTCTTTGCTGTAGTCGATAGATGCTTTTTTCAAGGCTCAAAACAAATGATCAAA